>JBKPME010000037.1:0-42637 GCA_046731915.1 Actinomycetota bacterium
ACGATGTTCGATTACGAGTGGGCCACCCTGCAGCATCACGTCATCTGCCGACTCGCGACGCGCGTCCTCGTACCGGACGCGATCCCACCCGAAAGGCTGGCCCGCTACGGGGCGAAGCCGCCCAAGCTGGTCCGCTTCCCCGGCCTAAAGGAGGAGTACTACCTGGCGGACTTCGAACCTGACCGGTCGGTGCTCGAGAAGCTCGGCGTGCCTGAGGGCGCCCCGGTCTGTGTGGTGCGCACGCCGCCCTCCTATGCGCTCTACCTCGGCGGCTCCGAGAACGAACTTCTCCCACCGCTACTGCGGCGCCTCGCCCGACAGAACTGCTGGGCTGTCGTACTTACACGCACGCCAGAGCAGCGCGAGGCGGTCAACTCGCTTCGACTGGAGCAGACGATTGTCCCCGAGCGCGCACAGGATGGGCGCAGCCTGGTGGCGCTGGCCGACGCGCTGGTCTCAGCCGGCGGCACCATGAATCGTGAGGCGGCCGTACTCGGAACACCGGTGTGGTCGATCTTCGAGGGTCCGCTCGGCGGTGTGGACGAGCTCCTAATTCGCGAGGGGCGCATGAAGATGCTGCGCGACCCTGACGAGCTGACGGTCGAGCGCAGATCGGACGACGGATTCACAGGCCGCGTGCGCCGCGACCCTGCCGAGCTCCTTAAGCTGGCCGTCCCGTCTAGCGATAACCGGCGGTGACGGTGCGCTCGACCGTGTCCTGACGCTCGTCGGCGGTCTCGGGGGGTCCAACCGCCCCGTCGCCGACCTCGGCACGGACGAGCCGCCCGAGGCCGACCGCCTCGAAATGCCGCGCCTTCAGGATCTCGAGCGTGTATGCCATCCAGACCGACGCGGCCAGCACCACCACGCCGAGCAGCGACAGCAGGAGTACCGCTCCACCATCCCACTCCCCCTCCGGCCGCGGCGGCACGAAGCGGACCAGGATCGCGTAGGCCGAGAGCATGAGCGCCCAGAGGAGCAGATACGCCGCTGTGCGCCTCTGGGAGAAACCGATCCGAAGGAAGCGGTGATAGAAGTGGTTGTGGTCGGGCGACCACGGCGGGCGCCGGTACTTCAGGCGCTTCAACACGACAAACGAGGTGTCGAGGATCGGCACCGCCATCACGAGCAGCGGCCCGGCCAGCGCGATGGTCGCGGCCGTCTTGAGCACGCCCTCCACGGCTATGAGCGCGAGCAGGAATCCGAGGGCCAGCGCCCCTGAGTCGCCCATGAAGATCTTCGCGGGGTGATAGTTGTGACGCAGGAAGCCGAGCGTGGCGCCGCACACGATCGCAGCCAGGACGGCCGCGTCCGCGCGGCCGAACGAGACTGCCAGCAGCGCGAACGAGCCAGACGCGATCGCCACGATCCCCGCCGCCAGCGCGTCCATGCCGTCGATCAGATTCACGAGGTTTGCGAGGAACGCAACCCAGAGGAGCGTGAGCGGGACCGACGCCCAGCCAATGTCGTGGTCACCCAGAAACGGCAGCGTGACATGCTCGATGCGAAGGTCCCAGCCGAGGACCGGTATCAACGCCACGACGGTGACCGTCAGGAGCTTGGCGCTCGGCCGCAGGCCGTAGATGTCGTCATACAGGCCCACGATGGCCACCAGGCCCGTCCCGATCAGCATCCCCACATACGGGCCGTCGACGTCGGCCCATAGGGCGGCCGCGACCAGGATCGCGATGACGATGGCCACGCCCCCGATCCTCGGAACCGGCTTCGTGTGCACGCGTGGGCGATCGCCACCGTGGTCCACTCCCCCGATCCGCGGCGCGATCCTCGCGACCAGAGGAGTGAGCAGCAACACCAAGACCGCCGCGGTCAGGAAAGCCCACGGAATCCCGTCGTCAACCAGCCCGCGGATGGAATCCCCGAAAGACACGGCGTACATAGCCTAAACGTGCGCTCTGGCGGAAAACGCCGATCGCTGGCGAGCGGGCCGAAACCACTGCTAGCATCGCCTTGCCGTGGACGCCGCAACCTCCTTCTCCACGGCCCCAGCCGTGTTCGACGAGCGGATCCGGACGCGGGAGGCGCGTCTCGGGATCGTTGGACTCGGCTACGCGGGCCTTCCGCTCGCCATCCTGTTCGCGGACGCGGGGTTCCAGGTGACGGGCCTCGACCTCAACGACGAGCGCGTCAGGTGGGTGAACGAGCGCCGCTCCTACCTCGTTGACGTGCCGCCGGAGCGCTACAAAGCAGCCGGCGATCGCCTCTCGGCGAGCTCGGATTACGCCGCAGTGTCGGAGCTCGACGCGCTGACGATCTGCGTGCCCACGCCGCTGTCGAAGACGCGCACGCCCGACATCTCCTTCGTGGTGAGTGCGGGCGAAGCGGTGGCGAGACATCTGCGCCCCGGGCAGCTCGTGATCCTGCAGTCGACGACCTACCCAGGCACGACGCTCGAGATCCTGCTGCCGATCCTCGAGGACGGCGGCCGCAAGGTCGGGCGGGACTTCTTCCTCGGGTACGCGCCCGAGCGCGTCGACCCGGGAAACAAGGCGTGGAGCGTCCGCACGACGCCAAAGCTCGTCGCGGGCGTCACGGAGGAGTGCCTCAGGCGCACCGAGGCGCTCTACGCGCAGATCGTCGACACCGTCGTGCCGGTCTCGAGCCCGACCGTCGCGGAGACCGCCAAGCTGCACGAGAACACCTTCCGCGCGGTCAACATCGCGCTCGCGAACGAGTTGGCGCTGATGTGCGACCACCTCGGCATCTCCGTCTGGGAGGTCATCGACGCCGCCGGTTCCAAGCCGTTCGCTTTCCTGCCGCACTATCCGGGCCCCGGCCTCGGTGGCGACTGCATCCCCGTGGTCCCTCACTTCCTCGCGTGGCGGCTGCGCGAATACGGCTACTCGGCGCGCCTGATCGACGCGGCGCACGAGGTGAACGCCTCGATGCCGCAGTACGTCGTCCAGAAGGTCGCGGATGCGCTCAACGAGACCGGCCGCCCGATCAAGGCCTCGCGGATCTTGCTGCTGGGCGTGGCCTACAAGCCCGACGTGCACGACACCCGCGAGTCGCCCAGCCTCGAAGTGCTGCGCCAGCTCATCCTGCGCGGCGGCGAGGTGAGCTACTGCGACCCGTGGGTCAGCCACCTGGAGCTCGACGAGCAGATTCACCAAGGCGTCCCCTGGGATCCTGACGTCGTGGCGGCGGCCGACTGCGTGGTCATGCTCACGCCACATCGCGAGTTCCTCGAGCAGCCGCTCTGGGATCACGCCCGATTGGTGGTGGACACTCGCAACGTCGCGCCGCCCGGGCCACACGTCTGGACGATCTAGGCGCGCCCATGAGGCTGCTCGTACTCGGTGCCGGGTACGTCGGCGCGAAGCTCGGGGAACTCGCGCTCGCGGACGGGCACGAGGTCGTGCTCGCCGACAACTGGTGGTCCACCCGCCGCGAGCAGCTCGACCCGCTCGAGCGGGGCGGCGCGCGGATCGAGACGGCGGATGTGCGCCACCCTGACGCCGTCGGGGCGCTGCTCGAGGAGCCGTTCGATCGCGTCTACCTGCTCGCGGCGCAGGCGAGCCGGCCGCTGTCGATCGCCGAACCCGCGTATACGGAGCAGACCAACCTCATCGGCCCGCGGCTCGTGGCCGAGGCACTCGCGCGGCAGGCCACCGGAGCCGCCCTCGTGTACGGAAGCTCCCTGCACGTGTATGGCCCCGATCTACGGGGCCAGGTCGCCGACGACCATCCGTACGGCCGACAGGGAGACCTCGCCCACCTGTCGAAGGTTTACGCGGAGCTGTGCCTGGATCTATACGCCCGCAGGCACGGCTTCGGGCTCGCCCTGCTCCGACTCGGCATCGTCTACGGCCCGAGCCCCGTTGAGCATGACCGGCCCGAATCGCAGACCGTCGTTGACAAGTTCCGCCGGCTCGTCGCCGCGGGTGAGGAGCCGCAGCTCGACGCCGGCGGCCAGGCCACGATCGGCGTCGTACACGTGGAGGACGTCGCGCGGATTCTTCTCGCCGCCCCGGCGGAGCCGGGGATCTCGGCGGCGAACGTCGCGGCGGAGACCGTCACAGTGCGTGACGTCGCACGCCTCGCGCGCCGCGAGCCAACCGAGGACGGCCCTGCGTGGACGGTCTCGAGCCCGTTCAGCTACCAGCAAAAGCTGACCGAGTACCTCGGGGGCGCCCCGTGAAGCTGCTGGTGATCGGCGCAAGCGGTTTCCTCGGGTCGCGCGTGACTCGTCACCTGCGTGAGCGCGGTCACGAGGTCGTCGCCGTGACCCGGCCGGGCCGGCGGGAGCGCGCCGCGTTGGCTGAGATCGCCCCGGTCGAGGCGGACGCCGGTGGAGACACGGTCCGTGAGTTGATCGCCGGCTGCGCCGCCGTCCTGCACTTCGGCGGCGTGCCGGATCCCGACGGCGCCCGCCGCGATCCCGCGCGCGCGGTGCGCGAGAACGCGGGGACCACGGTCAACCTGCTCGAGGGCTGTGCGGAGCACGGCGCGGGCCTCGTCTATCCCTCGTCCGTCCGGGTGGCCGTCGACCCTCCACCCGACCCCTACGCGATGTCGAAACGCCTCGCCGAAGAGGCCTGCCGCCTTCATCCAGCGCGGGCGACCGTGCTCCGGCTCACGTCCGTGTTCGGCCCGGGCCAGCTTGTGCCGGAGGGAGCGACCGGTGCCATCGCGGCCTTCGCATGGCGCGCTCTCGCCGGCAAGCCGATCGTGATACCGGGTGACGCTCGGCGGACCCGGGACTTCGTGTACGTGGACGACTTCGCCGGCGCGGTCGAGCGGGTGCTCGAGGACGAGCGCTGGAACGAGACGCTGACCGTGGCCAGCGGTCGCGCGACGCCGCTGCTTGAAGCGGCGGAGCTGGTCAAGCAGGTAGCCGGGTCCAGCTCGCCGATCGAGACGCCCGGCGGCGAGCTGGCGGCGGGGGAAAACCAGAGCTACCCGTCCGGGGCCGAATTAGCCTTCACCTCCCGACCGCTACCTCAATCAGTGGAGCTGTATGTCGACTGGCTTCGACGCCATACCCCTGCTCAAGGCCGCGCCTGATCCAGGACAGATCGCCGAGCGGCTCGCGGGCGGCGTCCCGCTGGGAATCGAGCTGTGCCTGGGGCCGCGCGACGTCGAGAACGATGCGCGTATTGCGGCCGTGACCGACGCCGCACGCGCGGCGCTGCCGGAGCGCGGCCTCGCGGTCACCGCCGAGGCGCCGGTGTCGTGGCCGAGCGGCGCGCACGTGCGGGTCGACCGGCTCGACGACGACGCGCGTGCCGGAATAGAACGCAGCGCGGCGTTCGCAGCGGGGGTCGGCTCACCGGTCCTCACAATCCACCTCTTCACCCCGAAGAGCCCGGAGGAGTTCCGGAGCGACTGGCGCCCCGACGGCGCCCACATTGACGAGGACGAGGTCGATCGCTTTCTGCGCTTCTTCGCGGACGCCTGCCATGGCCACGGCGTCACCCCGCTGATCGAGAATGTGCCGCCGATCCTTCGGATGCGCACCGGCGGCGTATACCTGTCACCCGTGGGCGGGCACTGGCGCGACCTGCTCGACTGGCGCGCGCGCATCCCCGGGCTCGGCTTCACGATCGACACCTCCCACGCGGCACTGTTCCGTTCGTTCGCCCTGGCGTACCCGTCCCTATTCGGAACCGACGACCCCGAGGAGCTCGACCTCGGGCGCTACGTCGAGGAGCTCGGCCCGGCGGCTGAGGTGGCACACGTCTCGAACGCGCACGGCATTTTGGGCGAGGGGCTCCCGTACGGCACCGGCGACCTCGACCTCGACCCATATGTGCGACGGCTGGCCGCTCTCGTGCCGTTCATCGTCGCCGAGATCAGCGAGCCAGACCCGATGGACTCGACCTCAATGAAGGCCGCCTACCGCGCCATCGAGCGTGTCATCACCTCGCCGGAGGAACTTCCGATGCCGCGCCCGCGCAGGCGGCTGCGCCCCGAGCGCTTCGACTGGGAGCGCGTGCTGGGGCAGCCGGACCCGGTGCCCTCCGTGCTGGAGCTGCAGGAGCTGGTCGGCGGGCGCCGCGTGCTCATCACCGGCGGGGGTGGCTCGATTGCGCGCTTCCTCGCAACGCTCCTGCTCGGTTTCCGGCCGCAGATCGTGACGCTGCTCGACAGCCACGAGGCATCGCTCACCAACGACCGCCGCGCGCGCGACTCGCTGGAACTCGTCCGCATCGAGCACGTGCTCTGCGACATTCGCGACCCTGGCCGCATTGCGACCGAGATGGGGCGCGCGCGCCCACATCTCGTCTTCCACCTCGCGGCCTACAAGCACGTCGACTGGGCTGAGATCTATCCCGACGAGTTCGTCGACACCAATCTGCACGGCAGCTGGAACGTGTTGCGTGCCGCCGAGCGGCATGCGGTTGACACCCTCGTGGTCGCCTCCACCGACAAGGCGGCACAGGCTGCGAGCTACTACGGGCGGACAAAGCGCTTCATGGAGCAGCTGACCGCGTACGCGGCCGGCAGCGACGGCGCCAATCGGACCGCGGTTCGGTTCGTCAACGTGCTCGGCAGCGCCGGAAGCGCATCGGACCTCTTCCTCCGGCAAGCGAAGGCGGGCGTGCCGCTGACGGTCACGGACACGGGCATGCTGCGCTACTGGATCACCATGCCTCACGCGGTCACCGCCGCCGTGCATGGCGCGCTCCTCGCTCGGCGCGGCGCGCGACTCGCCACGCCCGCCGGAGCCCCGGAGCTCACGGTCGGCGAGCTCGCCACCCGAATTTGGCGCGGCGCCGGGCTCGAGGGCGAGCCCAATGTCGAGCTGCTCGGCATCCGGCGCGGCGAGACGATGGGCGAGGTGCTCACCGGTGCCGGCGAGCGACTCGGCAATGAGCTCTACCCCGGGATCGTCGAAATCGACTCAGAGGTATCCACCGCCGCGGCGAGTTGGGTGGCCGAGCGGATCGGCGCGGAGACCTCCCGCGAGGCGGCACGAGCGGTGTGGCGGGAGGCGATGGAGCGGCCGGGACTGATCGTCCCGGTCTGACCGGACCCGAGGTCACGCCGGCTCACGGCTCGCGGAGTTGGTGGGCGTCGGTGAAGAAACCCCGGTAGCCCACTGAGACTGCGATCAGGCCCGCGAGCGCCACGGCCCCCAGCAGGACCCAGAGCAGCACGAGCTGGAGCCGAACGGCGTCGACCGGCTCCGCGCCCGCCACGAGCATCCCGACCATCGTGCCCGGGAAGAACACGATGCCGGTCGTCTTGGTCGAGTCGACCAGCGGGATCATGCCCGAGCGCAGGCTGCGCGTGAGCGCGCCGCGGGCGGCCTGAAATGAGGTCGCGCCGAGTGCGAGCATCGCCTCGACCTGCCGGCGCCCGTCGTGCATCTCGTCGGCGAGCCGGTTCAGCGCGACCGCGACCGCCGTCATGGAGTTGCCGATCACCATCCCGCCCACCGGCACGAGGTAGCGCGGCTCCGCCTTGAACACTCCGAGCCCGATCACCAGCCCCAGCGTGACGGCCGCCGCAACAGAAAGCGCCAGCACGATGGGGCCGGTCGCGCCGGGAACGGTCTTCGCTCGGCCGCGCGCCGTCCACGTGCCGAACGCGACCATCCCCGCGAGCAGTGCCGCGACCAGCCAGAGGCTGTCCGCATCGAAGATCGCCTGGATCACGTAGCCGACAGCCGTGAGCTGCAGGAACGAGCGCAGCACGGCGACCGCGATGTCCTGCTCCAGCTCGGCGCGACGCCAGAAGGAGACGGCGACGGCCACCGCGACGAGCGCGAGCGAGGCGGCGACCTCGCCGAGCGTGATCGAGACCGTGCTCACTTCCTGACCCTCCCGCCGCTCAAGTGGATCGTTCGTTCGGCCAGCCTCTCCGCCTGGCCGGGGTCGTGCGTGACGAGCACCAGCGACACGCCGTGGAGGCTCCGAAGGGCGTCCTCGACCGCCTCCTTCGCCGCCGCGTCGAGCGACGCCGTGGGCTCGTCGAGGAGCAGCACCTCCGGCTCCAGGGCGAGCGCCCGCGCGAGCATCACCCGCTGCTGCTCGCCCACGGACAGCCGCGAGGCGTCACGGTTCAGGAACGTTCGGTTCAGACCGGCGAGCTCCACCGGCCGCTCGGGGTCCACCTCGCGGCCCTCGAGGCGCGGCCCGAAGGACACGTTTTCGGCGACGGTGCCGGGCACGGGCGCCGGCAGCTGTGGCACCAGCCCCACACGACGGCGAAGCTCGAGCGGGTCCAGCTCGCGCACATCCGTCCCGTGGAAGCGGACGGTGCCCTCGTCCGGGTCCGCGAGCCGGTTGAGTAGCCGAAGCAATGTGGACTTGCCGGACCCGGAGGGGCCGAGCACGGCCGTGGAGCCTGAGGGAATGGACAGCGTCACGTCGTCGAGCACCGGCCGGCCGTCACGAGCCAGTCTGATGCCCTCCAGCTCGAAGATGGCTACGCGACCGCGGCCTCTGCAAGCTGCGGGTAGAGCGGGTGCTTGTCGGCCAGCGCGCGCGTACGCTCCGTGAGCTCGCCCCGCTGCGTGTCGGTGAACTCGCCGGTGAGCGCCTCGCCGATCACCCGGCCGACCTCGCGGAAGTCGTCGGCCTGGAAGCCACGCGTTGCGAGCGCGGGCGTGCCGATGCGCAAGCCGGACGAGACCGCCGGCGGGCGCGGGTCGAACGGCACGGCGTTGCGGTTGACGGTGATGCCCACCTCGGCGAGGCGGTCCTCCGCCTGCTTGCCGTCGAGCTCCGACTCGCGCAGGTCGGCGAGCACCAGGTGTACGTCGGTCCCGCCGGTGAGCACGTTGACCCCGGCCGCGAGCATCTCCTCGGCGACGATCGCGGCGCCCTCACGAGTGCGGCGCTGGCGCTCGCGGAAGAGGTCCGACTGGGCGATCTTGAACGTGACCGCCTTGCCGGCAATGTTGTGCATCAGCGGGCCGCCCTGGTGCCCCGGGAAAACGCGCGAGTCGATCTTCTTGGCGTACTCCTCGCGGCACAGGATCATGCCGCCGCGGCCGCCGCCGAGCGTCTTGTGGGTGGTCGTCGTGACCACGTCGCAGTGGGGAATGGGGCTCGGGTGCTCCTCGGCCACGACGAGCCCGGCGAAGTGCGCGATGTCGGCCATCAGGATCGCCCCGACCGAGTCGGCGATCTCGCGGAAGCGCTGGAAGTCGAGCCGGCGCGGATACGCCGACCAGCCGGCGATGATCAGCTTCGGCTTGGCGTCCTCCGCGACCTGCGCGAGCTCGTCCATGTCGAGCCGCGAGTCCTCCTGGCGCACCCCGTAGGCGACGATGTCGAAGTAGAGCCCGGAGAAGTTGATCTTCATTCCGTGCGACAGGTGGCCGCCGTGATCGAGCTTCATCCCGAGGATGCGGTCGCCGGGGTCAAGCAGCGCCATGTAGACGGCGGAGTTCGCCTGTGCGCCGGAGTGCGGCTGGACGTTCGCGTGGTCTGCTCCAAACAGCTCCTTCGCGCGGTCGATCGCCAGCTGTTCGGCGACGTCCACGTGTTCGCAGCCGCCGTAGTAGCGCCTGCCCGGGTAACCCTCGGCGTACTTGTTGGTGAGCACCGAGCCCTGACAGTCGAGCACTGCCTGGGGGACGAAGTTCTCGGACGCGATCATCTCGAGCGTCCGCTCCTGACGCGCCGCCTCGTCCTTCAGCACCTCGGCGATCTCCGGATCGACCTCGGCGACTGGCTTGGTGAAGTAATCCGGGCTCAGATCGCTCATCGGAGGGACCGTAGCACCGCCTCCCGCGGTACCGCCCCCTCTCGGATCACAGACCAGCCGCCGTCATGCTCGTAGCCGGACAGGTCGACCACGGTCGACGGCGTGCCCGGCAGCTCGCCCGCGTCCAGCACGAGGTCGACGCCCGCGCGGATGCGGTCGTCGATGTCATCGACGCGGCGGGCGTCCGGCTGACCCGAACGGTTCGCGCTCGACTGGAGCACCGGCCAGGCAACCGCGGCGAGCGTGGCGAGCTCACCCTCGAGGGCCGGCACGCGCAGCCCCAGGCGCTCCAACTCGGGGCCGCATGCGAGCTGATAGCGGCGGGCGGGATTCGGCAGCACCAAGGTGAGCGCGCCCGGGAGCAAGCGCTCGACGGCCGCGCGCGTGCGCTCGCCGAGCTCGGGCAGAGCGTCCAGAGCGGCGCCGAGCTGGAAGAACATCACGGCGGCCGGCCTGTCCGGCGCGCGGCCCTTCAGCCGGTAGAGCCGGTCCACGCCTTCGCGCGAGTCGGGCTCGGTCGCAATCCCGTAGACCGTGTCGGCGGGGAAGATCGCCACTCCCCCCACCGAGATGCAGCGTTCGAAGGTCTTGACTTCGTCGGGCCTCAAGGCGCGAGGCCGAGAGTGATGCGATCCCAGTTCGCCAGATCCGGGTAGGAGATCGCGTCGTCGAGCATCCCGCGGACCGCCTCCGCCTGGTCATCGGCGTGCTCGAGAGCGACGCGAGTGCCGGAGGGCAGGTGCGCCACCAGCTCGCGGATCGCGTCGAGGCCGTCCTCGCCTGAGGTGAGCGCTACGCGCGGCTCGTAGCGGTTGATCTCGGGCATGAGGCGATCCCACCGGTCGTCGCGCACGTAGGGCAGGTTCGCGATCACGAGGTCGTAGTCGCCGGGCGGCAGGCCGTCCGCCACCTCGACCTCCAATGGCAGGCCGAGTCGCGCCGCGTTTTCGCGCGCGAGCTCGGCCGCCTCGGGCGACAGCTCGGACGCGGTGACCTGAAGGTCGGGCCGCTCGTCGAGCAGCGCAAGCGCGATCGCACCGGTGCCGGTGCCCACGTCGTGCACGCGCGCCCCCTCAGGCAGGTCGAGCGCGGCCTCGACGAGGAGCTCGCTCTCCGGGCGTGGCACGAGTGCACGCGGGTCCACCTTCAACTCGATGTTGCGGAAGCCCTTGCGGCCCAGGATGTACGCCACGGGCTCCCGCTCATTGCGGCGCCGCACGTGCTCGGCGATCACGCGCGCCGCCGGCGGCGGGATCTCCATGTCCGGATCGAGCACCAGCTGCTCGCGGCGCACCCCGAGCGCATCGGCAACGAGCAGCTCGGCATCGAGCCGAGGCGTCGCGCACCCGGCCGCCCCCAGGGCGGTGGTCGCGGCGTCTACGGCGTCGCGCGCGGTCATCCCCCGACCGGCTCCGCGGCCTCGAGCATCCGGCGCTTCTCCTCCGCCTCGAGCGCCGCTGTGAACTCGTCGAGCTCGCCCCCCAGGACCCCGGGCAGGTTGCCCTTGGTGAGACCCACGCGGTGGTCGGTCACGCGGTCCTGCGGGAAGTTGTAGGTGCGGATCTTCTCGGCGCGCTCGCCGCTCCCCACCTGGGCGAGCCGCGCCGCAGCCAGCTCAGCCTGCTGTGCCGCCATCTCGCGCTCGAGCAGCCGCGCCCGGAGCACGCGCATCGCCTTGTCGCGGTTCTGGAGCTGCGACTTCTCGTCCTGCATCGAGACCACGAGCCCCGTTGGCTTGTGCGTGATGCGCACCGCGGAGTCGGTCGTGTTCACCGACTGGCCTCCCGGGCCGGACGAGCGGTACACGTCGATCTGGAGGTCGTTCGGATCCACGTGGACATCGACGTCCTCGGCCTCAGGCAGCACGGCAACGGTCGCGGTTGAGGTGTGGATGCGCCCCTGCGACTCGGTCTCCGGCACGCGCTGGACCCGGTGCGTGCCGCCCTCGTATTTGAAGACGCTGTAGGCGCCCTGGCCCTTGACGGCGAAGGTGAAGTGGCCGTCGCCCACCTCGATCGGCTCGGTCTTGAAGCCGCGCCGGTCGGCGTAGCGGTCGAGCATCCGGTAGAGGTCGCCAGCGAACAGACCGGCCTCCTCCCCGCCCGCGCCGGGCCGGATCTCGACGATCACGTCCTTCTCGTCGTTCGGATCGGGCTCGACCATTGCGAGCCGGATCTCCTCCTCGAGCTCGGCGAGCCGCAGCTCGGAGGTGCGCAGCAGCTCGCGCAGCTCGGGATCGTCGCCGTCCTCAGCGAGCAGCTCGCGCGCGCCGGCCGCGTCGTCGGTCGCGCGGCGCCATTCCTGTGCGAGCTGGCTCGCGGGCCCGAGGGCGCGGTAGGCGCGGCCGACCTCGGCGTAGCGCCGCTGGTCCGAGATCACCGCCGGGTCCGCCATCTGCTCGGAAAGCTCCGTGAAGCGGCCCTCGATCTGCTCGACCAGCTTCTCGATCACCCACTGAAGGGTAGGGCTACCTGCGGCCCCAGCCCACTGCCTGCGCGTAGCGAACGAGCCGGTGGAAGTAGGACTCCACCCTCGGACCCGGGCCGAGCCGGCGATCGTCGAAGCGCACCCGCATCGAGAAGTAGGGGAAGTACACCTCCAGGCGCCGCAGGCCGCGGTACTTCCGCCGCAGCCACGGATGCATCCAGCGCCGGTACAGGCGCGGCGGAAGCACTGTGGGCTCGGAGCGGCCGAACTGCTCGGAGGACAGCTCGAGGAGGCGGCCGACCGTCGTGGCGTTCCGCCCGGCAACGAGATGGAAGGTCCCGTTCGGGCCGCCGGTCGCGAGCTCGTGCACCCGGTCCGCGACGTAGTCCACCGGCACGATGTCGACGGGCGCGTCGCGCCGCGCCGGAATCACCGGGATCCCCCCGCGCGCGAAGGCCTTCAGCGGTCCGTACAGGACGTTGAAAGAGCTGGTCCGGCCGGTCGTGCTCTCGCCGACGACGATGCTCGGGCGCAGGATCTGGAGCGGCAGGCCGGCGCCCTCGCTGCGCAGTGCCAGCTCCGCCTCGAACTTGGAGCGCTCGTAGGGGTTGCGGAAGCGCTGGCCCACGGCCAGCTCGTCCTCACGGAAGAGCCGGCCCGGCTCGCCCGCCACGTAGGCGGTCGACACATAGCTGAAGCGTTCGAGCCGCATGCACTTGCGCGCGAACTGGACCATCCTGCGCGTGCCCCCCACGTTCACGCTGCGGGACTCATCCAGCGGCATGTCGAAGGAGACCGACGCCGCGCAGTGGAGCACGGTCCCGACCTCGCGCCGAAGGCGGTCGCCGGTCTCGTCCGCGAGGCCGAGGCCGGCCTGCTCGATATCGCCGGCGACGGCCGTCAGCCGCTTATGGGCCGGCAGCCGGCTGGCCGCATCATTGTCGTTGTCGGCGCGCACGAGCGCGTAGACGTGCCGATCCCCGCGTGCGAGAAAACGCGACAGGATCTCTCCCCCCACGAAGCCCGTGGCGCCGGTGAGAAGCACCGCGCCCATATCCGAAGCGTTTCGAGACGGGCGCCGGACTAAACCTACGCCACGACTTCCATGCCGAGCTTGTCCTCTTCGGAGGCCGTGAGCGGGTTCTCGACCGCAAGCACTGCTTCGAGCGCGGCAATCGCCACGGCGAGCTGGGACAGGTCGGGCTCCCGCGTCGTCAGGCGCTGGAGCTGGATGCCGGGCCACATGAGGATGCGGGCCCAGCGCTTGGTGCGGTTCTTGCCGAACCACTTGATGAGCTCAAACGCGAGGCCGGCCACGATCGGGATGCCGAGGATTCGCGAGATGAACAGCCAGTGCCATTCGAGCTTGCCGAGCGGGGCGAACACGACGATCGCGACGATCATCACCAGTAGCAGGAAGCTCGTCCCACAGCGGGGGTGGAAGCGCGAGTAGCGCTGGGCGTGCTCCGGCGTCAGCGGCTCGCCCGCCTCGTAGGTGGAGATCGTCTTGTGCTCGGCACCGTGGTACTCGAAGACGCGCTGGAGGTCCGGCATCCGCGATATCAGCGCCAGGTAGCCCAGAAAAATCGTTATCCGCACCAGCTTCTCGATGATCACGAAGACGACCGAGTTCGGGATCTGGTCGGAGAAGATGTTCGTGAGGCCGGCCGGAAGCAGGAAGAACAGCCCGACCGCGAATAGCAGCGCGAAGGCGATCGTGCCGGCCCAGGCGCCGCCGCCGATGTCCTGCTGCTTCCCCTGCTCATCGGGCGGCATCTGTGCGTTGGCGGAGAGGCCCAGCGCGCGGAAGCCGATCTTGAGCGACTCCGCCAGGGCGACGACCCCGCGAACGATCGGCACGCGCAGCAGGCGGTGACGCTTACTCCATGAGACGAGCGGCTCCGAGATCACCTCGATCTCGCCCTTTGCCCCCTCCCTCGCGTTCGGCCCGCCCTCGAGCAGCTGCATGGCTGAGGGCTTGCGGACCGCGACGGCCCATGTGGAGATGCCGCGCATCATCACGCCCTCGAGCACAGCCTGGCCGCCGATGGGCGCGTCCTTCGTGGCCTCCCGAGGTTTCACCGTGTCCATCGTATCGGCGGTTGGCCGCTCGACCTGAGAGCGGCGCAATCGAGCTCGTGGACGTTGTCCCCGTCCGAGCTCTCCGCGATTGCCTTGTCAGGATCCACCTCGAGTCTCACGAGCCCGTGGCAGACCGGCCCGCGGATCACGACGGAGCGCCGCTCGCCGGGGGCGAGCGAGGCGACCGTGCGGGTGTCGACCACGGTCCCGTCGACGGTCAGCCGCAGCGCCACGCCCGTTGCCCCCGCCCTGCCGGTGTTGCGGATGCTGGTCTCATAGCGGACAACGCTCTGGACGTTGGTGGGGAGGATCTTCGTGATCGACGCGACAAGGTTCGGCAGCGCGACGAACTGCCTGCAGCGTGCCGAGCGCCGCTTGGCACGCTCGACCAACGTTCCGTCGGCGGCGTACCAGCGGAATGCGACGAGCACCCGATGGCTCGCGTTCTCCGGCAGGTTGCGAAAGCCCTGCCGGTAGCTGAACGTCTTCACGCCGGGCTTTGACCAGCGCCAATGCCGGAGGCCGGGGACCTTCACGCGCCTGACCGTGTCGGCGCCGGTCTCCTCGAGCAGCGTGAAGCGCATCGCCATTCGCGTCGCGCCCGGCAGCTGGCGCATGCGCCCGGAGAAGGCGGCCTGGTGCTCCTCGACCGAGCAGTGCACGAGCTTGACGCTCGCCGGCAACGGGGCAGCGCCGGCCGCCGCCGGCAGAGCGGCGGTGGCCAGTGCGGCTGTCAGTAGCGCCCGGCGCATGCGTCGTGTGAACGCTTGCCGAACGCGTAAGTTGCGGGGGCTTTCGCCCCCGGCAGAGGGGTTAACCCCGACGCGAGCGTGCTGCGCGCCGGCGGAAGCGCTCGACGCGCCCGCCGGTGTCCACGAGCTTCTGACGGCCCGTGTAGAAGGGATGGCAGTTCGAGCAGATCTCGACATGCAGCTCCGGCTTCGTGGACCTGGTCCAGAACTCATTGCCGCAGGTGCAGCGTACGTGCGCCGGGACGTACTCGGGATGAATGTCTGCCTTCATGCTTCTACGAGTCTAGCCGTCGGCCGTCGAACCTCACGGCGAACCAGGCGCGCAGCCGCGCCCACCAGGTGATTGGGCGCCCGAAGCGCGCGGGCGGCGGCTGCTTGGCTCTGACGAGGGCGACCCACTCGTCCACCGGAAGGGTGCCCTCGATCAGCCGGGCGAGCGCGGACGTGACCGGCGCCTCGACTCCGGCGCGCTCGATCGCATGCGCCAGCACCGGCACCGTCTCGAGCGCCTCGACGGCCTGGCCGACCCGCTCCGGGATCTCCGCGGCCGGCACGCCCTCGGCGAGCAGCTCACCGGCGCTCCGGTTCCGCGACATCGGAGCGAGCGCCGTGGCGACAAGGTCGCCCGTGCCGGCGCGGCCCACGAACGTGCGCGCCTGGCCGCCGCTCGAGGCCGACAGCGAGAGCACCTCGAGGAAGATGTCGGCCGCCGCCATGCCGGCGGCGTTGAGACCCTGCGCCTGAGTAGCGCCGACGGCGACGGCGGCGGCGTTCTTCGCGACGCCCGCGAGCTCCACGCCCACCGGGTCGTCCGAGACCTCACACACGACGCCCGCCCGCTGGAACGCCTCGGCCACGCGGTGGGCGAGCGCCTCCGAGTGTGACGCGCACACGAGCCCCGCGCCCGACTCGACCATCTCGCGCGCGTGCGCGGGACCGCCGACGCACGCGACCCGCTCGGGCCCGAAGGCCGCGTCGAGCAGCGCCGTCGGAGTCACGCCGTCCGGCGGCACGAGCCCCTTGGCGAGCGAGACGATGCCGGTGGAGTCCGAGACGCCCAGCCTGCGCAGCTCGGTGATCGCATCGCCGATGCCTTTGGACGGGACGGCCAGCAGGATCAGGTCCGACCGCCTCAGATCCTCCCGGTCGGCGCCGACGACGGACACCCTGAGGTCGCGCGGCAGCTCGACGCCCGGCAGGTACCGCTTGTTCTCGTGCGCTCCGCTGAGCTCCTCGGTCTGGTCGCGTGTGCGGCACAACAGCGCGGTCCGGATGCCGGCGCGCTCGAGCAGGACCGCAACGGCCGTGCCGAACGACCCGGCCCCGACGACCGTGGCACGACCCGGATGCTGGCCGGGGTAGCGGATGCCGAGGGAAGCTACCGCCTGGCCCACACGCGTTACGCGGCTGCCATCTGTGTTGCGTCATCGCCACCGCAGACGAACGGCAGCGGTGAAGGCGGCGGTCCACCGGTGGGGTTTGTCGACTTAACCGCGTATAGACGGCTAACTCGACAAGTTCCCCTCGTTTCCGGGGCGTGTGGACTCTTATGCACCTATACGGTGCATCAACGACCGAACCCCTCCCCTCAATGCCGGCCGTTCGATGGCGGCGGGTGAAGCGCCGGCCGAGGAGCGACCGCCCTACGTCGCCTGATAATTAGGCCCGTCGCCGCCCTCCGGCGGCGTCAGGCGGCCGCCCTTCGCGGTGATCGCCCCGCACTGCACGCAGTTCGACGGCGTGATCTGCAGCTTCACCTCGCGCGTGCCGTCGAGCTTCCCGTTGCCGTCGGCCTTCGCCGCCTCGAGTTCCTCGTCAGGCACTTCGTAGACCTGCGCGGGGCACATGTTCTGCCACATCAGCGCGAGCTCCAGCGGCACCCTGTCCTGGACCCGGATGTGATTGGGCGCGTCGTCGCGCGTGGCGTTGCCGGTTGCGAAGACCGACGACAGCTTGTCGAAAGTGGTCTTCCCGTCCGGCTTCGGATAGTCACGCTCGGGACCGATGAAGACCGGCACGGTGGCGTCGTCGTGCGTGGCCCAGTGGCCGCCTGGGACCCGCCCGCCGCTGATCGTCATCATGCTCGCGAGCGCGCCGCCGACGAAGAAGCCCTTTGCGAACGGCTGGCGCGCGTTCCGCGTGCGGTAGCGGTCCTTCTCGATCTCGGAGTCCTCGACCTTCGACTGGTAATTCGAGAGGTCGCCGCTGTCGCCGCCGCCCCTCAGGCGCTCGTAGATCGCCTCGGCGGCGAACATGCCGGCGTGCATGGCGTAATGGACGCCCTTGAGCGTCGGCACGTTCACCATGCCCGCGCCGTCGCCGACAAGGGCCATGCCCGGCGCCCATAGCCGGCGGGGCTGAGCCCAGTAGCCGCCGGATGGGATCGTCTTCGCCCCCCAGCCGACCCGCTTGCCGCCCTCGATTATGTCCGCGACGAGCGGGTGTCTCTTCAGCTCCTGGAGCGCGTCGTGGACCGAGAGGCGGGCGTCCTTGTAGTCCAGCCCGACCACGAGCCCCATGGTGACCTTGTCCTCTCCCATCGGGTAGATGAACGAGCCGCCGAACTCGCGGTACTTCGCCGCGAAGCGGAGCGGCCAACCCATGGTGTGGATGACCCGGTCGAGCGGCTTCTGGACCTCCCAGATCTCCTTCACGCCGAGCTCCCACTGCTGAGGGTCCTCGGAGCCGATGCCGAAATGGCGAATTGCCGCGCCCGTGAGGTGGCCGGCCGTCCCCTCCGCGAGCACCGTCGCCTTGGCGATCAGGTCGGAGCCGGGCTCAAAGTTCGAGAGCTCCTTGCCGTCGCGGCCACGGCCCTTGTCGCCCGAGCGCACGCCGACCACGCGGCCGTCCTCGACGAGGAGCTTGTAGCCCGAGGTCTCGCTCAGGATGTAGACGCCGGCCTCCTCGGCCTGCTGGGCCATCCAGCGGCCCAGCTGCGCGACCGAGGTCACGTGGTTCCCGTGGTTCTTGAACGGCGGCGGGATCGGGTGCAGGGGGATCGAGCGTTTGCGGTTGGCCAGCAAATAGACGCTGTCCTTGTCCACCGCGCCGTACGTCGGCCACTCGCCCTCCGGGACGTCCGGGAACAGCTTCGTCATCGCAGAGGGGTTCATCATCGCCCCCGACAACAAGTGCGACCCGGCGTTCTTGCCCTTCTCGACCAGCGCCACCGGCACCTCCCCGAGCGACTCCATGAGCGTCTCGTCCTCGGTCAGCAGCTGTGTCAGCCGGATCGCGCACGCCAGCCCGCCGGGCCCGCCGCCCACGATCACGACGCCGACCTCGATCCGCTCGTCCTCGGGATCGGTCGGCGCGCCGACGAACTCCTGCGCGGAGTCGACCGGCGGCGTGTACTCGACAGGGGCACTGGTCATCCGCGCTAGCCCTTCTTGGCCTTAACGGCCTCGGCGAGCTTGGGCATGATCTTGTTGAGGTCGCCCACGATCCCGAGGTCCGCGAACTCGAAGATCGGCGCGTTCGGGTCCTTGTTGATCGCGACGATGTTCTCCGAGTTCTGCATGCCGACCTTGTGCTGGATCGCGCCCGAGATCCCGGCCGCGAGGTACAGCTTCGGCGCGACCGTCTTGCCGGTCTGGCCGATCTGCGCCGCGTACGGGTACCAGCCGGCGTCGACCACGGCGCGCGTCGCGGCGACCGCGCCGCCGAGCGCGTTGGCGAGCTCCTCGCAGAGCTCGAAGCCCTCGGCCTTGCCGAGCCCGCGGCCGCCGGCCACGAGGATCTCGGCGTCCTCGATGTTCACGTCCGCGCCGCGCTGCTCGCCGCGCTGGACCATCACTGCCTTGGTCGAGTGGTCCTCGAACTGGACGTCCACGTCCACGACCTCGGCGGAACCGTCGCCCGACTCGTCGATGTCGAACGCGTTCAGGCGGCCGATGATGATGCCCGGGTCGCCGACGTAGCCCACGTCCACGATCGCCGAGTCCTGGAGGATCGGGCGCTCGGCCACGAGCTTGCCGTCCTGCGCCTTGACGGCGGTGACCTCCATGGTCACGCCGGCGCCGAGGCGAGCTGTCAGGCCCGCGCCGATCTCGAACCCGAGCAGGCCGCCGCCGAAGAGGGCGTACTTGAACCCCTGGTCCTGGATGACCTTCGCCATCGCGTCGACCACCGGCTGCGCGAGGCCTTCGGGACCCTTGGCGCGGTACACCTTCGACACGCCGTACTCGCCGAGCGAGGAGCAGAGCTCGTCCGTCAGGTCGTCGCCGCCGACCACGACGGCCCCGGCCTCGCCGCCGAGCTCCTTGGCGAGCTTCGCGCCCTCGGAGACGGCGCCGAGCGAGTTCTTGTTGAACTCGCCCTCGTAGTGGAGTGCGTAAACGAGGATGCTCATGCGAGCAGCTTCCTTTCCTCGAGCCAGGCCACGACCCTCTCGACGGTCTCGTTCGTGTCCTCGTCCTCGATGATCTCGCCGGTCTCCTTCTGTGGCGGCGGGTTCACGGCGAGGACCTCGGTGCGGGAGCCCTGCTCGCCGACCTTCTCGGACTCGATTCCGACGTCGCCGGCGGACTTGGTGTCGCGGGGCTTCTTCTTCGCGCCCATGATCGCCTTGAGCGACGGGTAGCGCGGCTCGTTGATGGCGTCGCCGACCGAGATGACCGCCGGCAGCTCGACCTCCACCGTGTCGTAGCCGTACTCGGCCTGGCGCTCGCAGCGGAGCTTGCCGCCCTCGACGTCGAGCTTGACCACCTGGGTGAGCGAGGGCATCTTCAGGTGGTCGGCCACGACGGCGCCGATCGTGTAGCACTCGCCGTCGGCCGATTGCTGCCCCAGCAGCACCAGGTCGGGCGACTCGGCGTCCAGCACCTTGGCGAGCGCGTAGCCGGTCGCGGCGACGTCAGACCCAGCGAGCGAGTCGTCGGTCAGGTGGACCGAGCGGTCGGCGCCCAGGGCGACGGCCTTGTTGAGCGTGCGGCCCGCCTCCGACGGCGCCATCGTCACGGCGACGATCTCGTCGACATCCGCCGCACCGCCCTCGCGGATCTGCATCGCGGCCTCGATTGCGTGGGTGTCGAACTGGTTGAGGGTGGTCTCGCCCGAGCGGTCGAGGCGCTTGGTGCCGGGGTCCATGCGCTTCTCGACGGCCGCGTCGGGCACCTCTTTCACGAGGACGCAGATCTTCACGAAGCTTCTCCTTGGTCTTCTGAGCGGCCCGCACCGCGCCCTTGCCGTGCGGGCGGCGGATGTTACCTACCCCGTTGACTGATGAGTCAATCGGGGTAGGTAACGAAGACGGAGAAGCGCTCCGCTATGCGGCCACTGGCTCGGCGACCGCGTCTCGCGACTCGGGCACGAACTCGCTCGCCTCGACCGGCTCGCGCTCGATGTCGCGCTCGCGGATCAGCCACGTCGCCACGAGCCCGCCCGCGATCGCGAGGATCCCGCCGAGCATCAGGATGTCGTTGATCCCGGCCAGGAAGCCCTGGTGCGCGGCGTTCACGACATCCGCGTGAGCGCTCGGCGGCACCTGAGCCGTGGCGGAGTCGAGCTGGCCAGACGAAACGGCCTCGACCAGCTCACGCGGGCGGTCGCCCGTCGCCGCCGGCGTGCCGGCGAGCAGATCCTCGACGCGAGCCGCGCCGCGCCCGAGGAAGATCGCGCCCCAGGCGGCGATCCCGACCGCGATCCCGACCTGCCGGAACGTGTCGTTGATCCCCGACGCCATGCCGCTCTGCTCCTTGGGCACGACGGAGACCGCCACGTCGGCGATCGCCGGGTTGATCAGGCCGACGCCGGCGCCCGCGAGGATGAAGCCGGGAAGCAGCCCGGTCCAGTCGTCCGACGCGTCGATGCCGCCCATCAGGAGCAGCCCGAGGCCCGTGAGCCCGAGGCCCGTGCCGATGAGATAGCGCGCCTGCACCCGCGACAGCAGTGCGCCGGTCGCGCCCGCGACGAAGAAGTTGACGACCGTCACGGGCAGGTAGCGCAGCCCGGCCTCGATCGGGTCGTGGCCGAGATAGCCCTGGAGGTACAGCGTCAGGTACAGGAACAGGGCGAACATCGAGGCCGAGACCGCGGCCGCGGCCAGCTGCACGCCGGTGAAGGCGGGCTTTCTGAACAGGTGCAGCGGGAGCATCGGCTCCTTCACGCGCGCCTCGATGACGAGGAAGGCGATCATCAGCACAGTCGCGCTCGCGAGCAGTGAGACGATCAGGGTCGAGCCCCAGCCCTCGTCATTGCCGCGCAGGAGGCCGAGCACGAGCAGGAACAGGGAGCTCGAGAACGTCACGAGGCCGAGCCAGTCGATGCGCGACGCGTTCGGGTCGCGTGTCTCGCGCACGCGCAGGTAAGTGATCGCGATCGCCGCGATGCCGATCGGGACATTCAGGAAGAAGATCGACTCCCAGCCGATCCACTCCGTGAGCACGCCGCCGACGAGCGGCCCCACCGCCACCGCGATGCCGATCGTCGCGCCGTACACGCCCATTGCCATGCCGCGCTCGCGGCCGGCCTCGAACTCCTGGGCGATGAGCGCGAGGGACACAGCGAACATCACGGCCCCGCCGACGCCCTGGAAGGCGCGGGCGAGGTTGAGGAAGGTCGGGTCGGTCGCAAGGCCGGCCAGGAGCGAGCCGAGCGTGAAGATGCCGAGGCCGGCCGCGAACATGCGCCTGCGCCCGAGCCGGTCGGCGAGCACGCCGGCGGTCAGCACGAGGGCGGCGAGCGGCAGCGTGTAGGCGTCAACCACCCATTGCAGGTCGGTGAAGCTCGCGTTCAGGTCCTCCTGAATCGAAGGGAGCGCGGTGTTCACGACCGTGATGTCGAGCAGAAGCATGAAGGTCGCGACACTGACCGCGATCAGCGTCCACCACTTCCGTTCCATGTCAATCCTCCGGTACAATTGGTCAGGTCACCTTGTCAGGCGACCTTATCAGGTAACCTGACGAGTGGTCAAGCTGCCTTACCAAAAAGTTCACATGACGACCGAACTGGCATTCCCGCCCCGTCCGCTGCCGGCGCTCCTCACCGAGGTGAAGAACGCGATCTTGGATCGGTTCTTCGAGAGGCTCGGGGAGGAGGGCTTCCAGGACATTCGCGAGGGCCACGGCTGCGTGTTCGGGTTCATCGACGTGGACGAGGGCTCGCGGCTGACCGACCTGGCCGAGCGGTCGGGGCTGACCAAGCAAGCGGTGGGCGAGGCAGCCGCGCACCTCGTCGCGATTGGGTACCTCGAGCGCGTGCCGGACCCCAAGGACGGTCGCGCGAAGATCCTCCAGCTCACGCCACATGGCCTCGAGGCGGTGATCACCGGGCGGCGCCTGTTCGCCGAGATCGAGCGCGAGTGGGCGGAGCAGCTGGGCGAGGATTTGCTCGCCGGCCTCCGGGAGGCCGCCGAGAAGATCGCGGACGCCAAGCGCGAGTCCGCGCTCCGCGGCCGGTCGCGCAGCGCCGCCTAAGCCGGCACGGCGCCGCGGATGTAGTCGACAATGCCCTGCACGGGTGCGCCCGGGGTGAAGACCTGCGCGACGCCGACCTTCTTCAGCTCCTCGATGTCCTCGTTCGGGATCGTGCCGCCCACGACGAGCACCACGTCGTCGGCGCCCTCGTCCTTCAGGAGCGAGGCGATGCGCGGCACGAGCGTCATGTGCGCGCCAGACAGGATCGAGAGGCCGACGGCGTCCGCGTCCTCCTGGAGCACGGTCTCCACGATCTGCTCGGGGGTCTGATGCAGACCGGTGTAAATGACCTCCATGCCGGCATCGCGGAGCGCACGGGCGATGATCTTCGCCCCACGATCGTGTCCATCAAGCCCGGGCTTGGCCACGACGACGCGGATTTTCCTGCTGCTCATCGGGGCCGCAAGCTACCAGCCGTTGTGCAGCGCGAGACGAACGACAGCGGTGAAGGTGGCTGAACGAGGGGCGTGGCGTGCCCGTCTCGCATAGCGAGACAACCACGCCGAACCCTCCCCCTCAATGCCCGTCGTTCGACGCCGCCACCGTGCGGCGATGGATGGCGATCCCGAGCAGCAGCATCAAACCGCCCAGCACCAGCAGGGCGCCAGAGTCGGCGCCGCTCTTAGGGAGCGCCGGTCCGCTGTCGTCGGACTGGGCCGCCTCGGCCCCGCCGCCGGCCGTCGTGCCTGCGGCCGCGGCAGACCCGCTGTCCGAGCTGCTGGTGCCGCCTCCGCCTCCGCCGTTTTGTGCGGCCTGCACCACGACCGTTGCCTTCATGAAGGGGTGCGGGGTGCAGATGTAGGAGTACGTGCCCGCCTCGTTGAAGGTGTGCGAGCCGCTCTGGCCCTTTTTCAGGATGCCGGTGTCGAAGGCGCCGTTCGGCGAGGTCGCCGAGTGCGGGGTGGGCCCGTTGTTGTTCCAGGTGACGGTGTCGCCCACGTTGACGGTGATCGTCGCGGGCGTGAAGCTGAAATCCGCGATCGTGACCGAGCCGCTCGCGGCCGCGATCGCCTTGGGCTTCGGGGCGCGCGCGTCAGCGCGCTCGTCGGCGAGGAACTGGGGCTCGGGGGCCGGTGCCGGAACGGCGGGCACAGGCTCGGTTGCCGGCGCCGGCTGAGCGGGCGCCGCCTGCGGCACACCCGTCTCCGTAGCCGGCGCGACGTCGTCCTGAGCGAGGATCGAGCTTGGAAGTGCGAGCGCAGCGACCAGTGCATAGATCGCAAGCAAGGCCAGGTGCCTCATCGAGCGGCGCACCCTAATGGGTACGCCGCGGTGGCGCTAGCGGTTCGGGTTCTTCGTGAACTGGAAGCGCGCGGCGTGGATGCTGCCGTCGTCCAGCTGGAGGACGAACTCGCGACAGCTGCCGGTCCACTTGTGGTCGGTCTTCCAGCGCATCACGTACTCGTCCGAGCGGGGCAGATACTTGAACATCGGCTGCTTCTTCGAAGCGTGCGCGTTGGCGCGCGCGACCTGCTCGCTGTCTCCGCCGCCGCAGCCCGTGGAGCGCGGATAGCCGTCGGCCTCCGGGCGTGGCCCGCGGAAGCCGCGCAGCGAGAAGCGGATCGGCACGGGCTGGCCCGCCTTCCACTTGTTCATGTTCGGCGTGTTCTTCACCGGCGACCTAAAGCCGTCGAACTCATAGGCCACGGTGTAGGTGACGATCTTCGAGCTCGTGTTCCCGGCCCGGTCGGAGGCGCTCACCTCGAAGCTGTGCTCACCAAAGCTCGAGGTGTCGACCGAAGCGCCGCTCGGGACCGTCCCGTGGCAGCTCGCCACTCCCGACCCGCCTGGCTGGTCCTCGCAGGAGTAGGCCGCTACCACGCTCTGACCGAGCGAGTACACGGCGCCGTCGGCCGGCGCCGTGAGCGAGATCGCAGGTGGCGCCTGGTCCACGACGGTGTAGGTCTGGCTCTTCGACGCCTTGTTCCCGGCCTTGTCCGTCGCCTCGACCATGAATGTCTTCTCGCCCACGCTCGCGGTGTCGAGCGCTGCGCCATCCGCCGTCGTGCCCGTGCAGCCGGCGAGGCCGGAACCGCCCGGGTCGTCCTGACACCCGTAGTCGGCCGTCACGCTCTCGCCAAGGCCATAGACCGCGCCCGCCGACGGCGTCGAGACCGAGATGACGGGCGCGGTCCTGTCAACCACGGTGTAGTTGACGGTCTTCGAACCGGTGTTCCCAGCCCGGTCCGTGGCCTGAACCGTGAAGCTGTGCTGTCCGAGCGCGCTGGTGTCGCCAGCGGCGCCATCCGCAACGTCGCCGACGCACGACTCGAGCCCCGAGCCGCCCGGCTCATCCGCACACGAATAGTCCACGGTCACGCTCTCGCCGCGCCCGTAGACGGCTCCATCCTCCGGGCTCGCGACGGTCGCCTCGGGGCTGGTCTCGTCCACGACCGTGACCGTGTGCGTGACCACCCGCTGGTTGCCGGCGTTGTCGCGGGCCGTGACAGTGACCGACACGTCGCCGAGCGTGCTCGTGTCGAGCGGGTCGCCGTCGGGCGTCGTGCCGACGCACGAGGCAAGTCCCGAGCCGCCCTGCTCGTCGCTGCACGAGAAGTCCACGACGACGTCGGCGTTACGCGCGACGCGCGTGCCGTCCGCCGGGACTCGCAGATCCACCGTGGGCGGCGTCGAGTCGCAGCCGGTCGTCCCGGTCAACGTGATCCGGTAGATCCCTGAGGGTCCGGACGCGCGGCCGGCCCACCCAGAGAGCGCCTCCGCCCCGCCGAACCCGGCGGCGTCGACGATGCTGTCCGGATAGATCATGCGGTTGAAGCTGTTCGGGAAGATCTCGCCCTGCAAGCTCTGGGGATCGCGATTGAACGCGCTGAGCCCAAGGAAGAATTCGCCGCCGGCGCGTGGCGAGAAGCGGTGGCGCGCCGGCAGCAGGGACCCGAGCGACCCCGACGAGTCGTCGTTCGCGTAGATCCCGTACCCCTGCGAATCGAAGAGGAACATCTGCGTATCGAGCGTCGTGGCACCGATCGTGCTCGCCGAGAAGGTTTCGCCGTTGGACAGGCAGACGCGATAGAGGTCCACGTCGGCTGCATCAGTGAAGCTGCCCCGGATCTCGGTGACCGGCCCGGCGCCCATGTTGTTCGCGGTCTCGCGCAGCTCGCCGGCGTCGCCCAGCTCAGACGCGGCGAATGCTCCCGGCGCGAGGGCCAGGGCGAGTACTGCTGTCACTGCGCCGGCGGCGGTTCGGATGAAGCCAGGTGTCACGGGTTCCTTTCCCGCGGCACGGAGGGAACTGCCGTTTGCATCGGCTCGGGGCGCCTAGCTCGTTAAAAGCCAGCGCTGCGACTGGACGCCCGAAGCTGTCTAGAAAACGGGCGTCTCGGTGTAGGTGCCGAACACGTGCTGGAGCGACTCGACGATCTCGCCCTCGCTCGCATGCGCGCGCGCACAGTCGAGGAGCGGCTCCATCAGGTTGCGGTCGGCCGCAGCCGCCTCGCGCAGCTCGGCGAGCGCGCTCTCCACGGCCTCGGCGTCCCGGCGCGCCCGCACCGCCTTCACGCGGCCGATCTGCTTGCGCTCGAGCTCCGCCGGGATGCGCAGGATCGACAGGTCGCGGTCGTCCTCCTGCTGATAGCGGTTCACGCCGACGATCACACGCTCGCCGCGCTCGATCTCCTCCTGGAGGCGGAAGCTCGCCTCGGCGATCTCGCGCTGCGGGTAGCTCTGCTTGATCGCATCGACCATGCCGCCTAGCTCGTCGATCTTGCGGAACTCGGCGTAGGCCGCCTCCTCGAGCCGATCCGTGAGCGCCTCCACGAAGTACGACCCGCCCAGCGGATCGATCGTGTTCGTCACGCCGGTCTCGTGGGCGATGATCTGCTGCGTCCGCAGCGCGACCCGCACGGCCTCCTCGGCGGGTAAAGCGAGCGCCTCGTCGTAGGAGTTCGTGTGGAGCGACTGCGTGCCGCCGAGCACGGCCGACAGTGCCTCCGTAGCGGTCCGGACGATGTTGTTGAGTGGCTGCTGCGCGGTCAGCGAGACGCCGGCCGTCTGCGTGTGGAAGCGCATGAGGAGCGAGCGCTCGTCGCGAGCGCCGTAGCTCTCCTTCAGCTCGCGCGCCCAGATCCGGCGGGCCGCGCGGTACTTGGCGACCTCCTCGAAGAAGTCGATGTGGGCGTTGAAGAAAAAGCTCAGCCGCGGCGCGAACTCATCCACGTCGACGCCGCGCTCGATCGCCTGCTCGACGTAGGTGAAGCCGTCCTTCAGCGTGAACGCGAGCTCCTGATGCGCCGTCGAGCCCGCCTCGCGGATGTGGTAGCCCGAGATCGAGATCGGATGCCACCTCGGCATCCGCTTCGCGCAGAACTCGACCATGTCGGTCACGAGCCGCATCGCCGGGTCGATCGGGAAGCACCACTCCTTCTGCGCGATGTACTCCTTGAGGATGTCCGTCTGGATCGTGCCGGCGAGCTGCTCGGGCGGCGCGCCCTGGCGCTCGGCCGCCACGACGTAGAACGCGAGCATCACGGCCGCGGGCGCGTTGATCGTCATCGAGGTCGAGACCTCGCCCATCGGGATGCCCGCGAACAGCGTCTCCATGTCGTCGAGCGTGTCGACGGCCACGCCCTCGCGCCCGACCTCGCCCTCCGAGCGCGGATGGTCGGAGTCGTGTCCCATCAGCGACGGCATGTCGAACGCCGTCGAGAGCCCGGTCTGCCCGTGCTCGAGCAGGTAGCGGAAGCGCTCGTTCGTCTCCTCGGCGGTCCCGAAGCCCGCGAACTGCCGCATCGTCCAGAGCCGGCCGCGGTACATCGACGGGTAAACGCCGCGCGTGAACGGATACTCGCCCGGGAACCCGATCCGCTCGTCGAAGGCCCCAACGTCCTCGGGTGTGTAGAGCGGCGCGACCGGCTCGCCGCTCAACGTCGAGAAGAGCGCCTCGCGCTCGGGAGTGCGCTGGAAGCGCTCCCTGTACCAGCGCTCGGCGTCCGTCGTCGCACGCGGCTCCACTGCCATTGCCAACAGTCTAGGTCCGGCGCCCGCGGCTCAGGCCGCGAGCGGCAGCTCACCGGTTGACGAGCCGAGCTCGTGCAGGCAGAGCGCGGCGGTCCAGCCGAAGTCGGGCGCGCCGAGACCGCGACCCGATTCGGGCGCGAAGTACTCGCGCATGCCGCCGCCTGCTATCGCGCCCATCATCTGCGCCCTGAGCGTCTGCGCGGCGCGCTCCTCGCCATGCAGTCCGAATCCGAGCGCTGTGAGCCAGGTGATGTTTGCCCAGACGGGCCCGCGCCAGTAGTTGCGCGGCGAGCGCTGGGGGTGTGCGCGGTCGAGCGAGCGCACCCCGTAGCGCGACGCGAGCGACCCATCCAGGATCGTCGCCCGCGCGGCGGCGATCTCCTTGTCGCCGAGGTCCGGGCTCAGGAGCGCCAGCGCGGAGCCCGCGCTCGTCACGGGTAGCGGCGAGTCGTCGGTCGCGTCCAGCCCGCGGATCAGGCCATCCGAGTCGGCCCGGGAGCGCAGCGCGGCGGCCACCCGTTCGCCGGCCGCGCGGCTCTCGCTCGCGATGCGCTGGTCACCGAGCTGCTCCGCCACATGCGCGACATCCAGGCATGCGCGCGCGAGGATGGCCGAGAAGCCCGCGTCCAGGACGCGGAAGCGCCCGCTCCGCGCGAGCTCGCGCTGGTCCCAGCGCACGGCCGTGCCCTGGCGGACCAGCGTCACGAAGCGGCGGTAGTGCTCGTGGCTCGGGCGCTCGGCGGCGTCCACGTGGTCGGTGTCGCGGCGGCGCACGACCATCACCTCGGGCATCACGCGCCAGAGCGGGCCGTCCCACTCGACCGCGTTGTCGCGGCCCGACTCCCACGGGTGGATGAGCACGGGCTCGCCGCGGCCATTCGGGTCGCGCTCATCGAGCAGGAAGCGGTGCCAGGCATCGAGCGGCGCGAGCAGGTCGCGGGCACGCTGCTCATCCGGGCTGCGCTCGAACAGGAGCCGCATGGAGGTGGCTGCCAGCGGGGGTTGGGTGATCCCCGAGATGCGGCGGCCGTCAGCGCCGATGCGCCGCCCCCACCATCGCGGCCCCGGCAGGTAGCGTCCGGCGAGCCTCGGCAGCACGCCCTTGCGGAAGGCGATGTGCGGGATCATGCCCTGGGAGTCGCGCGCCGCGGCCAGGGTTTCGAGCTCGGTCCAGGCCCTGTGCGGGTCGAGCTCCGCCCAGCCGAGCGCGATCAGAGCCGAGTCCCAGTTCCACTGGTGCGGGTAGATGCTGCGCGACGGCACGGTGTAGCGCCCGCTGTCGTTCGAGCGCAGCACACCCGCGGCTGTCGCCCTAAGGTCGCCGCCTAACACTGCAACTTCAGGCCAGTTCGCGCGTTGAAGCCTGCATGAAGAGGACAATCATCACAACCGCGGCAGTCGCATTGGTCGCGGTCCCGGCGGTCCAGGCGGCCAAGCCGGCGCCCAAGAACATCACCATCGCGCCGAATACGGCGACCATCAAGTTCGGCGGGACCGCGACGCTCACCGGAAAGCTGAACGGAAGCAACAACAGTTCGCGAGTGGTCACGCTGCAAGAGGATCCCGCCCCGTTCGACGGGAGCTTCTCGAATGCGGGGACCACGACGACGAACGCAAGCGGCGACTGGACGTTTGCCGTCAAGCCCACTCTGAACACGCGCTACCGGGCGCGCTCCGGAAACGCCGAGAGCAAGACCATCAACGTGAACGTCCGTCCCGCGATCACGCTCAAGCTCTCCGACCGGACGCCGGCGGCGGGGCAGCGGGTCCGTTTCTTCGGGCAGTTCTGCCCGGAGCAAGACGGCACAGCGGTGTTCCTGCAGCGTCGGGTCGGTACCCAGTGGCACACGGTCAAGAGCACGCTGCTGAAGGACATCCCGGGCGGTAGCTGCTCCTCATACAGCACGCGCCGGCGCGTGCGCAAGGACAGCGCATTCCGCATCCACTTCAACGGGGATGCCAACCACGTGGCCGGGAACAGCGCGGTCCGCCGAGCGAACGTTCACTAGCCGGGAGGGGATCCCGCGCCGGCCGCATGGGGTGGGCCTCTGGCGGCTCGCGGGATCCCGCCCAGCGCCTAGCGGCGCCTGAGGAGCCGCCGGCGCGGGCGACGCGCCCGTACGGCGACATATCCGCCCGCCCCGCCGCCTACCAGTGCCACGCTCGCGACCGCGGAGGCCCACTTGAGCCGGCGCCCGAGCTTGTCGAAGCGCATGATCCGCCAGCCCTCCTCGCGCGCGACCCGCTCGAGTGCCCGGTCGGGGTTGACCGCGACCGGGTGGCCCACGACCCGCATCATCGGCAGGTCCGACTCGGAGTCCGAGTAGGCGTAGCACTCGGCAAGGTCGATGCCCTCGCGGTCCGCGAGCTCGCGGATCGCCTCGGCCTTGCCCTCGCGGTAGGTGAACGGGCCGGCCGGCTTGCCGGTGTAGACGCCGTCGCACACCTCGCTGCGCATGCCGACCCCGCCGTCGAGCACCAGAACGTGGGCGAGCACCTCCGCGAGCTCCTGCGACGCGGCCGTGACGATGTAGACGCGCCGCCCAGCATCCTGGTGCGTGTACGCCTCGTCCAGTACCTCGCGGTAGAGCAGCGGCAGGACCCCGGCGAGCACGTCGGGGCCCATCCGCGCCAGGTCGACGGTCCGCTGGCCCGCGATCGAGTCGAGGATGCGCTGCCGCAGCTCGTCGGTGCCTGCGTCGGTCGACCCGTTAAGGCGGAACTTGAGGTTCGCCCAGCCGTCGCGCGCCAGCTGGCGCCGCGAAACCATCCCCGCCCGGTATGCGGCGCGCGCGAAGTGGAGGGCGCTCGAGCCCTCCATGAGTGTCTTGTCGAGATCGAAGAAAGCTGCTCCGGCCATGCGCCGGAGGCTAGAGATTCGCCAGCGGCCGCTAGCTCCCGTTCACCTCGACGATCACGGCGTCGCCCTGGCCGCCGCCCGAGCAGATCGCCGCGCAGCCAAGGCCGCCGCCGCGCCGGCGCAGCTCGTTCACAAGCGTCATCAGGATGCGCGCGCCGCTGGCGCCAATCGGATGGCCGAGCGCGATTGCGCCGCCGTTCACGTTCACCTGCGACTCGTCCACCCCGAGCATGCGCATCGAGTTGAGCGCGACCGAGGCGAACGCCTCGTTGATCTCGAACAGATCGATGTCGTCGACGGACAGCCCGGCCTTCTCGAGCGCTTTCTTCGCGGCGTTCGCGGGCGTCCTCGCCAGGTAGGGGAACTCGTCGGCCACGGCGGACTGCGCGACGATCGTCGCCAGCGCGGGCCGGCCGTTCGACCTTGCCCACTCGTCCGAGGCAAGCACGAGCGCGCCCGCTCCGTCGTTCACGCCTGGCGCGTTGCCGGCCGTGTGAGCGCCCTCCTTGTGGAAGGCGCCGCGCAGCTTCGAGAGCGACTCGAGCGAGCTGTCGCGCCGCGGCCCCTCGTCCACCTCGACGGTGGTGTCGCCCCTCTTGGAGCTGATGGTGACGGGCACGATCTCCTCGGGGAGCCGGCCCTCGTCGGTGGCCTGGATCGCCAGCTCGTGGGAGCGCAGCGCGAACTTGTCCATGTCCGCGCGCGTGATCTCGAGCTCCTCGCCGACCTCGTCCGCCTCCTCACCCATGTGCTTGCCCGTGAACGGGTTCGTGAGACCGTCGTGCACCATGGCGTCGAGCGCCTTGGCGTCGCCCATGCGGTAGCCGAAGCGGGCCTGCTTCATCAGGTAGGGAGCGCTCGACATCGACTCCATGCCGCCCGCGACCGCGATGTCGAGGTCGTCCGCGCGCACCGACTGGTCGACCATCCCGGCGGAGCGGATGCCGGAGGCGCAGACCTTGTTGACGGTCTCCGAGGAGACCTCCTTCGGGATGCCGGCCTTGATCTGAGCCTGCCGGCTCGGGATCTGCCCCTGGCCGGCCTGGAGCACTTGGCCGAACACCACGTGCTCCACCTGCTCCGGCGCCACCTCGGCCCGCTCGAGCGCGGCGGCGATCGCCGCGCCGCCCAGATCGGTCGCGTCCAGCGAGGACAGCGCCCCGCCCATCTTCCCGAACGGCGTCCGCGCGGCGCCGAGGATCACTGTCTTAGGCATGTCACGGAACGCTATCGACTGGGTAACGGGGAGTACCTCTCGAGCCCGGGCCACTTCGAGGCGCCGGGTTGCGGGCGCGGCTGAGCCGGACCTCCTAGACTGGCGCGGCGGATGGCGCCCATCACCGTCAGCGCGCGCTCCGGCGCCCCCGAGGAGACCGCCGCCGACACGCGCGTGGTCGGCGTCTTCGAGGGCGACTCCCTGGCCGACCCCGCCCTGCAGAGGCTGATCGAGCTCGGCGAGGCGAAGCAGGGACTGAAGAAGGTGGCGGTCGCTCACGAGGACGCGCCCGGCGGCGGGCAGCGCCGCGTGCTGATCGCGGGGCTCGGCAGCCGCGACAAGTTCGGACCCGAGCAGGCCCGCGTTGCGGCCGCTGCGGCAGCCGGGCGCGCGAAGGAGCTCGGCGCGGTGTCCCTCTCCTGGGACACGCCGGGCGGTGACGGGGTGGCGGCCGCACTCGTGGAGGGCACGCTTCTGAAGCTGTACTCGTTCGATCGCTTCAAGTCGGAGTCGGGCGAGAACGAGGCAAACGGCGGCGTGGAGTCGCTCGAGATCGCGGGCGAGGGAGTGCCCGACGAGGAGGTCGATCTTGGCCGCGTGACCGCAGGTGCCGCGAACGCGGCGCGCGACCTCCAGAACCTGCCGGCCAACGTGGCCACGCCGACGTTCCTGGCCGAGCGCGCCACGGAGGTGGCCGACGCGTACGAGGCGCTGGAGGTGGAGCTGCTCGACCGCGATGCGATCGTTGCCCGCGGGATGGGTGCGTTCGCGGCGGTGGCGCAGGGAAGCCATGTGGATCCGCGCCTGATCGTGCTCCGCTATCGCCCGTCGGAGACGACCGGGCCGCACCTCGGATTCGTGGGCAAGGCCGTGACGTTCGACACGGGCGGGATTTCGATCAAGCCCTCGGCGAAGATGCAGGAGATGAAGTTCGACATGTCCGGCGGCGCCGCGGTCATCGAGTCGATGGCCGGAATCGCCGAGCTGGGCGTGGGGCTGACGATCACCGCGGTTGTCCCCTCCACGGAGAACATGCCGAGCGGACACGCCGTGAAGCCGGGAGACATCGTCACTGCGATGAACGGCAAGACGATCGAAGTCAACAATACGGACGCCGAGGGACGCCTGATCCTCGCCGACGCACTCTGCTACGCCGTCGAACAGGGCGCCGAGCGACTCGTGGACATCGCCACCCTGACCGGCGCGATCCTGGTCGCGCTCGGGCACACGTACGCCGGCTTCTTCTCGAACGACGACGACTGGTGCGGCGAGGTGACCGCGGCCGGCGACGCGACGGGCGAGATCGGCTGGCGAATGCCGCTCCACCCCGAGTACCTCGACCTGACGAAGGGCCAGTACGCGGACCTCACGAACGCCGCCGAGGGGCGCGTGGCGATGTCGAGCTACGCCGCCGAGTTCCTCCGCCAGTTCGTGGACGACCGCCCCTGGGTCCATCTCGACATCGCCGGCACCGCCTGGGGAATGACCCGCAACTACGTGGGCAAGGGCGCAAGCGGCTTCGGAACCCGGCTGCTGATCGAGCTGGCACGGCGCAGCGCGGCCTGACAGGGCCGCCGCGCCGCTGCGCCTCCCTCGGAGCCACACCCCGGTAGGGCGTTTATGTACCGACGTCGGTACATAACTCGACACACCGCCCGCCGAGCTACCCGTCACAAGGCGTGAAACACACGTTCTGTGATGTAAGTCACACTTTGGTTTAGATCCGGTACCAACTGGCTACGGTCCCCGGGTAAGCCGGAAACCGGTCGGGTTTGCGCCTTTGGGAGGAGCGCCGCGAACCCGGCAAGTCCTGGTCCTGCCTTTCGCAACGCGCAGGTCAGGCAGTCCCACCTTCGGAGGTGGTGTTTTGAAGAAGGCAGCAATGCTGCTCGCGTGCGGGTGCGTCGCGCTGGCAGTTGCAACGACTGCGATGGCCGCCGTCGGGCCGACGCAGGCTGATCCAGACACAACGCAGGCTGATACGAACACCGAAGCGAGTGCGGCGTTGGAGCCGCGGGCTCGGGCCGCTTCAGATCGCCTTCAGGCGCGCTACCGCCGCTGGCGAACCAGGCTCGAGCGTTACGGAGTTTGGAGTGGACGCAACCTCATCCGCGCGGCAGCCAGCAACGATCGGACGGTTACCGCCCCAGAGCTGCGCCGCTCGATCGGGCGCATGAAGCGCCGCTTCGCGAACTGGTCCACGGCCTACGAGGGCCGCGCGACGATCCACCGCTTCAAGGTGCGCCGCATCCCGGACTGGGGCCGCGAGCAGCTGCGCTCGATCGCGTGGTGCGAGTCGCACGACGACCCGCGCGCCGTCGGCGGCGGGGGGGCCTATCGCGGGCTCTACCAGTTCAGCTTCAGCACCTGGCGCGTCGTCGGCGGGTCGGGAGACCCGGCCGCGGCGCCTCGCTCGGAGCAGACCTGGAGGGCCTGGATCCTGCTGAAGAACCACGGCAGCGGCCACTGGCCGGTATGCGGCTAGCCACCGCCCACCGGGTCCCTTGTCGACTTGACACCGCGTAATACACGGCAACCCGACAAGGTCCACCCTCAATGCCGTCGTTCGACGTTGGCGGTGACGCCAGAAAGGCGAGCGGCGGGGGCGCGCCTCCCATCGGCGAGCGGCGGGGGCGCGCGTCCGATCGGCGAGCGGCGGGCGCGCGCGTCCCATCGGCGCGCGCCCGCCGCGGTCGCCCAGCCTCCCGCGTGCTAGCGGTTCGTGCGGGGCTGCTCGTGCGTCTCGTCGCGCACGACGTCGCCCTCTTCGTTGCGCTCGAGGCGGCGCTCGCGCTCCATGTCGGAATCGCTCGTGCGCTCGTAGTGCTCGACGCTCTGGTCGCCGCCGTCGGTCCCGGCCGGGCGCGTGCCGGTGGCGTCGGCCGTCTCGGCGGTGCCGGCTGCGCCGGCAGTATCCGGTCGGCCGTGCTCGCTGTCGAACTGCTCGGCCGCCTCGTCGGGATCCGCGTCCGGATCCTTCTCGGCCGCCTCGATGTGGCGCTCGCGCGCCCGCTGGTGCTGCTCGTCTGCGCTCGCGGCGCGCTCGCGTGCAAGCGCGTCCTGCCGTCGCGCCTCGGCAGCCTGCGCGTCGGCTTCAGCACGTGTTCTGTCAGCCTGGGCGCGCCCGGTCTCCGCCTCACGACGGATCTCACGCGCCTCACTGCGGCGCGCCTCGAGCTTGCGCTCGCGCCCCTTGCGGCCCAGGAACCACAGCAGCGCCAACAGGATCAGGACGCCAATGACGATGGCGATGATCGCTCCGGTGCTCATACCTCACGTCCTCCCATTCGGTTCTCGGGAGGGGTACCCCGCAAACGCGACCGATACGCCTACTTGGCCGCCTTCTGCTCTTCCTCGACCAGCTCGCGCTTCAGCACCTTGCCGGTCGCGTTGCGCGGCAACTCGTCGATGAAGACGATCTCGCGCGGAACCTTGTAGCGCGCGAGGTTCTGCTTCACGTAGCCCTTGAGCTCGTCCTCGCTCGCCTTTTTCCCACTCTCGAGCACCACGAACGCGCGCAGGCGCTGGCCAAAGTCCTTGTCATCGACGCCCACGGCCGCGACGTCGCTCACGGCGTCGTGGCGGGACAGCAGATCCTCGATCTCCTTGGGGAAGACGTTCTCGCCGCCGGAGACGATCATCTCGTCATCGCGGCCCTCGACGAACATGCGGCCCGCGTCGTCGAAGCGGCCGACGTCGCCGGTGGCCATCAGGTTGCCGATCACGTCCTTCGAGCCGCCGCCCGTGTAGCCCTCGAAGAGCATCTCGTTGCCGACGAAGATCCGGCCGGTTTCGCCGGGCTTCACCTCGACGCCCTGGTCGTCGTACAGCTTCACGGTCGTGTCGCGCGGCGGACGGCCGGCCGTCCCGGGCGCAGCGCGCATGTCGGCGGGCGTGGCGATCGTTGCCCAGGCGACCTCAGTCGAGCCGTAGAGGTTGTAGAGGGTGTCGCCGAACTCGTCCATCCAGCGCGTGGCGAGGTCGCCCGGCAGCGCCGAGCCGCTCGCCGCCACCACCTTCAGCGAGGAGGTGTCGTACTTCCTGCGCGTCTCCTCGGGCAGATCGAGGATCCGCTGCATCATGATCGGTACCACCGCGAGGGCGTCCGCGCGCGAGCGGGCCACCTCGGCGAGGCATGCCTCCGGGTCGAACTTGCGGCGCAGGACGTACGTCATCCCGAGGATCAGTCCGAGCGAGAAGTGCGCGAAGCCCCACGAGTGGAACAGCGGCGCGGCGATGTGGATGACGTTGCGGCTCTTCAGCGGGATCTTCGAGAGATACGACACCACAGGGTCGATCGACTCCGGGTTCCCGCGCGAGGCGCCCTTCGGCGTACCGGTCGTGCCGGACGTGAGGATCACCGCGCGGCCCTCGCGGTCCGGCGGCACAACCGGGCTCGGGTCGCCGTCGGCCATCAGCTCGTCGAGCGTCGGGTCCGGGGCGGTGAGTTCGTCGTGCCAGGCGACGAAGCGCTTGCGGCGGTGGACTGCCTCCTCGAGCAGCCCGTAGAACTCCTCGTCGAAGACGAGTGCCTTGGGCTTCTCGCGCTGGACCACCTCCGTTAGCTGCGGGCCGGCGAAGGCGGTGTTGAGGTAGAGCGCGTCGGCGCCGAGCTTCGACAGGGCGACCGTCGCCTCGATGAAGCCGCGGTGGTTTCGGCACATCACTCCCACGCCGTCACCCTCGACGATTCCGGCGTCCGAGAGCGCGTGGGCCAGCGCGTTCGTGCGCGTGTCGACCTCGCTGTAGCTCAGCGTGCCGAGCTCGTCGACGATCACGGTGCCGTCGGGGTAGCGGTCCGCGAGCGAGATCGCCCCGGCCGCCGGGCTGCGGCCCCACTTCTGGAGTGTTCGGAGAACGTGCCATAGGCGATCCGGCCGCATCGGCCGGATCACGCCGGCGTCGATCAAGACCTTCGCGCTGCCCAGCTCGTACGCCAGCTTCGCCGGCAGGCTCTTTCCCTCTTCGCCCGACACCTGTTTCAGGACCTCCTCGTCCTCGAGCTCCAGAGCCAGATTCTTCAAGGTTGTCTCGAGCGTCGTCGCAACCATGGGCGCAGCCACGCGGTCGGCCGTGCTGCCGAGCAGCCCGCCGGGTGAGTCCCAAGAGAGCCGGAGGACGACCTTGGTGCGGCCGTCGTCCGCCTCGCGCAGCCGCCAGCGCACCCGGTGGTCGATGCCGGTGATGCTCGTCCACGCCATGTCGGCGTTCTCGTCGCACTCGACGATCTCGATCAGCCCACCGACGTCAGCCGAGCCGATCCGCATGCGCAGCGCGAACCGCGAGCCGAGGCCCTGCTCGTCATTCTTCCGCTCGAGCCGGGTGAGCCCGTGCCAGTACCGGTGATAGTGGTCCGGGTTCGAGACGAGCTCCCAGATCTCCTCGGGGGACGCGTGAATCAGGATGTCCTTGTCGACGCGCATCAGCCGAGCACTGGCAGCGACCGCTCCTCGGCAAGTCCTGTGAGGGTCGTCTGCATCTGTCCGGTCACGAGCTCGTACGCCTCGTCGACGTCCATTCCGGACACGTCGATCGGCTCGAGCACCTGGATGGTGATCTTGGCGGGGAGCGGAACGTGGCCGAGCATGTCGCCCACGTTGACCACCCACGGCAGTGCCAGTGAGATCGGCAGAACCTTCAGGCGGAACATCCGGTCGAGCCCGAAGAGGCGGGCGAGCCGCTCGCCGCGCGAGAGGAAGAGCGCCGTCTCCTGGCCGCCGATCGCGACCACGGGAACGAGCGGCACCTCTCGCTGCTGCGCGAGGCGAATGAAGCCCTTGCGGCCGCCGAAGTCGACCTTCGCCGACTCCCACGTCGGCCGGTGGACCTCGTAGTCGCCGCCGGGGTAGACGAGCAGCGCGGCGCCGGCGTCGAGGGCGCGCTCCCCGTTCCCCGGGGTCGCGGCCACGGTGCCGTATTTGCGCAGGCTCGAGAGGCCCGGCATCGAGAGCACGAGGTTGTGGGCGAGCTGGTGGAAACGGCGCTCGACGCCGAAGTAGGTGCTGAACGCGAGCGTGAACACGTGGGTATCGGGCGTGAGGTTGCCGCCGGAGTGATTTCCCACGAGCAGCACCGGCCCCTCCTCGGGGATGTGCTGCAGGCCGCGGACGTCGGCGCGGAAGTAGAGGCTCGCCAGCATCCAGAGGCCCGGGAGCGTCTCGCGGATGTAGTCCGGGTCGCGCTCGTCGAGGTCCGCGGTCGGGACACGGCGCTGCGCCCCCTCCGAAATCGCGCCGACCAGGCGCGTGACCATGTCCACGAGCGCACCGGCGCGCGGCGGCGCTTCGCCAGGCGCTCCGCCGTTCGACGAGCCGGACGCGGTCGACGTGCTCACCGCGCCCCCCTCACGCGGCTCGTCGTGCGGCCGGCCGCAGCTCGGGCCAGCTCGACGGCGGCCCGGACGGGCGCCTGATCTTGTGGGGCTCGCCGCTCGGAAGGCCGCTCAGGAGCTTCCGGATCGCCGGGCTGTCGAGCTGCTCGGCGACCGTCTGCTCGGCGGTGTCGATCACGTCCTGGCGCCGCTCCGCGCTCATCCAGTTGTGGCCCATGACTGCGTGGTCCTCGGCGGTGGGCTCGATGATCACGACCTGTGTGCCGAAGCGGCGCACCTTGCGTTCCTCGCGCTCGAGCCGTCCGCGCGACGCGCGGCGCGTGAGCGACGGGATGAAGTCCAGAACCTCGTTGACCGTGCCGGCGGCGACGCCGCGGATCCCGCCGCGCGAGCGAGCCTGACCCTCGGAGCTGCTCGTGAGCGGGTTGAGGCAGATGACGAGGTCGAAGCCGCGTCCTGCGACGAGGTCCATGTTGGAAACGGAGCAGACGCCGCCATCCACGTAGCGGCGGCCGCCGATCTTCACCGGGCGGTAGAAGCCGGGGATCGCGCACGAGGCGGCGACGGCGTCGGCGATGTGAGCCCGCGGCGATCCGGCCCGGCCGAAGGGAGTGCGACGGCCGGACTCGTAGTCGCAGGCGACGGCCCAGTAGTTCGGGTGCTGTACCCAGTCACCCGGGACCGCGCGCGTGACGGTCTCCTTGAGCGGGTTGGTCGAGACGAATCCCGACGGCACCCAACCGGCCACCATCTGGAGCGGCGTGTGGCGCAGCGGGTTCGACAGCGCCGTGAAGGCCATGCGGAGCGAGCCGGGGCCGACAGCGGGCAGACCGCGATGGAGGCGGAAGTCCGCGCCGGCGGAGCGGTTGGCGTCCGCGGCCGGACGCCCGTCCGGTCCCGCCAAGCCGTCGAAGACCTCGCCGCGCGAGTGGGCGACCATGAACCACGGCGGCACACCCGCTGCCAGCAGGGCTCCGATCATGGACCCCGCCGACGTGCCGACTATCTGGTCGGCGCTGCCTGGATCCCAATCGGTCTCCCGGGCGAGTGCGCTCAGCCCTCCGACCAGCCAGGCGCCGCCGAGCACGCCTCCCGCGCCGAGCACCAGCCCGACCTTCACCCCGACGCGCTTCCCCTCGAAGAGCCGGCTGCAAGCGCCGACCAGCACGAAGCCATATCCCCTTTTACATTAAACGGGCTCTGTGCAAACCGCGCCTAGTCCGTTATTAGGACCGGTCGCTCTCGGGATGCTCGTAGGCGTCCTTGCGCCAGGGCGGCTTCACGTGCTCGTCGAGCGGCCGATAGTCGCGGTGGTCCCGGGTCTCGAGCGGGACGAGGCGGAGGCCCTCGCCGGTCGACGTGCGCTCGTCGAGATCGCGCCCCGGCAGCAGCGGGACGCGGCGGGGCTTCGCGGGCAGCGGCACGTACCTCGGCGCTGCCGGGCGCTCGCTGCTCCGCCAGCGCCGCTCGCCGCGGAAGGGTACGTGCCCGGCATGGCTCCCGCGCGACACGCGCACCCAGCCGGTGCTGCGGGCCCAGCGGTCACGGCACGCCCGCCATTTACAGCCCTGGAGGTGGCCGTGCGAGCTCGCGCGCACCCATGTGCTCCCGTCCGGCTCGACCCGGACGAAGACACCCTCCCAGTCGTCCTTGTGGAAGCCCGGGTAGTCGGGCTTTCCGTCGAGCAGCGCGCGTATCCGTGGAAGCAGCCACGAGCGCTCCCAAATCCGGTCCGCGCCCGCCAGGGTGGTGATCGAGTCGGGGTAGTAGAGCCAGTACTGGACATACAGGAGCCCGCCCCGGCGGATGAGACGCGTGAAAGCGGTGGCGCGCTGCGCTGCGCCGGGGAGGTGCGCATCGAGAGCCGGCTCATCCGGCGCCTCGGCGCACGGGAGCCGGCGACAGCCGCGCCAGTCGACCGGCAGCTGGCGCTCGCCACGCTCGAAGACGAGGTTCGGAGCGAGGGCGCGAACAGCCGCCGCATCCCGTTCGCCGTAGGCGGCCACCAAGCGCCGCTCATCGCGATCGCACCGTACGCTCACCGCACAGCTGATGTGCCGTGCGAGGAACCCGCCCAGGGAGCGCCCATCGAAGCGCTGGCTTGGTGCGAGCAGCGCACCGAAAGAGAGACCGCAGACGAGCAGGAGCGCGACGAACTCGACGCTCGCCTGCCCGCGCTGCCCCAAGCGGTCGGGGCTCACGGTTGCGGGCCCGTCAGCATCGGCCAGTCGCGCACGAGGTCGAGCGGGCTGATGCAATCATTCGCGATCCGCAGCACCTCGGACGGCGGCATCGTGTAGCCCGGGAAGCGGCTCTCCGGGTGCAGGAAGGCCCAGCGGAAGCGCTCGTACGCGAGACAGGCGAACCAGGCACGCCGCCAGGCGACGCCCACGCCGTGCCTCAGCCGGCGGGCCAAGCGCAGCCTGCGGGCCAAGCGCAGTCGGGGAGCCCGCAGCGCTTGGCCCGGAGTGGGCACCAGCACGGGCACCGTGAAGGCTTGGCTGTGAGGTGGTTGGGATTCGGTGCGTTTTCCGCCACGGATCCCAACCACCTGGGGATGGACGGCGTGGGCGAGCGTGCTAGCGAGCGCGCGGTGGTCGTCGCGCCGTGCGAACCGGCCCAGCGCGGTCAGGGCGATCGCCACAAGCAGCACGACCCCGATCCACTCGACCGTCGCCTGCCCGCGCTCGGTGCGCATGCCGCCGAACGTAGGACCGCTGGACACACCTGTGGGCGCGCCCGGGTGACGATCGGGTTACAGAGAGACGACGGCGCGCTCGGCCGAGCTGCGCCGGGCAGCCTCGATGATGCGAAGCGTGTCGACGCCGGCCGAGAGCAGGACCGGTGGAGGACCGCCCTCGCGAATCGCGCTTTCCATCCGCTCGTAGAACTGCACGTACCGGCCCGGCTCCGTGGGCAGCTCCTCGGAGGTGTCCTCGGTGCCCAACCGTCCCCACGCCTCGCGCGGCTCCTCGCCGAAGCCCGGGTCGCGCGGGGATGCGCCTGCCCGCAGGGCTTCCTCCTGCACATCCAGGCCCCACTTCACGTAGGCAGCCCGGGTCCCGAGCGCGCGCAGGCGCGGGCCCGGCTGGGCGGCCATCATCGTCCCCCACAGGTGCGAGTGCGCGCCCGATTCGTGCTCCAGCGCCAAGAAGAAGTCGTCGTCGACGCGGGCACCCGGCCGCACGCTCCGCACCTCCGCGTACACCGAGCGCGCGGGGCCGAGCAGCTCAAGGGCCTGGTCGATCACGTGCGGACCCAGGTCGAACAGCACGCCGCTGGCGTCCTCCGGCCCGCCGCCCTCGCGCCACTTATCGAAGTCGACCTCTGGCCGCCAGCGCTCGAAGCGCGACTCGAGCCGCAGCAGCTCGCCGAGCCCCTCCTCCTCCATCAGCCGCAGCAGCGTCAAAAAGTCCCCGTCCCAGCGCCTGTTGTGGAAGACGCTTGCGACCACACCGTGCGAAGCCGCCGCGTCTGCAAGCTGTACACCCTCCTCCGCGGTGACGGCTAGGGGCTTATCGACCACGACGTGAAGCCCGGCTTCGATCGCCCTCAGTGCGAGCGGGAAATGGGCACGGTTCGGCGTCGCCACGACGACGAGGTCGTGTGCCTCGGGGTCGGCAAGCAGCGAGTCGGGTGTGTCCACGAGCGCCGTGCGCGGGTGGCGGGCCCGCACCTCCGCGGCCCGCTCCGGGTTCGACGTGACCACCGACGCCAGCGTGAGGCCCGGCACGGCCTCGACGAGCGGCGCGTGGAACGCCGACCCGGCGAGGCCGTATCCGATCAGCCCGACGCGGAGCGGGGTCAGACCCGTCCTGCCGCCTGCCTCTGGCTCCGCGCGATCGCGTCGATCACCACGGCCAGGAGCAGCACCGCACCGGTGACGATGAACTTCACGGACGTCTCGAGACCCAGCAGGTCCATCCCATTCGAGATCGAGGTGATAACAAGCGCCCCGAGCAGCGCGTGCCAGACGCTCCCGCGACCGCCGAACAGGCTGGTGCCCGCGATCACCGGCCCCGCGATCGCCAGCAGCAGGAAGTCACCCGCGCCGGAGGACTGGTTCACCGCGAGCAGGCGTGACGCCGCCATGATCCCCCCGATCGCCGCCATCGTCGACGAGATCATGAACACGATCACGCGCACGCGCGTGACATGGATGCCGGCGCGCCGTGCGGCCTCCGCATTGCCGCCCACCGCGAAGATGTGGCGGCCGAACGTGGTCCGCGTCGTGACGTAGAAGAAGAACAGGCAGAACCCGACCAGGATCAACGCGGCCAGCGGCACGCCGCGGTCGTCGTTCAGGACCCAGACCGCGACCAGGAGCGCGACGCTGACGAGCGCGACGCGCAGCACGACCAGGCCGAGCTGCGGCGCGGCCAGGCCCTCCGACACCCGGCTCTGCCGGCCGCGCAGCGCAAGCGCGGCGTACACGCCGATCGCCACGAACGCGAAGATCCAGCCCACCGTGTCGCTGTAGAAGGTGCTGGTGAGCCCGATGATCTTCGGGTCGTTCAGGTTGATCGTTCCCGTCTCGCCCAGCACCTTGAGCTGAAATCCGGGCCACGCTAAGAGCCCGGCGAGCGTCACGACGAACGACGGAACCACGAAGCGCGTGAACACCGAGCCCTGGAAGAGGCCGATCGCCGTGCCGGCCAACACAGCTGCTGCTATCGCCAGGTACGGCGACCAGCCGTGCTGCACGTTCAGCACGGCCATGATCGAGGCGCACAGGCCGCTCACGGCGCCGACCGAGAGGTCGATCTCGCCCAGGAGCAGCACGTGCACGATCCCGATCGAGACCAGGCCGACCGCGGTCGTCTGGAGCACCAGATTCGACAGGTTGACCGAGCTCATGAAGCGCGGTTCCTGCACGTAGAAGACCAGCCAGATCAA
>JBKPME010000038.1:0-28447 GCA_046731915.1 Actinomycetota bacterium
TACGCGATCTCGTTATCAGTCTCGTGGGCTCGGAGATGTGTATAAGAGACAGACATGGTCCAGGCGGCCGTGAACGAGGCGATTCGCTCGGCGCAGGAGCTGGCGGCGTCGAAGATGAACGCCGCCGCGGGCGGGCTGGCGGGCCCGGGCGGGCTCGGCGGGTTGGGGATTCCAGGGCTCTGAACGACGGGCATCGAGGAGGAGTCCTTGACGGATTAGCCGTGTATTACGCGGTCAACTCGACCAGCCCCCGGATCGAGCCCCTCATTGCGGGCCGTTAACGCCCGCCCCCAGGACTAGCCTTCGATTTCTTGTTCGCAGCACCCGTCAACCGGCTCATCACTGAGCTCGGCCGCCTGCCCGGCATAGGCCAGCGCACCGCTCAGCGGCTCGCGTTCCACATCCTGAGCACCTCCGAAGATGAAGCGCTCGCCCTCGCCGACGCCATCCGCGAGGTCAAGGCGACCGTCGGCAATTGCGAGGTCTGCTTTAACCTCGCGACCGAGGCGACCTGTCGCATCTGCCAGGACGAGCGTCGCGAGGCGGCCACCATCTGCGTGGTCGAGCAGCCGAGCGACGTCATCCCGATCGAGCGCTCGGGCGAGTTCCACGGGCGCTACCACGTGCTCGGCGGTGCGCTGTCGCCGATCGACGGTGTCGACCCCGAGGACCTCCACATCTCCGAGCTGCTGGGCCGCGTTGACAACGGCGCCGGCGTTCGCGAGGTGGTGATCGCCACGAACGCGACCACGACCGGCGAAGCGACCGCCCTCTATCTCGCCGACGCCCTCCGCGAGCGCGCGCCGGGCGTCGTGGTCACCCGCCTGGCAAGCGGGCTGCCGGTAGGCTCCGACCTCGAGTACGCCGACGAGATCACCCTGGGCCGCGCGCTGCGCGGCCGCCAGACGATCTAAGTCCCCCCGACTTAAGGGGTCTGACCCCTTGAGCCAGACGATCTAAGTCCCCCCGACTTAAGGGGTCTGACCCCTCAAGCGTCCCCGACTTAGGGGGTCTGACCCCTACGGATCAGGCCGTAGTCCTGCTTCGCCAGCAGGATCCGGCCCACCGCCTCGTTCAGGCGGCGGCGCGGCAGTCGGCCTCGCTGGACCGCCCGGAGCACGGCGATGTAGGCCGCCTGCTGGTCGCCCGCGGTGCCCGAGATGTAGAGGAGGTCCGCGCCGGCTTGCAGCGCCCGCACCGCGGCGTCGGGCACCGTGTAGAGCGCGGTGATCGCCGGATCGGCGAGGTCGTCGGGCATCGCGACGCCCTTGAAGCGGTACTCGCGCCTGAGCAGTTGCGAGCTCACCGTCCGCGTCAGCGAGGCGGGCACGGTGAAGTCGCTGAACGGGTACAGCGCCGAGCTGATCGTCACCCCCGGAACGCCCGCGTCGATCGCCGACTCGAACGGGATCAGGTCGCGGTTGCGGAGCTCGTCGAGCTCGAGCCCCACCGTCGCCGGGCCGTCCTGAGTCGACTGGTCGGTGGCGCCGAGACCGGGGAAGTGCGCGGCGGAGCTGAAGACGCGCTCCTCACGGTACGCGCGCACGGTCGCGTCCGCGTATGCCGCCACCTCCTCGGGGTCGTCGGAGTACACGCGCGCGCCCAGCGCCGAGCCGGTCTCGCTGCCGCCGACGTCGACTACCGGCCCGAGCACCGCGTTCACGCCCAGCTTCCGCAGGCTCGAGGCGGACGTGCGCGCCTCCGTCCCGGCGGCCTTGCCTGAGCGCAGGTCGGCCGGCGCCGCCGACGGCGGCAGGTCCGGGAACGAGTTCAGTTCGCCGCCCTCCTGGCTCGCGAACACCCACGGCGGAACGTGGCGGCGCTGCTTGGCAACCGCCGTGGCCTCGCCTGTGAGCGCGCTCAGCTGGGTCTGGTCGAGGTAGTTCGAGGCCGACAGCGCGATCCCGCCCAGGTCGAGGCGACGCAGTCGCCCGAAGATCTCGGCCGTAGTGTCCGTTCCCCGGAAGCCCCACACGAACAGCTGCGCGACCTTCCGCTCGGTGGACAGCCGCCCAGCGAGCGCCGCCACCCTGGCTGGGAAGACGGCGCGCCCGCCGGCCTCCTCGCGCGCCGGCGGCGGGACGATCTTGGCGAGGAAGGAGATGCGCTCCTCCGGCCGGCCTCGTCCGGGAGTCGGCACGTTCGAAACGATCTCGTTGTCGTCGCCGTGTCCCGCGCCGACCACGGCGCCGGCGGCGCCGGCTCCCAACGCGAGAAGCACCAGCACAAGCAGCGCGAGGCGGCGCCTGCCGTATACAGCCCGCACGGGTTGGAAAGCTATCGTTGCCCGCCATGCCGTCCGCCACCTCCGACACGGTCGTCATGAAGTTCGGCGGTACCTCGGTTGCGGACGCCGAGCGCATCAAGCGCGCGGCCCAGCGGATCGTGACCGCGAAAGAGGCGGGGACGAATGTCGTGGCCGTGCTCTCCGCGCGCGGCAAGCACACCGACGAGCTGGTCTCACTCGCCTACGAGGTTTCCGACAGGCCCGACCCGCGCGAGATGGACATGCTGCTGTCCACGGGCGAGCGCGTGACCTGCGCCCTCGCGGCGATGGTGATCAACGACCTCGGTCACGAGGCGATCTCGCTCACCGGCTCGCAGGCGGGGATCGTCACCGACAGCGGCCACACGAAGGCGCGCATCCTCGAGGTCAGGGCGGACCGGATCCGGCGCGGACTCGGCGACGGCAAGATCGTGCTCGTGGCGGGCTTCCAGGGCGTCTCCCAGGACTCGCTCGACGTGACCACGCTCGGCCGGGGCGGCTCCGACACCACCGCGGTGGCGCTCGCCGCGGCGCTGGGAGGGGACGTGTGCGAGATCTACACGGACGTCGCCGGCGTCTTCAGCGCGGACCCGCGGATCGTGGCGGACGCGCGCAAGCTCCCGGTGGTCACCTTCGAGGAGATGCTCGAGATGTCCGCCAGCGGCGCCGGGGTGCTGCAGCTCCGCTCTGTCGAATACGCGCGCAACCACGGCGTGACGATCCATTGCCGCTCCAGCTTCGAAGATGGACCCGGTACGGTGGTCCAGGACGAGGAACAGACCATGGAACGACCGCTCGTTACAGCCGTCACCCACTCCACCGCGGAGGCCCGTATCACCATCACCGGGCTGCCGGACGTGCCCGGCATCGCGGGCCGCGTGCTCACCGCGCTGGCCGACGCGAATATCAACGTCGACATGATCATCCAGAACGAGCCGCAGACCGCCGAGCACCTCGCCGACATGTCTTTCACAGTCCCGCGCGACGACGTGGCGCTCGCGCGCGAGTCGCTCGAGACGCTCCAGGCGGAACTCGGCTTCGGTGAGATCCAGTCCGACGACCGGATGGGGAAGGTGTCGGTCGTCGGAGCCGGAATGAAGAGCCATCCGGGCGTCGCCGCCAAGACCTTCACGGTGCTTGGCGAAGCGGGCGTGAACATCGAGATGATCTCCACCTCACCGATCAAGATCTCGTGCGTCGTGCGCGAGGAGCACGTTGCCGATGCGGTGAAGCAGCTGCACACTGCATTCGAGCTGGGCGCCGACGCCGTGCTTCCCGAGGACGTGGCGGGAGTGCACCGCCCGAAGGTGGCGTAGGGCGATGCGGGTCGCGGTGGTGGGAGCCACCGGCGCGGTCGGATCCACGATGCTCGACGTGCTGCGCGAGCGCTCGTTCCCCGCGGACGAGGTCGTGCCGTTCGCCTCGGAGCGCTCCGCGGGGCGCTCGATCGACTGGCGCGACCAGAGGCTGACGGTCGCGCCGCTGAACGACGAGTCGATCCAGAACTTCGACATCGCGCTCTTCTCGGCCGGCTCGGGCGTGAGCGCCGACTGGGCGCCGCGCTTCGCCGAGGCGGGCGCGGTCGTGATCGACAACTCATCGCAGTGGCGCATGCACGAGGACGTGCCGCTGGTTGTGGCCGAGGTCAACCCCGACGCTCTCGACGGCCACAAGGGCATCGTCGCCAACCCGAACTGCACGACCATGCAGACGGTCGTGGCGCTCGGGCCGATCCTGAAGCACGCGGGCATCGAGCGCGTCGTCATGTCGAGCTACCAGGCCGTGTCCGGGACAGGCCAGCGGGCGGTCGAGGAGCTGCACGAACAGGTCGACGCTCAGCTCGGGGCGAAGGAGATGCCGAAGCCGGCGGTCTACCCGCACCAGATTGCCTTCAACGTCCTGCCGCAGGTCGAGACCTTCAAGGACGGCGACGACTACACAACCGAGGAGCGCAAGTGCATGCGCGAGACGCGCAAGATCCTGGGCAGTGAGGACATCGGCGTGTCCGCGACCTGCGCGCGCGTGCCGGTCTTCACGGGGCACTCGGTGTCCGCCAATGTGCAGACGCGCGACCCGCTCTCACCCGACGAGTGCCGCCAGGCGCTGGCGGGCGCGCCGGGGCTGATGGTGATCGACGACCCCGCGAACGGCCTCTATCCGACGGCCCTCGACGCCGCCGGCCGCGACGATGTGCTCGTTGGCCGCATCCGCCGCGATCCCTCGCACGAGCGCTGCCTCAACATCTGGATCGTGGGGAACAACCTTCGCAAGGGCGCCGCCACCAACGCCGTCCAGGTGGCCGAGCTCTTGAACGTGCGCGGACTGCTGCGCGCTACTCCGGCCGCCTAGGTCGCCTCGACCGGCCGGCGCTCCTCGTCCACCACCACCGGCTCCTGACGGGCCATGCGGGTGAGCTCGCGGCGAGACGGTACGCCGAGCTTCCTGTAGATGCTGCGGGCGTGCGTCCGCACGGTCTCGATGCCGATCGCGAGTGCCTCGGCGATCTCGGAGTTGGTGTGGCCGTCCTGCAGCAGCTCGAGCACCTCGGCCTCGCGCTGCGTCAGGTCGCCGCCCTGCATGCCGAGCTTGTCCACGCCGCCTCCGGCGGCGGCGGAGCGCGGCAGCACGTGCAGACCTCGCGACGCCAGGTGGATGGCGGCGATCACGTCGCGCGCCTCGGTCTCCTTCGACAGGCACCCGGTGGCGCCGAACGAGAGCAGCTGGGTGCACTCGGTTGCCGTCGGCCGGCTCGCGAGCACGAGCACCCGGGAGTCGGCACGCCGTTGAGTAAGCGCGAGCAGCTCGTGAGGGCCGCTCAGCGCTGCCAGGTTGAGCAGCACAACGGCGGGCGAGTGCGCAGCCACGACCTGTTCGAGCTCGTGCAGCGGGACGTCGCGGGCCACCAGGTCGAGGTTCGGATCTTCCTCGATCAGAACCCTCAACCCGACTGCGAGGAGGTCCTCAAACTTGCCTGTGACTACCGCTGCCACGGGGGGCACCACAACGGGTGAGCTTCCATACTCACCTGGGGGTTACCCCGCCCCGCTGGAACTTACGCTGCTTCAGCGGCTCTGACCGCCGGCGCCGCGCGCAGGCGGCTTCGACGGCGGCCGCAGACGGATTACGCCGCCGCCTGGTCCAGCGCGGCAATGCTGTCTCGAATTGCGCGCGTGGACACGACGTGCTTACCCATGCCGAGCTCCTTCGGCTCGAGGCCGAGCGCCAGGCCGACCATCTGCGGCAGGTGCAGCACCGGGATCCCGAGGTCCCGCTCCACGAACTTCTGGGCGGCGGGCTGCTGCAGGTCGAGGTTGAGATGGCAGAGCGGGCAGGGCGTCACGAGGCAGTCGGCGCCCGCGTCGATCGCGTCAGCGAGGTGGCGTCCGGCCTGGCGCAGCGAGGTGGTCCGGTTCATCGTGATCACCGGGAAACCGCAGCACTTGTGCGCGCCGGCGTACTCCACCGCCTCGCCTCCCAGCGCCTCGATCAGGAGGCCGAGGTAAGCGTCGCGCTCGGGGTGCTCGTCGAAGCCCAGCCGCTTCGACGGTCGCACGATGTAGCAGCCGTAGAAGGGCGCGACCCGGAGGCCGGTGAGCGGCCGCTGCACGCGCTCGCGAAGGGCGTCGAAGCCGATCTCCTCGGCGAGGACCCAGAGGAAGTTCTTGTTCCACCAGTCGCCGCCGGTGCGGTAGGAGAGCCCCTCGTCCTCGAGATGCTTGTTGACCTCGCCGCGGTAGCCCGCGCTCGCGTCGAGCCGCTCCTGGCACTCCGACTGGGCGCCCTGGCACGTGGAGCAGATGTTCATCATGCCGGCGGCGCCCTGTACCTGCTGCGCCATCGCGAACGTGCGTGCGTTGAGCGTGTCGGCCAGCTCCTGGTTGTGCTCTGCGATCACGCCGGCGCCGCAGCAGTTCGCGCGGTCGAGCTCCACGAGCTCCAGGTCGAGCAGCGGCGCCACCTTCGCTATCGAGCCGTGCAGCTCCGGAGTGAATCCCCGGGACACACACCCGGGCCAGTAGGCCAGCTTCACGCTTCCTGACTCCCTTCGGCCATGGCGCCCTCCTCTTCCTCGCTCATCTCACCGACGATGTAGAGGTTCAGCTCGATGCGCTCGTCGTGCGACTCGATCTCGTGGAAGATCCTCCGCACCTGCTTCTGGTCGGGCAGCTTGGGATGGCGGAGTGCCTTGCCCGGGCTGACCTTGCCCGACCGAAGACCGCGAATGGCGGTCGGCAGCTCAGCTGTCAGCTGCTTCGCCCCCGACGGCCGCAGCTGACCCTTCACCAGGGAGCCGTCGCCGAAGGAGCGCGGAAGCAACTGGGCTTCGAACAGGGTGCCGTACTTCTCGATCAGGCCTACGAAGGCGTGCTCGTGGCCGTAGCCGTTGTTCTGGTCCTTGATGCCGTGGTCGTCCGTGGCGCGGCGGCGCAGGCGCATGATCTGGTTCATCGGCGCCACGTCCTTGGGGCAGACCTCCACGCACGCGAAGCAGTGGGTGCAGTCGTAGATCCCGTGCGGGTCCTCGGCGAGGTCCTTGAGGCGCGCCTCCTCCTCGCCGTCGCGCGGGTCGCCGACGAACCGGTAGGCCTTCGCCAGCGCCGCCGGGCCGATGAAGTCTGGGTCGACCTCCATCGAGAGGCAGGCCGAGACACACACGCCGCAGTGGATGCACGCCATCGCCTGGGTCACGTCGAGCATCGCCTCGGCAGGAACGATGTACTCCTGGCCCTCGGGTGGCTCCTCCGCGGGCACAAGCCAAGGCACCACGCGGCGGACCTTCTTCCAGTGCACCGCCTCCATGTCGGTGACCAGGTCCTTGACCACCGGCATGTTGCCCATGGGCTCGACCGTGATGACGCCGTCGCGGCCGCGCTCGGCCGCCTCGTCGATGCGCGTGTTGCAGGCGAGCGCGGAGCGGCCGTTGATGCGCACCCCGCACGAGCCGCAGATGGCCGCGCGGCAGGAGCAGCGAATCGCGATCGAGGCGTCCTCGCGGTCCTTCACCTGGAGGATGCCGTCGAGCACAGAGCGCTCCGGCGGGAGCTCGACGTCGTAGTCGGCCCAGTAGGCGGGCTCGCCCGACTCGGGGTCGAAGCGGCGGATCTTGAGCTTGAAGTCCGTCATCTCAATAGGTTCGTTCCTGTGGCTCCCACTGGGTCATCGTGACGGGCGAGTAGGAGAGCTCCGGCTCGGCGCCGTTCGCCGAGACGTTGATGTGCTTCAGCCACTCGTCGTCGTTGCGCTGCGGGTAGTCGGTGCGGTACTGGGCGCCGCGGCTCTCCTTGCGCTCGATGGCGGAGATGACGATCGCCTCCGCATTGTCGAGCATGAACTGGAGCTCGAGCGCCCCGAGCACGTCCTGGTTGAAGACGGTGCCCTTGTCGTCGATCGCGACGTTCTGCACCTCCTCATTGAGGCGATGCACGACCTCGAGCGCCGTGTCCAGGCCCGCCTCGTCGCGGAAGACGGCGACGTACTTGTCCATCGTCTCGCCCAGCTCGGCCTTCAGCTCCGAGACGCGGCGGCCGCTGCCGTCGCGGGTGATGATCGCTTGGATCATGCGCTCCTCGTCCTGCAGCGAGGAGCGGCTCGGCTCGGGCATCGAAAGACCGTGCACCGAGGAGGCGGCGTGTTCTCCAGAGCGGCGGCCGAACACCAGCGTGTCGAGCAGTGAGTTCGCTCCCAGGCGGTTGCCGCCGTGGACGGAGACGCAGGCGCACTCGCCGGCCGCGTACAGCCCGGGGAGCGGCGTCTGGCCGTGGATGTCCGTGTGCACCCCGCCCATCACGTAGTGGTTGCCCGGCTTGATGTGGATCGGCTCGCGCGTGATGTCCACGCCGGCGAAGTCGCGGCCCACGTTCACGATCTCGCGCAGCGCCTCGTGGATCCGCTTGCGCGGGACGACCGTGATGTCGAGAGCGACCGTCCCGTCCGGGAAGCCCCGGCCCTCGTTGATCTCGGTCTGCTCCGCGCGCGAGACGACGTCGCGGCTCGCGAGCTCCATCTTGTTGGGCGCGTACTTCTCCATGAAGCGCTCGCCCTCCGCGTTGTAGAGGTGCGCCCCCTCGCCGCGCGCGCCTTCGGTGATGAGGAGGCCGAGGCCCGCCAGCGTGGTCGGGTGGTACTGGATCATCTCCATGTCCATCAGCGGGGCACCGATCCGGTACGCCATCGCGATCCCGTCCCCCGTGCAGATCAGTGCATTCGTGGTGGGCGTGTAGATCTGCCCGTTGCCGCCGGTGGCGAGGATCACGGCCTTGGCGGCGAACAGCTCCATCGCGCCGTCGCGGATGTTGCGGGTGACGACCCCGGCGATGCGGCCCTCGTCGTTCTGCACCAGCGCGGTCGAGAACCACTCCTCGTAGCGCGTGACCTCCGCGTACTTCATGAGCTGCTCGTAGAGCACGTGAAGGATGGCCTGGCCGGTGATGTCGGCCACGTAGTAGGTCCTTGCGGCCGAGGCTCCGCCGAACGCGCGCTTGCCGAGCCGGCCCCGCTCGTCGCGGTGAAACGTCACCCCGAGGTGCTCGAGCTCCAACAGCTCGTGGGGCGCCTCGCGGCACATGATCTCGATGGCGTCCTGGTCCCCGAGATAGTCCGATCCCTTGACGGTGTCGAAGGCGTGCGACTCCCACGAGTCCTGCGGATCGAGCGCCGCGTTGATCCCGCCCTGAGCCGCATTGGAATGCGACCGGACGGGATGAACCTTGGAAATGATCCCGACCGAAGCACCCTGCTCAGCCGCGGCAAGAGCGGCGCGCTGGCCGGCAAGTCCAGCGCCGATGACCAATACGTCGTGCTGCGGCATGCGGCGCGCAGTCTATTCAGGCGTGCCCGCAGGCCACGGCGCCGGCCCAGGGTGGCGCCCGGCGCCGGCGGCCGCCGGGGCGAACGACTGGCATTGAGGGGTGAATCCGTGGTGCTTGCCGCCTTAACCGTGTAATGCACGGTCGATCCGGCAAGGACCCCTCGATGGGGCGATCGCTGATCTGGCGAGGCGGCAGCACGGAGTAGTTGGCCAGGCTCAGCTCCTGGCGCTGGGCTTGGGGGCGGACGCGATCGATTGGCGGGTGAGGCGGCAGAGGTTCCACCGTGTGCACATAGGCGTGTACGCGGTGGGGCACGTGTCGCTCACGCGTCACGGACATTTCATGGCAGCGGTGCTCGCGTGCGGAGATGGAGCCGCTCTGAGCCACTTCAGTGCTGCCGTTCTGTGGGGTCGGCTGACGGCCGACGGGCAAGCAGTTCACGTGACGGTCGAGGGGAACCGAGTCTGCCGGGGCGTAGTGGTGCATCGGTCGCCGCTCCAGGGCGAGCGCGTTCGCCGCTTCGGGATCGTCGTGACCACACCGGCCAGGACGATCGTCGATCTGGCGGACGCCACTACCGGGCGCCGGACGCTCGAGAGGGTCGTCGACGAGGCGGACAACCTCGGTCTCGACTGGACGGACGCGGCCCCAAGGCATGGCCGCCGCGGCTCCGGGCTCCTTGCCTCAGTGCTCGCCGTTCACAAGCCCGGCAGCACGCGGACGCGCTCGGAGCTCGAGGAGATGTCCTGGCGTTCTGCAACGCCATGGCTTTCCGCGTCCCGGTGAATATCGGCATTGAGGGCTATGAATGCGACTCGTGGGGCGCGACCGGCGGCTGATAGTTGAAACCGACGGTGGCGCCGCAGATGGCACCCGGCGGGCGAGGGAGCGCGATCGTGTCCGCGACGCCGACCTGCAGCTGGCCGGATGGATTGTCATCCGCGTCCCCTACATGCGGTTGTTGAACGCGCCGGACGCGGTGGCGGCTCAGGTGGCGAGGCGCCTCACGCCGGCGCCTGCAACGCCCGCCGCACCGCGTCCACCGTGACGATTCCGCGCAGCCTTCCCTCGCCGTCCACGGCCATGATCGCCCCGAGGCGCGCCAGGCCCTCCTGAGTCAGGAGGTTCTCCAACGGCTCCTCGAGCCGCACGCGGAGCCCGCTCGACCCGTCGTCGCGCGCCATTACGGACCCGACCCTCCGCGTGTCCTGCTCCTCGGATGGCACGCTCTCGATCGCTTCCCGCGACACGACGCCCACGAGCCTCCCGCTCGCGTCCACGACCGGGAACCAGGGCCAGCCGTAGCGGAGGAAGAAGGTGTGCTGGGCGTAGGACACCGGGGCGTCCTCGCCGATCGCGACCGGTTCGGCATCCATCACGTCGGCCACGCGGATGTGCTCGATACGTCCCGCGAACCGCGCCTGCGCCTCCGCCGAGCGGGCCGCGCTGGCGAGGAAGAACCCGACGAAGGCGAGCCAGAGCCCGGACACGGTTCGGTCCAGTCCGAGCCACAGGTAAGCGCCCAGGCCGACCATTGCGTACCCACCGAAGCGGCCGATTGTGGCGGCGAAGCGCGTGGCCCGGTTCCGGTCGCCCGTGACCTTCCACGCGATCGCCCGCGCGATTCGCCCGCCGTCGAGCGGGAATGCTGGGATCAGGTTGAAGGCGAGCAGGAAGAGGTTGATCGTCGTGAGGTACCCGAGCACCGCGGTGGTCGCGCCGCTGATGTTCTCGTCGAACTGCGCGCTGTCGAAGGCCTCCGACGTGCCTGACACAGCCATCCCCAACCCAAAGCAGGCGGCGGCGATCGCCACGGTGACAACCGGGCCGGCCACCGCCACACGGAACTCCACGCCCGGCGAGTCGGTGTCTTTGCCGAGCTTCGCCACGCCGCCGAACATCCACAGGTCGATGCCCTGGATCGGGATCCCGTTCCGGACTGCAACCCACGCGTGACCGAGCTCGTGGAGCAGGATCGAGAGGAAGAACAAGAGCGCGCTCACCACGGCCAGAGCGAAAGCGTTCGAGCCCGGCGCGACGTCCTTGTAGTAGTCCGACAGCGACCAGATGATCAGAAACAGGACGACGAACCAGCTGAAGTCCACGCCGATCCGGATACCGAACACCCGAACGAGCTGGAATGAGCCACCGCCAAACACTTGTTGGATGGTGTCAGACCTGCGTGCCCTAGCGTGAGTGGAATGGCAGCGAAGTGGTGGACGCTCCTGGTGGTGTGCCTCTCGATCTTCATGTTGCTGCTCGACATCACGATCGTGAACGTCGCGCTGCCGGACATTCAGAGGGATCTGGACTCCAGCTTCGAGGACCTCCAGTGGGTGGTCGACGCCTACGCCCTCGCGCTCGCGGCTCTCCTGCTCGCCTCCGGCTCGCTGGCCGACCTCCTGGGTCGCCGCCGCGTGTTCCTCGTCGGCATCGTGCTGTTCTCGGCCGCGTCGCTCCTCTGCGGTCTCTCGACCTCGCCGAGCATGCTGAACGCGGCGCGCGGGCTGCAGGGCATCGGCGGCGCGATGATGTTCGCCACCTCGCTCGCGCTGATCGCCCAGGAGTTTGAGCCGCACGAGCGCGGCACTGCGTTTGGCATCTGGGGCGCCACCACCGGCTTCGCCGTCGCGGTCGGCCCGCTGATCGGGGGCGTGCTCACCGATGGCTTCGGGTGGGAGTGGATCTTCCTCGTTAACGTGCCGATCGGGCTTGTCACGGCCGCGATCACCGCGGCCCGTGTGCCTGAGTCGGAGCGCGATTCCACCGCTCGCATCGACTGGCCCGGCCTTGTGACGTTCAGCTCAGGCCTCTTCTGCCTCGTGTACGCCCTGATCCGCGGCAACGACGACGGCTGGGGCAGCGCCAAGATCGTCAGCCTGCTCACCACGGCGGCCCTGCTGCTCGCGATCTTCGTCACGGTCGAGCTGCGGCGCGACCAGCCGATGCTCGACCTCCGCCTCTTCAACATTCCCACCTTCACCGGAGCGCAGATCGTGGCGTTCTCGCTCCACGCGTCGATGTTCTCGATGTTCCTCTACATCACGCTTTACATGCAGAACGTGCTCCGCTACTCGCCGCTCGAGACGGGAGTGCGTTTCCTGCCGATCTCGGTGCTGTCGTTCATCGTCGCCCCGCTCGCGGGCAAGCTGGCCGAGCGATTCCCCATTCGCGTCTTCCTCGGCACCGGGCTGACCCTGGTGGGCGTCGGCCTCCTGCTGATGTCGGGCATCGACCCCGGCGACGGCTGGACCACCCTGCTCGGCGGCTTCATCCTCGGCGGGATCGGCATCGGGTGCGTCAACCCGCCGCTCGCCACCACCGCGATCGGCGTCGTCGAGCCGCGTCGCGGCGGGGTGGCGTCGGGCATCAACAGCACGTTCCGGCAGGTCGGCACGGCAGTCGGCATCGCCGGCCTCGGCGCGATCCTCCAGGCGAAGCTGGGGCACGATCTCGGCCCCGCCGCCCTCGCGTCCGCCGCCGGACGGAACGCCTACATCGACGCGTTCAACGAACTGCTCGTCGTCGGCGCCGCCGTGGCCTTCGTGGGCGCGGCGCTTGCGCTAGTGCTGATCCGGAGGCGGGACTTCGTCGGCGCGGCCGCCTGAGCGCGGCTGCTAGTAATCCGGCCCCCTATGACCCACCGAGTCACGTTCATTCCCGGCGACGGCACGGGGCCAGAGCTCGCGGAGGCCACCCAGCGCGTCCTCGAGGCCACCGGCGTCGAGTTCGACTGGGACTTCCAGGACGCCGGGATCGATGTCTACGAGTCCGAGGGCAATCCGCTCCCCGACCGCACGCTCGACGCGATCCGCGAGCGCGGCATCGCCATCAAGGGCCCTACGACGACCCCCGTCGGATCCGGCCACCGCTCGATCAACGTCGCGCTCCGGAAAGAGTTCGACCTCTACTCGTGCATCCGCCCCTGCAAGGCCTACGAGGGGGTCCGCACCCGCTTTCCGGAGACGGACATCGTGATCGTCCGCGAGAACACCGAGGACCTCTACGCGGGCATCGAGTTCGAGAAGGGCTCGGAGGAGGTGGAGAAGCTGCGGAGCTTCCTCGCCGACGAGCTCGACTCCCCGACCCGCGACGAGTCCGGCATCTCGATCAAGCCGATCTCCGTGTTCGGCTCCGACCGGATCGTCGAGTCGGCCTTCAAGTACGCGGAGGAGAACGGCCGTAGGAAGGTCACCGCGGCCCACAAGGCCAACATCATGAAGTTCTCCGACGGCCTGTTCCTCGAGGTCGCCCGCCAGGTCGCGGAGCGCCACCCGGACATCGAGTTCGAGGACCGCATCATCGACAACCTGTGCAACCAGCTCGTATCGCGGCCCGAGGAGTACGACGTGATCGTGCTGCCGAACCTCTACGGCGACATCGTGTCCGACCTGGGGGCCGGCATGATCGGCGGCCTGGGCCTAGCGCCCGGCGCCAACATCGGCACCGAGGGCGCCATCTTCGAGGCCACCCACGGCTCGGCGCCCAAGTACAAGGGCCAGAACAAGGTCAACCCGACGGCCCTGATGCTGTCGGGTGTGCTGATGCTGAAGCACCTTGGCGAGGACGAGGCATCCGAGCGGATGGAGCGCGGCATCGCCGAGGTGATCCGCAAGGGCGACAAGGTCACCTACGACCTGAAGCCCTCACGTGACGATCCCTCCGCTGTGGGTACGAGCCAGTTTGCAGACGCAGTTATCGAGGAGATGACCCGCTGATGGCAACCACCGTCACAGTCACCGGCGCCGCCGGCCAGATCGGCTACGCCCTTCTGTTCCGGATCGCGAGCGGGCAGATGCTCGGCCCCGACGAGAAGATCGACCTGCGGCTGCTCGAGATCCCCGACGCCGTCAAGGCGGCCGAGGGCACCGCCATGGAGCTCCAGGACTGCGCGTTCCCGCTGCTCGCCTCGACCGAGATCTTCGACGACCCGAGGAAGGCCCTCGACGGCGTGAACATCGCCATGCTCGTTGGTGCGCGCCCGCGCTCTAAGGGCATGGAGCGCGCCGACCTGCTCGAGGCGAACGGTCAGATCTTCAAGCCTCAGGGAGAGGCGCTGAACGAGGGCGCGGCGGACGACGTGAAGATCCTCGTCGTCGGAAACCCCGCCAACACCAACGCGCTCATCGCCATGAGCAACGCTCCCGACATCTCAAACGAGCGCTTCACCGCGATGACGCGGCTCGACGAGAACCGCGCCGTGGCGCAGCTCGCCGAGAAGGTGGGGGCGGGCGTCGAGGACGTCGAGGACCTCGCGGTCTGGGGCAACCACTCGCCGACGATGTTCCCCGACCTCTTCAATGCGAAGGTGAAGGGCGAGCGCGCGGTCGACCGTGTCGACATGGACTGGTACGAGAACGAGTACATCCCGCGGGTTGGCAAGCGCGGCGCCGAGATCATCGACGCCCGCGGCGCCTCGTCGGCGGCCAGCGCGGCGAACGCGGCGATCGACCACGTGCGCGACTGGGTCCAGGGCGCAAGCGGCCTACGCTCGATGGCGGTGGCCTCGACCGGCGCCTACGACGTCGAGGAGGGGCTCATCTCGAGCTTCCCGGTGCGCGTGAGCGGCGGGAGCTACGAGATCGCCGACGGGCTCGAGGTGGGCGACTTCGCGCGCGGCAAGATCGACGCAACCGTGAACGAGCTCAAGGAGGAGCGGGACAGCGTGCGGGAGCTCGCCCTCCTATAGCGCGGCTGCGCCGCGGGCACGCCCGCGGCTTGCCGACATCAGGCCGGGTGCCAGCCCCGGTCGCGCTTCAGCACCAGGCCCTCTGACTCGAGCGTGGGCATCACGCGGTAGAGGTAATTCGCGTGAATGCCCATCGCATCGGCCAGCTCCCTGATCGTAATCCCGGGCTGGGCGCGCACGAGCTCAAGCGCCTGCTTTGCCCGCGTGCCGCTGCCGCGCGGCCGGCCACGGCCGCGACGTCGCGGCGCTCGTGACGCCCGTGACGCCCGTGTTCCGCCGTTGCTGACGCCTCTCAGGGCGGCCGCGGCCTTCTCGAGCCGGTTGTACTCGTCGACGAGCGGACGCAGCTCCTTCAGGCGCGCGTCGATCTCGCGACGCTTCTCGTCAAGAAAATCAGCCATTGACGAATAACTGTAACCAAAAAAACAGCACTCCGTGCCGGGCACGCCCGGCGCCCCGTGCATTACTCGATGATGCGCTTGAGTTTCTGCAAGGTTGCGTCCAACTCTTTTTGGGTCACACGCGCCACACCGCGGCCGGCCACACGGCCGAACGGGCCGCCCGGCAGGTCGTACTCGTTGCAGTAGTGGAAGTCGGTGAAATCCCCGTTGGACGAATTGGCGAACTCGTAGGTGACCTTCGCGTGGGAGCCGACCGGGCCCCTGCCCTGCCAGACGACCCGCTGGCACGGCTCGTTCTCGACCACCGTCCACCGGACGTGGAACCTGCGCCCGGCGAGCTTCAGGACCTGCGTGAGCTTTGAGCCCTTCTCCAGCGCGCCCGACGGCGCGTCCTCGAGGTGGTCGTGGATGGTCACCCAGTCCTCCAGCCGCCGCGGGTCCATGACCACGTTGTAGACACGCTGGGGCGGGGCGTCGATGCGGATGCCGCGCTCGACCTTCATCGCGCCCCCAGCGGCTCGAGCCGCTCCCACTCGGCGAGCGCGTGGTCGAGTGCCCGCTCGAAGCTGTGGGGGCGGAGGCCGTAGAGCTCCGGCGCCTCGTCGGGGTCTCGCGGCAGGAGGTCCGTCTCGAGGCTCTCCATCAGCGGCCGCACCAGCTCGAGCGGCTGCCCGGTCACGGCCGATACGACCGCGCTTGCCGGCGGCGTGAGGGACAGGCCGAGACCGAGCGGAAGTCGCCCGACGCCCATCGCCTCGGCGATTCGCTCGATCATGCGCCCGTACGTCATCACGTCCGGGCCGGCCACGTCGAGCGACCGCCCGGCAGCATCGGGCACCTGCGGCGTGCGGGCGAGGAACTCGATCACGTCGCGCTCGTCGACCGGTTGCGTGCGGTTGCCACGCCAGCGTGGCAACGGCAGGAGACGCAGCCGTTCCACGAGGCGAACGAGGATGCGAAAAGACGACGACCCCGCGCCGATCACGATGGACGCGCGGAGGGCAGTCGACCGGGGGACTGCGGAGAGGAGGATCTCCTCAACCTCGAGACGGGAACCGAGGTGATGTGAGAGCGCCGCGTCCGCCGGCACGATCCCGCCCAGGTAGACGATCCGCTCGACGCCTGCGCGGGCGGCCGCCTCCGCGAAGGCACTCGCCATCTGGCGGTCGCGGCCCGAGAAGCTGCCGTTGGCGGTGCTCGGCTCCATCGAGTGGACGAGGTAGTAGGCGGTCGAGCAGCCCTCGAGCGCCTCCTCGAGCCCGGACCCCGTGAGGAGATCGCCGCGCACCACCTCGACGTCGGTCAGCAGCTCCGGCCGCCGCGCCAGCGCGCGCACGGTCCGGCCCTCCGCGACAAGGCGGCGCACGAGACGACCGCCGACGTATCCGGTTGCTCCTGTGACCAGGTCCATCGGGCGAGCAACCCTACCTGCGCAATAAATTCGCCCCCCTGAAAAAGGCGCTCCTAGCGGGGCTTCGAAAGGCGACCCTGCAAAGACCGGAAAACGGTGGCTGGCATTGGGCGCCCGGTTGGTGTTCGATGGCTCCGATGCCGAAGACGAAGCCCGCGCGCTGCGAAGACTGCTTCTTCCACCAAAACATGCTGTGCGCGCTGAACCTCGGCAAGCCCTGCACGACCTTCCGCCCAGCCGAGCGCGGCCTCGCCCCGGAACAGCAGCTCGCGTTCGTCTTCCGCACCGAGCGCACGACCGCGGCTTACGCATTTCCTCAACCGCGAATGTAAACCGGGGTTAGTCTCTCGGGAACATGCGGCTCACCGTGCTCGGCAAGTCGCCGTCCTGGCAGGACGCGGGCGGCGCCTGTTCTGGCTACCTCATCGAGGAGGAGGGCACCTCGATCCTCGTCGACTGCGGCAACGGTGTGTTCGCGAAGCTGCGCGAGCACATCGACTACATCGACCTCGACGCGGTCGTGATCTCGCACCTGCACGCAGACCACTTCCTCGACCTGGTCCCGTACTCGTACGCGCTCACCTACGCGCCGCGGCAGCAGCCCGTTCCGGTCGACCGCTGGCCGGGCACCGAGCATCCCGCCCGCCCGGAGCTGCACGTGCCGCCCGGCGCGCAGGAGCTGTTCCGCCAGGTGGTTGGGGCGTGGGGCAACGACGACCTGATCGAGAACGCCTTCAAGCTGCGCGAGTACGACCCGGCCGGCGCGATCGAGATCGGCCCCGTCCGCATCACCTTCCAGCGTGTGCCGCACTTCACGGAGACCTTCGCGATGAGCATCGCCTCGACGAACGGGTCCGGCCGCATCGTCTACGGCGCCGACTCGAGTCCCACGGACGCGCTCGCCGACTTCGCCCGCGAGGCTGACCTGATGCTGCTCGAGGCCACGCTTCCGCGCCCGGAGCGCACAGGCATGCGCGGCCACCTCACCCCCGGCGAAGCAGGCGGCCACGCCCGCGGCGCCGCTGCAAAGCGCCTCGTGCTCGTGCACATCTCGGACGAGCTCGACGCGGACTGGGCGCGCGACGAGGCATCCGGCACTTTCGGCGGGCCCGTCGAGGTGGCGGCCGAGGGCGCGGTCTTCGAGGTTTAGGGCGCACCAGCTCACCCATCAGCGAGGCGACGGGTGCGCCGGCTGAAGTCGCCACGTCACCAGCCGCGCTCCTCGACGAGGTGCGCATACGCGGACGGCTGGACGCGCGCCCACAGCCAGTCGGGGCGAGAAGCGGCGCGCGTCTGACTGGTCTCCGGCCGAGGGCGGTCTATTCTCGCTAGGCGTGACCTCTCAGCGCGACCTGTTCGCGAACTTCGAGCGCATGCGGCGTGAGATGGACGAGCTCTTCGGCGACGTGTTCGAGCGCGGCCGCGGGCTGCGGGGGCGCGGCTTCTCGCCGCGAGTCGACGTCTACTACACCGACAAGCCGCCGCGAGCGGTCGTGAAGGTCGACCTCGCCGCGGTCGACCTGGCGGACGTCGCGCTCGAGATCCGCGGCCGCCAGCTCATGATCGCCGGCGAGCGCCGGCCGACCGAGGAGGCGGGCCGCCTCTACCAGCAGCTCGAGATCGAGCACGGCCCGTTCCGGCGCATCGTGGAGCTCGGCGCGGACGTCGTAGCGGAGGAGGCGAGCGCCTCCTACGTCGACGGCGTGCTACAGGTCGAGATCCCGCTCGCCGAGCCGGAGCGGTCGGTTCGCCGCGTTCCGATCGCGGACTCATGACCATCCACATCCCAGGCGCGGGCACCGAGCCGTCCGAGGCCGGCCTGCAGGCGGAGCTTCCCGAGGCGCTGCCGGTCCTCCCGTTGCGCGAGAGCGTCGCCTTCCCCGACACGATGATGCCGCTGGCCGTCGGGCAGGAGCGCTCGATCAAGCTCGTGGACGACGTGCTCGCCGGCAACCGGATGATGGCCATGGTGGCCTCGAAGGATCCGGAGGCGGAGGAGCCCGGGCCGGACCAGCTCTACGACGTGGGCGTTGTGGGCGTGGTCGCCCGGATGATGAAGGTCCCCGACGGGTCCGTGCGGATCCTGGTCCAGTGCGGGCAGCGCGTCGAGCTCGGCGAGTACGCGGCCACCTCGCCCTACCTCGTCGCAAGCATCACCGAGGCGCCCGACGTGCTGGTGCTCTCGCCCGAGCTCGAGGCGCTTCGCAGGAACGTGCAGGCCACCTTCTCGCGGATCATCGAGGAGCTGCCCTACCTGCCGGAGGAGCTCCTGCTCGCGGTCGCGAACCTGGATGACCCCGTGGAGCTCGCGCACCTGATCTCAGGGGCGCTCCGGATCAAGACGGAGGAGAAGCAGCGGCTGCTCGAGGAGCGCGATGTGACGAAGCGGCTGCGGCTCCTCTCGGAGATCCTCGCCCGCGAGCTCGAGCTCGTCGAGATCGGCAGCAGGATCCAGACGCAGGTCCACTCGGAGATGGAGCGCGGCCAGCGCGAGTACTTCCTGCGCCAGCAGCTGCGCGCCATCCAGGAGGAGCTCGGCGAGGTCGACGAGCAGCAGGCGGAGACCGAGGAGCTCCGCCGCCAGATCGAGGAGACGAACCTGCCCGAGCACGTCGCGAAGGTCGCGGAGCGCGAGCTCGCCCGCTTCGAACGGCTGCCGCCGCAGTCGGCCGAGCATGGCGTGATCCGCGGCTACCTCGAGTGGCTCGCATCGCTGCCATGGTCGAAGTCGACGACCGACAACCTCGACCTGAAGCACGCGCGCAAAGTGCTCGACACGGACCACTACGACATCGAGCGCGTGAAGGACCGCATCCTCGAGTTCCTGGCGGTCAGGAAGCTGAACCCGGCTGCGCGCAGCTCGATCGTCCTGTTCGTCGGCCCGCCCGGCGTGGGGAAGACCTCGCTGGGCCGCTCGATCGCCGCCGCCATGGGTCGCGAGTTCGAGCGCATGTCGGTGGGCGGCGTTCGCGACGAGTCAGAGATCCGCGGCCACCGGCGCACCTACATCGGCGCGATGCCGGGCACGATCGTGCGGGCGCTACGCGACGCCGGGTCGAACAACCCGGTCCTGATGATCGACGAGATCGACAAGATGGGCGCCGACTTCCGCGGCGACCCCTCGAGCGCGATGCTCGAGGTGCTCGACCCCGAGCAGAACTCGTCCTTCCGCGACCACTACCTCGACGTCCCGATCGACCTCTCGAACGTCTTCTTCATCTGCACGGCGAACCAGGTGGACACGATCCCGCCGGCGCTGCTCGACCGCATGGAGGTGATCGAGCTGTCCGGCTACACGCACGAGGAGAAGCGCGAGATCGCCAAGCGCTTCCTCGTGCCGCGACAGATGGAGCGGAACGGGCTCGGGCGGTCGAAGATTGAGATCACGAAGCCGGCCCTCGACCGCGTCATCGACGGCTATACGCGCGAGGCCGGCGTCCGCAACCTCGAGCGCGAGATCGGCTCGATCTGCCGCAAGGTGGCACGCGAGTTCGCCGAGGGCACGCGCCGTTCGAAGCCGACGGTCCGGCCCGAGACTGTCGAGGAGCTGCTCGGCAAGCCGCGCTTCCAGCCCGAGGTGAAACGGCGGACGAGCGAGCCCGGCGTGGCCACCGGCCTCGCGTGGACGCCGGTGGGCGGCGACGTGCTGTTCGTCGAGGCCATTGCCTACCCGGGCGACGGCAAGCTCCAGATCACCGGCCAACTCGGCGACGTTATGAAGGAGTCGGCGGCCGCGGCGCTGTCCTACGTGAAGAACCGCACCGAGGATGCGAACGGCGCGGTGCCGCCGGACTGGTTCAAGGAGCACGACCTGCACGTGCACGTGCCGGCCGGCGCGATTCCCAAGGACGGTCCGAGCGCCGGCATCACGATGGCGACCGCGATCGCCTCCCGGGTGACCTGCCGGCCGGTGCGAAGCGACACCGCGATGACGGGCGAGATCACCCTGAGCGGCATGGTGCTCCCAATCGGAGGGCTCAAGGAGAAGGCCCTGGCCGCGCAGCGCGCCGGGATCAACCGGCTGATCATCCCGCGCCGCAACGAGCGCGACATCGACGACATCCCGGAGCCGCTGCGGAAGAAGATGAAGTTCACGCTCGTCGAGTCGGTCGACGAGGTGCTGGACGCGGCGCTTCAAAAGCGCCCGCGGCGTTCGCGGGTTGCTGAACCCGGGTAGAGTGCGGGCTGGCAAGCGGATCGAGGAGACCAATGGCAGCAAAGAACAAGGCCACGAAGGCCGGAGCCGGAGCGTTCGCCGCGGGCAAGGCGGTCCGCTCGAACCAGTACGTCCAGCGGCTGATCGAGGACGACGAGCTGCGCGAAAACCTGCGCAACGCGTTCGAGTCCGGACGCAAGGCCTACACGCGGATGTCGAACGGCAAGGGCCCCGTCCACGCCGTCACGGAGGACAAGAAGGTCCAGCGCGAGCTACGCACGGCTGTGACGTCCCTGAAGGACGCCGCCGACTCGCTGCGCGGAAAGAAGAGGAAGCGCCGCAAGGGCCGTCTCCTCCTGGTGGCGGTGATCGGCGGAGCCATTGCGCTCGCCGCGAGTGAGGGCCTTCGCAAGAAGGTGCTCGACGCGCTCTTCGGTGCCGAGGAGGAGTTCGAGTACACCGCGAGCACGACCCCCGAGCCCAGCAGCACGAGCGAACCGGTGGGCACCACCTAACGCGGCCACAGCGAGCTTTTGAAAGGGCGCCCGCTGGCGCCCTTTCTCGTTTCGGGACCGTGGCCGGCCAGGCCGGCGGGACAACCTGACTGGCCAGCCAACTAAGATGGGCGCCGGATGGAGGCTGCGACCGGCGCGGAAACCCCGCGCAAGCTCGAGGGCGACAAGGCCCAGCGCATCATCGCCGCGATGCGGGCCAGCGTCGGCACGCGCGGCGCGGCAGCGTCGACCTTCGACCAGGTAGCGCGCGAGGCCGGAGTCTCGCGCGGGCTCCTGCACTACTACTTCGGCTCGAAGGAGCGGCTGCTCGTGGAGGTCGTGCGCCACGACGCCGCCGAGCGCTACCGCAGCATGGACGATCGGCTCGCCAGGGCGGGGAGCGCCGATGAGATCGTCCAGGCGCTCGTCGTCGGGCTCGAGGAGTTCCTCGAGGACGACGCCGGCGGCCAGGCCGTGATCTACGAGATGCTGAGCGCCTCACGTCATTCCGAGGAGATCCGCGCCGAGCTGGGCGAGCTCTACCGCCAGTGGCGGGAGCGGCTTGCGGGCTGGCTCCGCGCGAAGGAGCGCGAGGGTGTCATTCGCCTTCAGGCCGAGCCCGAGGCGGTCGCATCGATCCTCTTCTCGCTCGGCGACGGCTTCGGCATCCAGGTCCTCTCCGACCCGGACTGGGACCAGCAGGCCGCGTTCGACCTGGGCGTCGCGACCGCCCGGCGGCTGCTCGACGCGTCTTCGCCTACGCGTTCCGAGCCCTGAGCCAGTCTTCCACCGCGGCCGTGACGGCCTGAGTGTCCTTCCTCAGGCTGTGGTCGCCGGGCACTTGTACGACCTCGCGATTCCTGCCGGGACGCGGCGTCCCGAAGCGGTCGTTCTCGCCCTGCACGACGAGCACGGGCACCCTCACCTCGTCGAGCTCATGGAGGCGGTCCGGCGCGGGCGGCTTGCCCTTGCGCGCGGGCGGCTGGAGCGGGAAGGCGAGGCACAGCACCCCGGCCGCGCCGGTCGCCGCGGCCGTGCGACAGGCCACGCGGGCGCCCGCGGAGCGCCCGCCTGCGATCAGGCGGAGACCGTCGAGCTCGTGCTCTGCGAGGTGCTCGGCGACGGCGATCCAGGCGGCGTCTAGCAGGTGCGCCGCGGGCGTTGAGCGCCGCCCCGCGACGCGGTATGGCTGCTCGACCAGCGCGACGCTGAAATCCTGGGCCTGGGCGCCGTCCGTGGCCGCCACCAGGTCGGGGGCCTCCACGCCGCCTCCGGCGCCGTGGCCGAGCACGAGCGCGCCTCGCGGATCCTCGAGCCTGTGCACATGCACGTGCGCGGGCCCGTGGGGGGTCGGAATTGTGAGCACGGTCACAGACGCTGTTGTCATCTCCACCTATCCGTGAGAGCGGGTGCAGGGTTTGATGGACAGACTGGCAGGGTTTCTGGAGCGGCGCCGTCGGCTCGGCTGTCGAAGCGGGTCGACCGCGTGCTGCCGCACGCCGGCTTCGAGGGGCGCTCAGCTCGTCGCCGCGAGCCGGCGCTCGATCTCGGCTCCTAGCTCGTTCACGGCAATCCGCTCCTGTTCGAGGGTGTCGCGGTCGCGCAGCGTCACGCTGTCGTCGTCCATCGTCTGGTGGTCCACCGTGACGCCCCACGGCGTCCCGATCTCGTCCTGGCGCCGGTAGCGCTTACCGATCGAGCCGCCGCTGTCGTACTCCGCCGGGAAGCGGCCGCGCAGGTCCTCGTAGATTGCGCGCGCCTTCTGCGGCTGGCCGTCCTTGTTCACGAGCGGCAGCACCGCCACCTTGACCGGCGCCATCCGCGGGGTGAGCCGGAGCACGGTGCGCTGCTCGCCGCCGATCTCGTCCTCGTCGTAGGCGTCGCAGAGGAGGGCCAGGACCGTGCGCCCCAGGCCGGCGGCGGGCTCGATCACGTGCGGCACATAGCGCTCGCCCGTCGCCGTGTCCACATACTCGAGCTTCTGGCCCGAGAACTCGGCGTGCTGGGTCAGGTCGAAGTCGCCGCGGTTGGCGATGCCCTCGAGCTCGGACCATCCGATCGGGTACAGGTACTCGATGTCGCTCGTGGCGCGCGAGTAGTGGGATAGCTCGTCGGGGCGGTGGGGGCGCAGGCGGAGCCCGTCGCGGTCGAGCCCGAGCGACACGTACCAGTCCATGCGCGCCTGCATCCAGTGCTCGTACCACTGTTCCGCCTCCGCCGGCGGCACGAAGAACTCCATCTCCATCTGCTCGAACTCGAGCGTGCGGAAGACGAAGTTCCCGGGCGTGATCTCGTTGCGGAACGACTTGCCGATCTGGGCGATGCCGAAAGGCGGCTTCCTGCGCGCGTACTGGAGCGTGGTCTTGAAGTCGAGGAAGATGCCCTGGGCGGTCTCGGGGCGGAGGTAGACGGTCGAGCCGGCGTCCTTCACCGGGCCGATCGAAGTCTCGAACATCAGGTTGAACTCGCGCGCGTCGGTGAGCTCGCAGTCCTCGTGGTGGCCCGGGATCTTCGACGGCGCCCGGCCGCAGCGGATGTCCGGGTGCTCCGCGGTCCCGGCCTCGAGCTCGGCGAGGTGGTCGGCGCGGAAGCGCAGCTTGCAGGTGCGGCACTCGACGAGCGGGTCGCTGAACCCCGCCAGGTGCCCCGATGCCTCCCAGGTGCGCGGGTGCTGGATGATCGCCGAGTCGAGCGCGACGATGTCGTCGCGCTCCTGGATCATCGCCTTCCACCAGGCATTCGCGACGTTGTTCTTCAGGAGGACGCCGTAGTGCCCGTAGTCGTAGGTATTGGCGATGCCGCCGTAGATCTCCGACGCCGGGAAGATGAGGCCGCGCCGCTTACAGAGCGCGACGATCTTGTCCATGGTCACCGGGCCGGCCATTGGGGCGAGCAGGCTATCGCCCGCGAACACGCCGGAGTTTCCGCACCTCGATGTGAACGCAATGTGACTATTCGTTCAGTTGTGGGGTACGGTCACGTGGATGGTCGGATTAGCCCTGCGCCCGATCACGCACCTCACTGCCTGGCTGGTTTGGCACGCCGCGCGAGTCTCGTTGCTTGAAGACCTAGAGAGCCCCAGGCCGCCGCAGAACGCTTGAGGCGCCCTTTTCTGGCACTCATATACTGAGCGACGCTCAGCGCCCGCTTGGCTTTCTTATGCGGCTTGCAGTTGCTGTGAGTTGCGCACAGCGGTGTCCGAATGCAGTGGTTCGGGACACGACTCGGGACACAGCTCGTTCTCAACGAACTTCGAGAACCGCGCCGCCGCGTCGAGCTTCGGCACGTGATGGACATAGCGCATCGTGGTCTTGATGTCCGCGTGCCCCATGTAGGCCTGCACGTCGGTTACTGGCCAGACCTGCACGGCCAGCGTGCCAAAGGTATGGCGCAGGTCGTGGAACACAATCGGGTCGTCCTGCTCGCGCAGGTGGCCCAGTTCGGCAGCCTCAAGCGCCGCGTAGAAGCCGTCGCGCATATCCGTGTCATCGAGCGGCCCGCCTGTCGCCGACACGAAGACGTGATCGTCCGGGCCGGTCAGGTATCCGCGCCGCGAGAGTCCGTCGAGCGCGGCGGCTGCCTGGTCGATCAGCGGCACCGAACGACGACCTTCGACTTCGGCACCTTCTCGTCGCCGTTGGCGGGCAGGTTGCGGCGGATATGGATCGTGGACCCGACGAATTCGACATCGCGGAAGCGGAGCGCCCGTAGCTCGCCTTGGCGCAAACCGGCGTAGCCCGCCACCCGATACAGGGCAGCGTTCTGCTCGCTGGCAGCGCGGGCGGTCGCTTCGAGCTGCTCGACCGACAACACGTTGAAGTCGCCGGAGTACTTCACCCGCACCCGCTCGGCGTTGTCGTGCGGGTTCGTGGCGACCCAGCCGAGTCGCTTGGCACGGCGGAAGATGCCTGACAGGTTCGTCAGGTCGCGTAGCACCGATGCGCTCCTCCGCGTACTGGCCTGAAGCTGAGTGGCCGCCGACCCTTTCGCGGCCCTAGCCGGGTGTCGTATGCACAATCGTATTTCCGGCAACGTCACATCTAGGCAATAGAAGTCGTGGACGCCCACACATACGGAGATCGAAACCGGTGTATTGCGGGTCACTGCGACCTTGCACTTCTCCGGCAAGTCGATCCCTCTCGACGAAGGAACTTCTTCGGATCCTTCTTCGCCGTCTCGAAGTTCTTGTCCGGGTCGTCCGTGAGCAGGGCTTCCACCAATTCACGGAGACGTGGGTGCGCGAGAATGTGCGCGCCGAGCATCTGGAACTCCTGAAGCTGCTCCCTCTGCACGTCATCAAGCGGCATGGGGGCTCCTTTCGGTTCAGGGGGCCGTCCTCGGGCGATCCTCTTATCCGCGGAATCAAGTGTCTACACGGGCCCACGTCCCGGCACGCATCGCCCTCCGCTGGGTCCGGATCGTCTCCGTGACGGGGGCTGAACCTTCCCATGCCACGCCGTAACCAGAAGCCCAAGAGCGTGATCGGTCCGGACTGTCCTGTCCGGTTTGTGGGCCAGCTACCTACCGACACACACCGCAACGCCGTGCGCACGTCTATAAAGGTGCGCCTCAAGTTCGAGGCCCGCACTCACTGTTGACGAGTCTGGAACCCGGTGCCTGAGCGGCTTCTGTCCGCCCGTGTCCCGGACGGTGTCCCGCGGATGACCGGACAGAATCCCGAATCCCCGTCACCTACTCCATCGTCAGAGCTGGGCGTGAGTGGACGAGCGTGGGTACGTCTGTACCCAAACCCGATCCCGCCCGAGAGCCGCAGGCCGATTGCGATTGCACCACCAGGGCGAGCTGCGCTGCCGGTTGCGATTGCCCTACCAGGAGGGGAGGGGTCGCCCCGTTCCGGCGCGGAATCACTTATCACGCCAGCTCCACAGATTTTCTCCCCCTAGCGCGAGCGGGTCCCATCCAGAGGGGACCCTAGGCCCAAATTTTTTCTGACCCACCTAGAGGGACTGTCGCACCGTGGGTCGCGGCAAGGTCAGCGGAGTCAACTCGACATGTTGAACTACAACAGGCCATCTCCGCCCCAGCGACGCTCGCGAGCCAGCCGCCCGGACAGCTTGGCTACGAAGGCCAGCCCGGCAACCAGGGCGGCTAGTACGCACCTTCCGACAAGCAGATAGCGAAGGGGCGCTCCCCAGGGCGCCCCTTTTCGCTTTCTGGTCTTCCGTGCGACCGCCGCCTAACCCTGCCGACGGCCGCCGAACCTGCGTGGCTTCGATGCGGCGGGCTTGCCGTTGTGGATGGCGAACCAGGTCGCCCCGTCCGCGTTCACCGCGACGAGCTGGTCCAGTCGTTCGCCGGGGCGGGGCCGGGGCCGCCCCGAGACCCATCACGGATGAGTCAGAGGTTCCGGCCCTCCTCACTGGGTGCCGCTCCTCTTGTAAAGCCGCTGGGCCGCTTGCGCAGGGGTCAGGATTCTCGCCGCCTTGATGTCGGGCCGGACAGCCCTAAGGCTTCGAGGGCTTGGGCGTGGTGGTCGTAGGTGATGCAGACTGCGAGCGCCTTCATGCGAGTCCTCCTCTGAGGTCGGGCGCTTTGGTTTGTCTAGCAGACCAGGCCGCACGTACAAGCTTTCAACGCGAAACTCCCTTCAAACAGTGCACCACCGTCTCTCGGCAGCGGGCCGGGGAGGCCCGGGTAAGCAGCAGTCATGAGCGTCGTTCACGTCTTTCCACACAGAGATGGCTGGGCGCTCGAAATAGCGGGCGACAAGCGAGAGTCCTTCGATACCTGGGACAAGGCGATTCGCCGTGGCTGCGAGCTTGCCGAGCAGGAGCAGGGCGAGCTAGTCATTCACGGCAGGGGAGGCATCGAGGCCGGAAGGCCGGTAGCTCGCAAGAGCTGGTTCCATCCGTCGCTAGAGGGCCACGGGCACGATCCGCGAGACTTGCCCGGCTAAGCTGAGCGCGAGCCGCGTAGCGTCCTCGACTAGCCGTGCCTGCTCAGAGGGCAACAGCGGCCGGTCCGCATAGACGTTCGCTCGCCGCGCCTTCGCCGTGCCATAGCCCTGCTCTCGCGCCCACACGAGCCGCGCCGCTAGGTCATCCCAGGTCTGGCAGACGAAGGTATGCGAGTCCGCGAGCAGGAGAAAGCCCACGGCCGCACCCTATGTCAGCTAGTCGCTGGATACCACGCGCAGGTTCCGTGAGCGGCTCACGAAGCGCAGACGGCCTGGACGAACACGGTGAGCGTCTGGTTGGAGCGGTTCACGAAGCCACCGGCCCAGCCGATGGGAGTGGGATCCGCGCCCAAAGTCTCCGCCACGCTTAGGAGGATGTGCACGGCCTCGTTGCCGGGCTCAACTCCGCCGCCAGTCGCCTTTTCGCCAGCCGCGCACTCAGCGTTCGGGAACTCAACCTCCCCGGGCGCGAGCGACGTCTTGGCCGTGACGACCCGCAGGTTGGTCGCGCCGGGATCGCCCTTGTCGCCCTTCGGCCCCTGTGGGCCTGGCGCGCCGGGGTCCCCCTTTGGGCCTTGGATGCCCTGCGTTCCGGTTGGCCCCGCCGGGAGCTGCCCGGTGGCGAAGTCCGCGGCCTTCAGCGAACGGTTCTTCACCTTCTTACTGGTCACCGCGTTCTTCTTCAGCTGCTGCGTGCCGACGCTGCTGGCGGGCAGGGCGACCGCCGCGTAGGACGCACCGCCGAGCGCGATGAACACGCCGATCGTCGCCATGACGTTCGCGTAGCTGAGGTGTCGAAAGATGCGATTCGGATGCATGGCTGCAGGGTGACGCCGGGCGAGTGTCCTCTTAAGGGGGGCAAACCGCCGGATCGGTGGCGGATATCCGACAGCTCAAGGTGGCCCGATTCGCCAATCGGCGCCGCAAGCGGGCGAGAATCCGGCGGCCAGCGCGCACTTAAGCCTCCAACGGCTTACACAAAGGAGCAGCCCGCAAATCTGGGCCGGGACCTCAGACTCAGCCGTGGCGGGCGCTAGGGCGGCTATCGCTGCCCCCCGCCCCGCCGAAGTACGCTCGCAGCGATGACGTGGAACAGCGCTTGGGACCTCGACCCCGATGCGGCAGCGAGGCGCTTGTCGGAGCGCTACAGGTCGGGAGCCGAGAGCTTGGCGATCTGGGCTGCGTTCACCGTCGAGGGCCTGCACTACCTCGCAGCGAGGGACGCCAAACTCCGCCGGCCACCGCCACCGGACGGCTACCGCGTTGGAGAGGCGTACCACCGTGCCGATGCGGTGGGCCAGCTC
>JBKPME010000039.1:0-14847 GCA_046731915.1 Actinomycetota bacterium
GCTGGGGCTGGCGCCTGCGGGCTTGGCGCAGCCAGTTCCGCCGCGGCTGCTGCCCTGGCCAGCAGGGCGGACCGCGCGTCCGAATCGCGCGAGGGCGGCTCCGGGCGCGGCTTCGAGGCCGTGCGCAGCACCATCGCCGCGGCCGCTATCAGCGCTCCGGCGGAGTCCTGGCGCTTCCCAGGATCCTTGGCCATGCCTCGCGCGACGATGGCGTCCAGCCCGGACGGGAGCTCCGGTGTGCGCTCGCTGGGCTTCGGCGGCGGCTGCGAGACGTGGGCATAGCTGATCATGACCGGGTCGCGGTGTACGAACGGACGCTCGCCGGTCAGCGCGTGGACGAGCAGAGCCGCTAGCGAGTACACGTTGCTCGCTGGCAGCAGCTCCTCGCCACGCACGCCCTCGGGTGACTCGTAGTGAAGGTGCGCATCCTTCCGGACGACGTCGCCCCAGCTCGCCTGCCCCACGACGGTGAACACGCCGAACAGGTCGAGCCTGACGCGCTCACCGTCGAGCAACACGCTCTCCGCGCTCAGCGTGCGGTGGACGACCCCGGCGGCGTGCGCCGCGTCGAGCCCGTCGGCGACAGACTTCAGCAACCGGAGAGCACGATTCGGCTCGAGCCGCCCCTCACGCAGTAGGTCGGCGAGCGACCTTGAGGGGAAGGGCTCGGTGGCCATGTACACGCGCCCGCCCTGTTCGCCAACCTCGCGGACGTCCAGAAGGGCGGGATGGCGCAACTCGGCGCGGGCCCGGGCGAGCCGCCGGAAGCGGGCGCGCGTGCGCCGGCTCGTAACCGGATCGGCACTCACCTGCAGCGTGGCGGAGTTCCCATCGGCGGCTGTCGTGAGGAACAGCAGGCTCCCGGCCTCCCTCCGCCGCGGCAGGGGATCGAGCCGGTAGCTGCCGAAGATGGGCTCAGGCGCTTCGTCGCGGGCGGTGTCTTCGCTCTGCTTGATCATCCGGAATCGTCGAACTGTTCGGGCGGTGGTGCGGGCGTCGTGTTCGTGGGCGGCGGTGGCTCCGGCGTCTTCTCCTGCTGCTCCCGCCGGCGTTGCTCGGCCTCGCGCCGCTTGCGCTCACGGGCCTGACGCCGCCGTTCGGCCGCCTGCTGACGCTCCGCCTTCGCCTCCGCCTGCCGCGCCGCTTCTCGGCGGTCGCGGCGCTCGGCCCTCAGCCGACGCCGGTCCTCGCGGGCGGCCTGCTCCTCGGCCTGCTCGATCTGCTCTCGCTGCTTCGCCTCCGTTCGCTTGCGCGCACGCTCGCGAGCCGCGCGAGCGGCCTTCTCGCGCTTCGCCTCGAGCTCGGACCCGGTCGGGAGCGACTCGGCCTTCAGCGTCGGCAGCGAGCTCGCGGTGCGAAGAGCGAGCGGCCGAGCCTCGACGGTCTGGGGCGAAGTGGTCGTGTTGTCGCCCCCGGCCGCCCGCGCGACGCCGAAGGCCGAGGCAAACGCCACGAGACCCACGGCCACCAGGGTCACCGGACCGGGACTCCGAGGGGGGCCGGGCTGTCGGCGCGGCCACCTCACGTGCACGGTGTGGGCTTGGAGACCCCCGGCATGAGGCAGCGATCTGCGCGTAGGGGCCGCTTCCCGGCGCGAATCCGGAACGCTGCGTACTTGCCGATCACGCCCGGCGCGCGGACGAAGACCTCGATGCGCGCCCCCGCCCTGAGGACGCGCTTGAAGTTGGACAGCCGGACACGCCCCGTCTCGACAACGCGGCGCCGCGAGCGGAATGGACAACCCTCGCCGGTGCAGCGCACCGTGACCCGTGCGCCGCGGGGGCTACCACGGATCTCGACGAGCGTGATCCGTGCGCCCTTCGGCACAACGAACCCGACGAACCTGACGGTCGGGAAGGGCTTCATGAGCGCGGGCGGTGCCGGAGGAATCGGCGTGGACGGGCCGCTGGGCGTGGACGGGCCGGCCGGAAGCGAGGCAGGCGGGCTGACCGGAGCGGCCACGCTGATCGTTTGCGTGATTGTTCGCGACACCCCGTCATTGTCCGTGACCTGTAGCGAGACCTGATGGTCGCCGGCAGTAAAGGTCTGAGCTGCCGAGGATCCAGAGGCATCGTCGAACTGGCCGTCGCCGTCCAGGTCCCACGCCTGGCTGGTAAGCGGCCCCTCCGCGTCAACGGAGGTCGAGTAGAGCTGCGCCTCGCTCCCCGCGACCGGGGTGCCCGGCGTCCACACGAAGCCCGGCACAGGTGGAGCGTTGACGCGGAAGAACGACTCCGCGACGTCGCGCTGGCCGTTAGTCTGCACGACCTCGAGCCGCACGACCTTGTCTCCGGGCGTGGTGAAGGTGTGCATTAGCTCGGCACCGCTGCCGTCGTCGAATCCGTCTAAGTCGATGTCCCAACTCAGCAGGGTGATTTCGTTGCCCGCTGCGGCCACGGAATCGGACATGAACGATGCCTGCTGGCCCGTCTGGAGGAGCACCGATTCCACGGGGTCGACGCGATGGAAAGCCGCTGTCGGCGGGTTGTTCGGATTCTGTCCGAGCGCGGCCGGCGCCCAGAGGCCTCCGGACACCAGCACACCCAGTGCAGCAAAGAGCGCGCGCTTCGCGCGACGGGCTGAGAGGGCGGGCTGGGAGGACTGCAAACTAGACAGCAATCCAGAGGTACCACAGAGTGTGCGCTCTGTCTCGTTTTTGGGCGCACTTGCCCAGGCGGCTCAGGCGCTCGCCTCGGCCTCGTCCAGCTCGTGGCGGAGGGACTTGATCTCGTCGCGGAGCTTGGCGGCGTACTCGAAGCGGAGATCGTCGGCTGCGGCGAGCATCTCCTCCTCGAGCTCGACGATCGTGCGGCGGATCTCCTCGGCCGACATGCCCTCCGTGTCGCGGCGGCGGCGCCCGCGGCTGGCGGGCACCTTCGACTCGGTCATCAGGAAGTCGGAGATGTCGGAGATCCCCTTCTGGATCGTCTCCGGCGTGATGCCGTGCTCCTCGTTGTAGACGACCTGGATCGCGCGACGGCGATTGGTCTCCTCGATCGCCGTGCGCATCGCCGCGGTCTCCTTGTCCGCGTACATGATCACCTTGCCGCGGATGTTCCGGGCGGCGCGCCCGATCGTCTGGATCAGCGACGTCTCGCCGCGGAGGAAGCCCTCCTTGTCGGCGTCGAGGATCGCGACGAGCGAGACCTCCGGCAGGTCGAGGCCCTCGCGCAGCAGGTTGACGCCCACCAACACGTCGTACTCCCCCAGCCGCAGCTCGCGGATTATCTGAATCCGCTCGAGCGTGTCGATCTCCGAGTGCAGGTAGCGGACCTTGAAGCCGTACTCGAGCAGGTAGTCGGTCAGGTCCTCGGACATCTTCTTCGTGAGCGTCGTGACGAGCGTCCGCTCCTCGGCCTCGACCCGCTTGCGGATCTCCTCCATAAGGTCGTCGATCTGGTTCTTCGTCTCGCGCACGTCGACCTCGGGGTCGATCACGCCGGTTGGGCGCACGATCTGCTCGACGATCTGCGAGGAGTGGTTGCGCTCGAAGTCGCCCGGCGTGGCCGACACGAACACCATCTGCGGGGTGTGCTGAAGGAACTCGTCGAAGGTCTGCGGGCGGTTGTCGAGCGCGCTCGGCAGGCGGAACCCGTACTCGACGAGCGTCGTCTTGCGCGAGCGGTCGCCCTCGTACATGCCGCCGATCTGCGGCACGGTCTGGTGGGACTCGTCGATGAAGCAGACGAAGTCGTCAGGGAAGAAGTCCAGCAGGCAGAAGGGCCGCTCGCCCGCCGCGCGGCCGTCCAGGATGCGCGAGTAGTTCTCGATCCCGTTGCAGAAGCCGAGCTCGCGCAGCATCTCCATGTCGAACTGCGTGCGCTGGCGCAGCCGGTGCGACTCGAGCAGCTTGCCCTGCTGCTCGAGCTCGGCGCAGCGAGCCTCCATCTCGTCCCGGATCTCCCCCACGGCGCGCTCGATCGTCGGGCGGTCCGTGGCGTAATGCGTCGCCGGCCAGATGCCGGCGTGCTCCAGCTCCGCGAACACCTCGCCTGTAAGGGGGTCGAAGTGCTGGATCGCCTCGATCTCGTCGCCGAAGAACACCGCGCGATAGGCCGTCTCGGCATAGGCCGGGAACACCTCGAGCGTCTCGCCTCGCACCCGGAACGTGCCGCGGCCCAGGGCCTGGTCGTTCCGGGTGTACATGTTGTCGACGAGCTTCCGGAGGATCTCGTCGCGATCGGCCATGTCGCCCTTCCTCAGCAGAGTGACCTGGGCGTTGTACTTCTGCGGCGAGCCGAGGCCGTATATGCAGGACACCGACGCCACCACGATCACGTCGCGGCGGGCGAACAATGCGCTCGTCGCGGAGTGCCGGAGGCGGTCGATCTCCTCGTTGATCGACGAGTCCTTCTCGATGTAGAGGTCCTGGGCGGGTACGTAGGCCTCGGGCTGGTAGTAGTCGTAGTAGGAGACGAAGTACTCGACCGCGTTCTTCGGGAAGAACTCGCGGAACTCGTTGCAAAGCTGGGCCGCGAGCGTCTTGTTGTGCGCGATCACGAGCGCCGGCCGCTGCACCTGCTCGATCGTGAATGCCATCGTGGCCGTCTTGCCCGAGCCGGTCACGCCCAGCAGCGTCTGGAAACGGTCCCCGGCGTCGATCCCGCGCGATAGCCCGGCCAGCGCGGACGGCTGGTCGGCGACAGGGTTATAGGCCGGGTTGATCTCGAACTTCGGCACGACCTCTAGACGTTAGCGGTGCCGTATGCCGGCTTTGACGGGAACCCGTAGGAGGCGGCGCTTATCGGCCGCCGACAGGCCCTTGATCCGCACCTCCTCGCGCATGGCCTCCGAGCGCGTCGCGAACTCGCGCGCGTAGACGAGGTCGACCGGCAGCCGGGTGCGCGTGTAGCGGCTGGCGCTCCCGGCCCGGTGCTCGCGCAGCCGACGCTCGGGGTCGGTCGACCAGCCGCAGTAGAGGCTGCCGTCGGCGCAGCGCAGGAGGTAGACGAACGCGGCCACCGCAGGGAGGGATAACCGCACCCCCGGACGCCTGCTGGCCCCAGCGAACTGCCCCCGCGCGGATGGGACCGTTGACGCATCGCAAATCCCACCAAGACGGAGGTATCGAAATGAACAACGCAGGCCGCATCACGCTCATCGTCACCGGCACGCTCACCGCACTCCTCGCGGCCGTGTTGGTGTTCGGTGGTGCCGCTGCTCTATACGGCGAGCTGGAAAAGGACAACGACGGGTATCTCACGAGCGAGGCGCACCGCTTGCACACCGGCACGCGGGCCCTCGCCACCGAGAACCTGGACATCGACCTCGGCGAGGCGGACGTGCTCGCGGACGACCTTGGCCGGGTGAAGATCGAGGCCGAGTCGAACGACGGGAAGCCGCTGTTCGTGGGCATCGCGCGCACGACCGACGTGGAGCGCTATCTCGACGGCGTCCCGCACTCGACGGTGCACGAGGTGGAGGACGGGCCATTCGACTCGTTCCACGCCGAGACCACGCGCCACGCCGGCAGCCGGCACCCGGTCTCCCCTGAGCATGCGGGCATCTGGGCTGTGTCCAGCCAGGGCCGCGGCTCTCAGGCCGCGGACATCGAGCTCAAGGAGGGCGACTGGTCGGCCGTAGTGATGAACGCGGACGGCTCGCTCGGAGTCGACGCCGACATCAGCGCCGGCGCGAACGTCCCCTTCCTCGACGAGCTCGGCTGGACCGCTCTCGGCAGCGGCAGCTTCGCGCTCGTGGTCGGGATCGCCCTGATCGTCGCGGGCGCCCGCCGACCGAAGGACCCGACCGGCACCGCGCCGGCCGGAAGTACCGCCCCCGCCGCGGCGTAGGTACAGGCGACTGCGGCCGCCCCGGAGCCTCCGGGGCGGCCGCATCTCCCCTCAGCGGACGGGCTTGGCCGAGAACGTCGCCTCGCCCAGGCAGCTGTAGATCGAGAAGGCCCCGCCTTCTTGCCTCGGACCAGCTTGAAGGTGAGCTTGTGGCCGCTGCTGGTCTTTCCGGCGTACTTGACCGGCGCGGCCCCGGCCGTGGCAGGAAGCGCCACGACGGCACAGGCGACGAGTGCGATGAGCGTTGCGGTGAGCCTGTTCATGTCGCCCAGCATCCATCCTTGCGCGTGCAATCACATTGGGGATACCACCTAGTTGTGTCCCTGAACTTTGGAGGCGCCCCTTAGCCTTGACCCTGACATGGCCGTGGTGATCGCCGGCGCTCTCGACAAGGACATGGCGGGCTCCCCGCTGTTCCGCGGCGTCTCGTTCAAGCTCGAGCGCGGCGACCGCATGACGCTGGCGGGCCGCAACGGGGCGGGCAAGACCACCCTTCTGCGCATGGTCTCGGGCGAGACGGGGACCGACGGCGGCGAGCTCGTGTTCGAGAAGGGCACGCGCATCGCGCTTCACGACCAGCGCCCGCCGCGCGAGCGCAACCTGCCCCTTCGCGAGTACGTCCTGTCCGGGTGCCGCTACCTGGTTGCGCTCGAGGAGGACCTCCGTCGCCTCGAGGACGAGATGGCGGCGCGGCCGGAGGACAGCGCCCTCCTGGACCGCTACTCACGGGCCCAAGGCCGGCTGGAGCACGCAGGCGGCTGGGACTGGCGAAACCGCGCGCTCGGCCCGCTCCACGGACTCGGCTTCGCCGACGAGCAGCTCGACCGCCGGCTCTCCACGTTCTCGGGCGGTGAGCTCACGCGAGCGTCGCTCGCACGGGCGCTGGCGGGCGACCCTGACCTTCTTCTGCTTGACGAGCCGACCAACCACCTGGACATCGAGTCGCTCGAGTGGCTCGAGAACTACCTGACCGGGCTCGACGCCGCCGTGATCCTCGTAGCGCACGACCGCTGGTTCCTGGAGGCCGTCGGCACCTCGGTGCTGGAGTTGGAGGCCGGCCGCGCCCGCTTCTTCCCCGGCAGCTGGCACGCATGGCGACGCGAGGCGGCCGCGCGCGACATCCAGCTCGGCAAGCAGATCGAGAAGCAGAAGGCCGAGATCGCGCGCATGGAGCGCTTCATCGAGCGCTTCAGGTACAAGGCGACGAAGGCGCGCCAGGCCCAGTCGCGCGTGAAGAAGCTCGCGAAGATGGAGCGAATCGAGCGCGACCCCACCGACAACCGCTCGCTCGGCTTCAGGTTCACCGGGGCGGAGCGCGCCGGACGCGTCGTGCTCGAGCTCACCGACGGCCGGCTCGAGGTTCCCGGCCGCACGCTCGTCGAGGACGGCGAGCTGTGGCTCGAGCGGGGCGAGCACGTCTCGCTCGTGGGGCCGAACGGCGCGGGCAAGACCACCTTGATCGAGGCGCTCGCGGGGCGGCGCGAGCTGGACGCCGGCAAGCTGCGGACTGGACACAACGTTCAGATCGGCTACCTCTCGCAGCACGCCGAGGAGCTCGGCGTCGCGGGCACCGTGCTCGAGGCAGCCCAGCGTGCGACGAAGCTCACGCCCAACAAGGCCCGCGCACTGCTCGGCCGCTTCCTGTTCAGCGGCGAGGAGGCCGAGAAGCCGATGGACGGGCTCTCCGGCGGCGAACGGCGCCGGCTCTCGCTGGCGATTCTCGTCGCGTCGGGAGCCAACGTGCTGATCCTCGACGAGCCGACCAACCACCTCGACATCGATGCCCGCGAGGCGCTCGAGGATGCGCTCCGCGGTTTCGACGGCACCGTACTGCTCGTGTCGCACGACCGCGCGCTGCTCGACGCGGTCGGGTCCCGCACGTTCGCGATCGAGGACGGCACGCTCCGCAGCTACCTGGGCGGCTGGGCTGAGTACTCGCGCGTGCGCGAGGAGCGGCGCGAGGCGGAGGCGAGCGCAAAGCGCGCGAGCCGCGCAAAGCCGAAGTCAGCGAAGCCCGCGCGGCCCAAGGGGAATGGCCGCGCCAAGCCCGCCGGGCCGTCGAAGAACGCCGTCAAGCGCGCAGCCAAGCTGGAGCGCGAAGTCGAGAAGGCGGAGGCCGCGCTGCGCGCGCTCGAGGACGACCTGGCGGACCCGTCAGCTTGGGCCAGCCCGACTAGCAGCGACCGCGCAACGAAGCGCCACGCCGCGGCCAAGAAGGCGGTCGAAGAGGCGTACGCCCGCTGGGAGCAGGCCTCCACCTAGGGCCCAGCGGCTGGCGGCAAACCGACGCCGGGTTGGCCTGCCCTCCTGGTTGCGAGCGGCCCGTCCGGCGACCGTTACGGCATGAACCTCATCCGCCTTGCCGTTATCGGTGCCGCAGCGATGACCCTGGGGGCCGCGCTCCCCTCCGTCGCCAGTGCGACCGACTATTGCGTCTATCCCAACGAGAACTGCGGCGCCGACAACGTCAAGACCTCCGAGGACGCTCTCGCCCAATCAGCCGCCGTGGATAACCCCGATCGCATCTTTCTCGGAGCGGACACCTACACAGCGCCAACTCAGAGCGGCTTCACGTACTCCAATGCGACCGGACGGCTCGAGATCATCGGCAGTGGCCGCGGGCCCACGGTCGTCACCGGCCCGTCACCCAGGACCTGGTCGGTCCTGTACCTGGCGGGCGGCCCGGGAAGCTCGGTCAGCGATCTCACCGTCCGGATCCCGGCAAATGTCCCCCTGGACGCGAACGGGCTCTCGCTGCAGAGCACAGCCCGCCGGATCGAGGTGGTCGAGGCCGGCCCACAGGTGGACTCGCACCGCGGGGTGTTACTCGGGGAGGGAGCGGTGCTCGAGGACTCGAGCGTCACGCTTGACGATGCACAGGGAACCATCGGCGCAATGGTCGTCTACCTGCACTCGCAGCCGCCCAAGCCGCCGAACGTGCTGCGCGGATCGGTGGTGAGGGCCGCGAGCGCCCTTGACATTCGCGGCGACGCCACGATTGAACGCTCGCAGCTGATCGGAGGAACGAACGGAATCACGGCGGTCGACGGCACCACGCGCATAAGCGACAGTCTCGTCCCGTCTCACCGGCACAGCGGGCACCGCAATTCGTGCCCAAACCTATGGAGCCGGGCCGGACACGAACATGACCATCGACGGCGCCACGGTCGTGAGCCCAGCTCGCTGGACGTGACCGGGGTGGCTGCCACCGCCCTTCCAGCTCCCGCTGAGAACGTCCATCTCACCTTCACGAACTCGCTCATCCGCGGAGCGTTCACCCCTCTCTTTGCCCGAGCGCTGGGCACGGGCAGCGCCACGATCTCCGCCTCGTACTCGGACTACAACGCAGGGGGCAACGTCAGTTTCGGGGGCGTTATCAGCGAGTCGAACATCACGAATGCCGGTGGCGGGATCTTCGATGAGGCGCCCGGTCGCGAGTACCGGCTCGCCGCAAGCTCACCGCTGATCGACATGGGCGACCCTGCGGCTCCGCAGGGACTCGACCTCGACGGTAACCCGCGAGTCGCTGACGGCAATGATGACGGCATCGCGCGGCGCGATATAGGCGCGTTCGAACTTCAACCGGCAATGGCCGGGCCGCCCTCCGGGGGTGGACCGAGCGGCGGCCCGGCTGCCGACACGAAGGCGCCGCTCATCAGCGGCTTCCGCTCCACGCGCGCCGCGTTCGCCGTGGCCCGCGCCGCTACCCCGCGTGCGGCGCTGGTCGCGCGTGGCACGACCCTCCGCTACACGCTCTCCGAGAGCGCGCGCGTGGCGCTGAAGGTCCAGCGCAAGCGCGGCGCTCGCTACCGCAGTGTCGGAACGCTGCGCCGCAGCGGGCGGAGCGGCCCGAACCGCATCGGCTTTACCGGCCGCATCGGCCGTCGAGCCCTGCGTCCGGGCAGCTACCGCGCCGTGATGACCGCCACCGACGCCGCCGGCAACCGGTCGGCGCCGAAGGTGGCCCGCTTCCGCGTCGTGCGCTAGTCCTCCGCACCGCCGCCCGCGAGGAGCTCGTCCAGCCGCTCATAGGACTCGCTCAGGCCGATTTCCATGCCGGAGGCGATCATGCCGTCGCGCTCCTCGGTGGTGTGGAAGAGCGACCGACTGCTGACCTTGGTGCGGCCACCGAGATCCTCGAAGGTCGCGGTCTCGACGACGATGTGGCCGGGCATGCCCTCCCACTCGAAGGTCTGCTCGATCTTTTCCGGCGGCTGAATCGCGCGGAAGGTACCTCGGAATGCGGTCGTGCCGTCGGGGCCCTCCGTCACGAAGCGCCAATCGCCGCCTTCGCGCGCGTCCAGCTTGTCGACGGTGGTCGTGTCCACGCGCCGGCCCCACCACTGCGGAATCAGCTCGGGGTCAATGAAGGCCTGGAACACCCTCTCGCGTGGGGCGTCGAAGACGCGCTCGGTGACGATCTCGCGATCGCCCTGAATGGCGACCTTGGTCGCCTGGGCCTGCTGCTGGTCCGTCATGACTCTTGTCCTTTCGTGCGCTCGAGAAGTTCCCCGAGGCGATCGAGGCGTTCATCCAGCATCAGGCGATAGCCGACGATCCACTGCTGGACCCCGTCGAGATCCTGCGGGCCGAGGGTGCACCAGCGCATCCGCCCGATCTTCTCGGTGCGGACGAGGTCGGCGTCCTCGAGCACCTGGACGTGCTTCTTGAGGCCGGTGAGCGAGATCCCGAACGGCTCGGCGAGCTCGCTGATGGTGGCCCGGCCGCGACCGAGGCGCTCGAGGATGCCCCTCCTTGTGGGGTCCGAAAGCGCCGCAAAGGCCTGGTCGAGCTGTTCCTGATACTGAACCACTTGGTTCAGTATTGCACAGGGGTCAGGTCAGCGCAAGCTCAGAGGCCGAGATCGTCCGCGTACTTCCTTCGGTAGTCCTCCCGGCTGTCCATCACGTTCTCGACGTAAGCCCGGGTCTCTGGGAACGGGATGCGCTCCGCCGACTTGAACGCGCCGGGACCACCTGCCTCGGCGACCCACTTGTCCACGTTGCCGATCCCCGCGTTGTAGGCCGCGACGGCGAGCGTCTCGTTGCCGCCGTAGTGGTCGATCAGGAGGCGCAGGTAGTACGAGCCGTAGGAGATGTTGATCTGCGGGGTCGCGAGATCCGATTGCCTGAAGCGCGTGCCCCCCGAATGCTTCGCGATCGCATCGGCGGTCTCCGGCGTGATCTGCATCAGCCCACGGGCGCCCGCATGCGAGGTCTGGTCGCGGAAGCGCGACTCCTCGTAGATGATGGCCGCGATCAGCGCGGGGTCGAGGTTCTTCGCGGCGGCCTGCTGGCGGATGATGTCGTCGTGGCGGAGCGGCAGGGTGAACTCGCGCACGGCCTCCGGGCCAAGCCCGGAGATGACCGCGGCACAGATTGCGCCGAACGCCACCGCCGCGGCAACGAGAGCGACCCGCCGGCGCCTGATCGATGTGCGCGGCGGACGACCTGCGACTCTGCGGCGTGCGGCGTGGGAGCTCATGCGGGCGGTGGCTCGAGTCTCGCAAGTACGCGAGACAGTGTCTCCCTCAACTCATCCAAAGTACCCTCGTTGCGCACTTCGTAGTCGGCTCTCTGTGCCTTCTCCTCCTGCGACAGCTGGCGCCCGGTTCGCTCCGCCACCGATACGTGACCACGGGCACCCGCGCGGTCGGCGCGCACGCCCTCGTCGGCCACGACGGCGATCGTAGCGTCGAAGACGGCCTCCATCCCCGATTCGAACAGCAGCGGCACCTCGACGACAGCCGCCCGCGGCGGCGGCTCGAGCGCGTCGACCTCCTGCTTCCACTCGGCCACCCGCTGGCCCACTCGCGGCCAGAGCTCGCCCTCGAGCCACTTGCGGGCGTCGTCGTCGCCGAAGGCCCGCTCGGCGATCAGCGCGCGATCGAGCCGGCCGCCCGGGGCGACCTCTTCACCCAGGCGCGTGGCGATCAGCTCCCGGAGCTCGTCGCTGTCCAGCAGCTCGTGGACGACGGCATCGGTCGAGAGCGTGGCCGCGCCCAGCTCGCCGAGGGCCCGCAGCGCCTCGGACTTCCCTGCGCCCAGCCCGCCGGTGAGTCCGACGAACGGGACCGGGGCCACTACTCCTCCGCGGGCTGCTCTTCGTCTTGGTCGGGAGACGCCGTCTCGGCGTCGTCCGCCGTGTCCGCGGCGGGATCCTCATCGACCGCGTCCCGGGGGGGCTCGGCCTCGGGGACCTCCGCCTCGGGCACAGCCGCCTCGGGCACAGCCGCCTCGGGCACAGCCGCCTCGGGCACAGCCGCCTCGGGCACAGCCGCTTGCTCCGCGGCCGCCTCCTGCGCGGCAGCCGCCCGAGCCTCCTCGCTCGGAGCCTCCTCCGCGGCTGCCTCGAGAGCCTGCTCACCGCCGGCGCCAGCCGAAGCCTCCTCCTCGGCGGGCAGCGCGGCCCGCAGGGCGTCGGCGCCACTGATCGACGGGCCGGCGAACACGTCCTCCGACAGCCCGAGGTCGGGCACCTCGCCGATGTCCTGGCCATCTCCCGACTCCGCTGCCGCGGCGGCGCCGGCCTCGGCGGCCGAGCGGATGTGCGGCAGCTGCTCCTCAACGCGCTTGACGCTGAGCGAGAGCCGGCGGCGCTCGGAGTCGATCTCGAGGATCTTCACCCGCACGTCCTGGCCGGGCTCGACGATCTCGCGCGGGTTCTCGACGTGGTGATGTGCGAGCTCGGAGATGTGCACGAGGCCCTCGACGCCGTCCATGATCTCTACGAACGCGCCGAAGGTGACGACCTTGGTGACCTTGCCCTCGAGCTCGTCGCCGATCCGGTAGGTGTCGATCACCCGCTGCCACGGGTCCTCCTGGGTCTGCTTGAGGCCCAGGGAGATGCGCTGCCGGTCGCGATCGATGTCGAGCACTTTCACCGGCACCACGTCGCCGATCGAGAGGATCTCCGACGGGTGGTTCACGTGGCTCCAGGAGAGCTCCGAGATGTGGATCAGGCCGTCGATCCCGTCGAGGTCCACGAAGGCGCCGAAGTCGACGATGTTCGAAATCGCGCCCTCCACGACCATCCCCGGCTGGAGACGGTCGAGGATCTGCTGGCGCACCTCCTTGCGCTCCTCTTCGAGCACCGCGCGGCGGCTCAGCACAACGTTGTTGCGCGAGCGGTTCAGCTCGATGACCTTGCACTCGATCTTGGTGCCGAGGAACTCGTCGAGGTTCTGCACGCGGCGGATGTCGACGAGCGACGCGGGCAGGAAGCCCCGCACCCCGAGGTCGATGATCAGTCCGCCCTTGACGACCTCGATCACGGTGCCCTCGACGGGCTCACCGGACTCGGCCGCGGCCTCGATCTTGCGCCAGGCCTTCTCGAAACGGGCGCGCTTCTTGGACAGCACGAGCCGGCCGTCCTGGTCCTCCTTGGTGAGGACGAGCGCGTCCACCTCCTCGCCCAGCTCGACCTCGTCATGCGGATCCACCGACTTGCGGATCGAGAGCTCATTCATCGGAATGACGCCCTCGCTCTTGTAGCCGATGTCCACCAGGACCTCGTCCTGGTCGATGCGCACGACCTTGCCCGACACGACGTCGCCCTCCTCGAACGGGACAAGCGTGGCGTCGTAGTTGGGGACGATCTGACCGTCGATTTCGAGCAGGAGCCCGTCTGAGCCCTCGACGGCGCGAGGCGGTGTAGCAGTCTCTGTATCCGGCACTGAGGGCACAAGCCTAGCTAGTGCTGAGCGTCGAGGCGGTTGCCCCGCATTAGCGGAATGTTGCGACCGCCGCCTGGAACTCCCGCGCGGCGGCCTCCCCCGTGAGGCCGCCGGCGAGCAGGACCATGAGCAGCAGGCGCGCCTTCCCGGCCGAGAGCGGTCCCGCGCCCACCGCACCCAGCTCGCGCAGCGCGGCGCCTCCGCCAGGGGAGCCGTAGCCGGAGCGGGTCGCTCCGCCGGGCACCCTGGTTGCCATTACGACGGGCAGACCGCGCGCGAGAGCGGCGCGTATGCCGTCCACAGCAGTCCCGGGCACGTTGCCGCTTCCCGTGCCCTCGACCACCAGCCCCGCCGCGCCGGTGGACTCCAGCACGGCCTCCATCACCGCCCCGTCCATGCCGGGGTAGGCGCTCACGAGCGGGACCGCGTGCGAGAGCTCCTCGGGCGGGTCGATCGTGAAGCCGCGCGGCGGCAGCCACGGGAGCTCGACCGAACCGGGCTCGACGCGGCCGATGGGTGCGTGCCGCGGCGACCCGAACGCGGAGGCCAGGCCGGTGTCGAGCTTGCGGGCCCAACGCGCCGCGTGAACCTCGTCGTTCATGGTCACGACGGCGCCGGCGCCGCGCGCCTCGGGCGCCGAGGCCACGGTCACGGCGTTCAGCAGGTTTCGGGGGCCGTCCGCAGAGGGCTCGTCCGGGCTCCGCATCGCCCCCACGACCGCCACCGGGCCGCCCGAGCGCAGCGTGAGATCGATCAGGAACGCCGTCTCCTCGAGCGTGTCCGTTCCATGCGTCACGACCACCCCGTCGACCCCAGGCTCGCCCAGCGCCTCCCCGGCCCGCCGGGCGACCTGCAGCATATGGGCGGGCGTGAGGTTCCAGCTCGACAGCGAGGCGACCTCCTCGACGTGCACGTCGGCCACGCTGTCGAGCCCCGGAATCCCGGCGATGAGCTCCTCGCCGGACACCGCCGGGCGCTTGGCGCCGGTCTCGGGATCGGGCAGCGATGCGATCGTGCCGCCGGTCGGGAGGATGCGGAGCGACACGCCGCGATCGTAGGCGGTCGCTAGCCTGCCCCACAGGCCGACTCGCCGTACAGCGCGCGGCGCCGATCGCACGCGACTAGCCGGCGACTGGGACGTCCTCGTCTGCGGCGCCAGCTTCGCGGGTCTGGCCGTGGCGCGCGAGCTGACCGGCAGCGGGGCGCGGGTGCTGGTGATCGACCGCTACGAGATCGGCGAACGCCAGACGTCGGCCTGCGGGATCCCGACCGAGTGGCTACGGGTGATGGGCCTGATGGGATCGCACAAGCAGACCTTCGGGCGGCTCGTGATCCACACGCCGCACGGGACCTCGGTCCTCGAGCTGCCGTGGACCTTCT
>JBKPME010000040.1:0-16929 GCA_046731915.1 Actinomycetota bacterium
GTAGGTGGCGGCACCGATGAGGTGCGCGCCGGCGTTACTCACGGTCTCGACTGTCCAACTGAGGCCGTCATCCGAGCCTCCCGCAGCGATCCAGTCGGTGCTCCCGTCGCTTGGTGCGACGTAGCCGTCGAGCGAGACGGACATCTTCGGGACCAGTGAGCCCATGCGCTGCTTCCTTCCCGGGGTGGATGACACGAGCTGCTCGAGTCGATGGTGATGCAGGGCGCCTACGAACGCTCCCCAACAGGATCCGGTCCCCCCAGCTTCGGAACCACCAACCGCGTCTAAACGCACAAGGCGCGCGGGCGGCGCCCGAAGCGCCGCCCGCTCGGATGACTCGGATGGTCAGCTCGTGCGCGTGCGCCGCCGGGTGCGGCCGACGAGCAGCACAGTGACGCTCGCCAGGCTCAGCAAAGCGAGCGTGAACGCAGCGCCGACTCCGGCGTCGCCCCATTCGAAGCCATCTGATGCCGAGTGGGTCGAGATGACCGTAGGCGCTCCGACGCTCGGAGAGACACCCGCGGCGTGGGCCGATGACAGCCCCGCAGCCGCGTCGCGGGCGTCCGGCGAGCGCAGGTCCTGAACGGCTGCCGCCTCTGACGCGCGGCCAGCGTCTCGGGCGTCAGGCGAGCGCAAATCTTGGCTCGCCACCGGGTGAACGACCGCGGCGCTCGCGGGAAGCGAGTGCAGATACTTCGCGGGAGCACCGGAGGGGTATCCGATGGCGAATGCGCTGGAGGGCAGCCCGGCCACAGCGAGAGCAAGCGCTGCGATCCGCATGAAACAAGATGTCCGTCGCGTCCTCACAGTTCCTCCTTTGTTCGTGACGATCAGTGACACGAACGTACGACACGCCCGCGGCCGCCTCATCGGTCAACGTGCCTAGATTCGAGGAACGCGTGCCCTAGGTTGGCCCGCCAAGCCCGAGCCGGCGCGCCTCGGCGCCCGCTTGCCCGCGGGTGGGGACCCCCAGCTTTCGCAGGATCGCCGAGACATGGTGACCGACTGTTCTCGGGGACAGGTACAGCCGTTCGGCGATCTGGGTGTTGCGAAGACCCTGCGCCACGAGTTCGAGCACCTCGAGCTCTCGGGGCGTGAGCGCCGCCGGGTTCTGTCGCGTCGCCGGGCGGGGACCTCGCGGCAGGCCCGTTGCGCCGCGCTCCCGCAGCCGCCGCGCGACGATCGCGGCCGCCGGCGAGGCGCCGAGGCGTTGAAGCTCGTCGAGCGCCCTCCGGAGGTCGGAGTCGTCGTCGCCCTCGGCGAGCGCCAGGGCTGCCTCGTAGGGACAGCCGAGTTCTTGCCAGAGCTCGGCGGCGCCACGCCAGTCGCCACGGATCTGGAGCGCGTAGGGCTCAGCCGCGGCGGGCGGCGGTGCGTCCATCAGTCCGGCCCGCCACCGCCAGCAGGCCAGCTCACCATGCGGCCATGCAGCGCCCCGCTCAGCCGCGAGATCGAACGCCGCATCCGTCGCCGGGGCGATCTTCTCCGGCTTCCCCTCGAGCCACGCCGCCTCGGCCCTGGCCGCTGCGACCGGGGCCACGTGCTGCAGTTCCCCCGACGGCTCCACGAGCGTGAGCGCTTCGTCGAGCGGCGCCCAGGAATCGGGATCGCCGCGCCTAGCGCGCACGAGCCCGGTCACAGTCAGGGCGAGAGCAGGAGGCAGAGTGGACGGGAAGGGCTCGCGCAGGGCCATGGAGGCAGAGTTGACGGCGTCCTCCCACATGCCCTGCCCGAGCTCCGCGACGGACCGGTAGGCCAGTAGATAGATCCGCCACAGCTCGAGCCCTCGATCCTCGAAAAATCCGAGTGCCCAATCCAGGGTCTCGTTTACGACGGTGTGATCGCGCTGCGTCGTCGCGCCCCAAAGGACGTTGACGACGCCGCGTCCTGCCTGCCCGTCCAGTCCCTCCTGTCGGCAGAGCTCGATGGAGCTCTGGAGCTGCTCGAGGCCGCCCGCGGTCCCACCCACATAGAGGGCCGTGCCGAGGTTGATCAGGGCTTCCGCTCGAACTGGGGTGTCGTCGACGCGCTCAGCAAGCTCCAGTGCGCGCTCGGCCCAGGTCGCCGCGTCGCTCGCATCCTCGGCGTTCATGCGTACGTTGGAGAGGTTGGCGTAGGCGGAGGCGAGGTCGCCGCCCGCGGGCAGTTGCTCGAGCAGGTCGACGGCCTCGCGCGCCGCGCGCTCAGACTCGGTGATTCGGCCAGGGCACCACAGGATCTGCGAGAGCTTGCAGCGTGTCGTGCCCTGATTGCGGACGTCGCCGATCTCGCGGTAGAGCTCGATCGCGCCTTCGCACGCCTCGATCGCCTCGATCGCCTGGTTGGTCAGATAGCACTCCTGGGAGTAGCTGACGAGCAGGTCGGCCTGTGCCGCCGGTGCGAGCGAATGCGCGAAGGGCAGAACGCGCGCGTAGTGAGCAGCCGCTTCCCGGTGCGCACCTAGCCTTGCCGCCCGGCGGGCCGCCGGTCGCCCGAACTGCAGCACGGCCGCGGCGTCGCCCGCCGCCTCGGCATGATGGGCGAGCCTGTCCAGGTCGGGTGCGCCGCGGCTTGGGTCACCCAGAAACGCGAGTGCAGCACGATGGAGACCGATCCTGCGATCAGGAGTGAGCGATTCCTCCACCGTCAACCGGACCAGCTCGTGGCGGAACTCGACCCCGTAACCCGTGGAGACCAGCATTCCCGACGTCAGGCATTCCTCGAGGCTTCCGAGAACGTCGCCGGCGATCGCCTCGAGCAGGCTCAATTCGGCTCTGGGGGGCACTGCGGCGACCGCCTCGAGCAAACGGCGTGCAGGCGGCGAAAGCCGTGCAGCCCTCGCGAGCACCGCGTCGCGAACGGTGTGGGGAATCGCGTCGGACCCTCCGGCGAGAACCTCCGTCACGAAGAGGGGGTTTCCACCCGTCCGGCGGAACAGCTCGTCCGGGTCCACCTCGTGTGGCCGCGCGAGCTCCGCGACAGCGGCCTGCGACAGCGGCTCGATCGAAACGCGCTCCACGCCGTGAACGCCGACCAGCTCGCCCAGCACGATCCGGAGTGGATGCGATACCGCGAGCTCCTCCTCGCGGTATGTCGCCAGGACGAGGGCCGGGATCCCTCCGACCCTCCGTCCGAGCATCCTCATCACGTCTAGCGTGGCGCCATCGGCGTGGTGCACGTCCTCCAGCACGATCACGGTCGGCGACCGCCGGGCCACCTCGCGCACCAGTGCCGCCACCACCTCGTGGGTCTTTGCGCCGCTTGACACGAGCTCCGCGAGCTCGCCTCCCGTGGCCTCTGCGATCTCGAACAGCGGCCCGAGCGGCCTGGGCCTGAACAGGACGTCGCAGTTACCCCAGAGAACCCGGGCGGAGGCGACCTCTCCCGCACAGAAGCGGCGCAGAAGAGCCGTCTTTCCGACCCCGGCTTCACCGCTGATCGCTACCAAGCGTCCCCTGCCGGCGGCGACCTCACGCAGGTACTCGCGCAGAGCGGAGAGCTCATCCGCGCGCTCGAGCAGCTCACCCAAATCGCGGGGCGACCCGGCTGCCGGTTCTCGAGCGACCTTCGCCATAACGCTTTGCCTTGCCCATGGTGCCCCGACGCGGGGAGACGATCAAGTACTGATGGGCGGCGCCTGGGCGAGGATTGACCTGAAACAAACGAGGATCGGGCTGGGCAGCGAACAGCCTGGCCTGCTCGGCGTCGGCTGGTGCCCGGCGAATGACCCGGGCGCCAGCCGGCCAAGCTTGCCGGCACGCCGCGGACGCTGCACCACCGGGCTGGCGGGGAAGTGGCAGGCGCGATCTTGAAGGGCTGAGGAGAGCCGGCCGACGCTGCGGGTGGCTAGGAGCGAGTAGCCGCTCCGCGAGCATCAACGTCGGGTGGCGCAGTCACCGCGAGCGTTAGCGGCCAGATACTGCGCTCGCGTTATAGCGGTGAATGTTCATCGCACCTAGGGTGGCCGCGGTTCTGGACTCGACCCTGAAGTGAGGCGGATGACACGCGTGGCTTGCTGCACACGCCGGGCCCGCTGCGACGGTACCGGTCCGCGTAGAACGCGTTCGTGCCCGAGTTGGGGCGACGTCACGGCCACGTGCGGCACCCACTGCGGGCACGGGATGCTTCCTGGACGGCGTGGGGATAAATCACTCATTTGCGGTAGCGAACGGACACGCTCGTCTGCCGATACGAAACAGATGGCCGACGCTCCGCCGCTTCAGAGCTGCTCGAACTGCCCGGCGGACTTCGCAGCCCTGCTGCCCGACTTCGGAGCCCTGACGTACACCCCCGTGTTCCAGATGGCCCACGCGAGGGCGTGATTCTGCACGGCAGAGCCCTACTCGGCGCCAAGACGGGCCCTCCAGGCGGGCGGATCGCGTGCTGCGCGATTGCGCTGCTGTTCCACCTCGGCGCGCCGGTGTCGGCGAGTGCCGCTGCACCGGCTCCGGTCGTGCGGGCCGTAGGCACGCGCTTGGAACTCGACAAACGACCGTTTCACGTCTACGGGTTCAACTACGAGTTCAACGGAAGTCATCCCAGCATCGACTACCTGGACCGGCCGACGCGCCCCGGTCTTCTGCGTCTGCGCTCGGACTTCGCGGAGGCCGCACGGCTGGGGGCGAACACGGTCCGCATCTATGTCGAGCTGCACGAGGTCATGGCAGCGCCGACCAGGACCCGGCCGTCGGCGCTGCGGGCGCTGCGGCGGATTCTGCGGGAGGCTGGGCGCGCCGGGCTGCTGGTCGATATCACGGGCAACCTCGTCTGGCACGTCGAGGAGTCACCGGCCTGGTATGACGCGCTTCCCGAGACCGCACGGTGGCAGGTGCAGACGCGCTTTTGGCGTGCCGTGGCAGCGGTTGGCACCGACTGGCCGAATGTTCTCGCCTACGAGTTGACCAGCGAACCCGTAATCGCGGATGTCGATGGGTGGTATGGCCCGTACCTTGTCCACCACTACATTCAGTACATCGTCCGCGAGTTGGGCGGCCGCGACGCGGTCCAGCTCGCTCGAGACTGGACACGCACCCTGCGCGACGCGATCCGCAGTGAAGATCGCAGCCACCTCATCACGATCGGTCTGTTGCCGTTCCGTGACTGCGCGTTCGACCCCCGCAACGTCGCCGACCTGGTCGATCTCGTGACCATGCACGAGTACCCGGCCGCCGGTGAAGGCGGACGCGCGCTCGCTCTGATCCGCTACTTCGCCAGCCACGGTCGTCCGCTGCTGCTCGGAGAGACATTCGCCTTCGATCGCCCGACCCAGGAGACGTTCCTATTGGCTGCTCGCAGATGGCTCGACGGCTCGCTCTCGTTCTACGACGGCCGTGCCCCCGAGGAAGTCATCACCACCAACCCTGCCGATGCCGCCTACCGCCAGAACCTGATCAGCTATCTCGGACTGCGCACCAGCCTGCAGGCATCTCCCGCTGGCCATCCCCCGCCGTAGCAACACCACGCGACGACGAGCCGAGTCGCTTGCCTCATCGATCTCCGTGAGGTGGGCACCGCGCCTCCCGGAGGCCGTCGCGATAAGGCGCGCGGCGCCTCTTGACTCGGGATACCTCCTTGAAGGAGGCTTGAGTGTGTAGGAGTTCTTGTGCCTGAGACGGAGTGAGGACGATGCGCAAGCGTGACCTCAAGGACAAGCGGGCCATCCAGGCCGCGGTACGCCAGGTGGCCGACGAGTACCTCAAGGATCCCAATATCAACTCGGTCGGCGTCGGACACAAGATCACCGATGGGAAGTCGACGGGCGAGCTGGCGCTGCAGTTCACGGTCGGGCAGAAGGTCGCGCCCGAAGTGCTGGAGGCCGTCGCCACCCGCCCGATCCCCGAGTCGATCACGGCCAACGGGATCACGTTCACCACGGACGTCGTGGAGCGCGAGTTCCGCCGGCACCCGGTCGCCGTGGACACCAACCCGAAGCCGGAGCGCAAGCGCCGGCTTGATCCGATGATGCCCGGAGTCAGTATCGGCCACGTGCGGACGACCGCCGGGACGCTCGGCTGCCTCGTCAGGGAGGACGAGTCCGGCCAGACCCGAGTGCTCTCGAACTGGCACGTCCTCAGCGGCGAGACAGGCGAGCTGGGCGATGCGATCGCTCAGCCCGGCCCGTTCGACGATAACCGTGTCTCAGGAAACACCTGCGGCAGGCTCGTCCGGAGCTTCCTGGGCCTCGCGGGCGACTGCGCCATCGCCAGCATCGTCGACCGCGCGGCCGATGAGAAGGTCCTCGGCTTGGAAATCCCCGTCCGGCGAGTCGGGGACCCCGAGCTCGACGATCTCGTGGTCAAGTCGGGCCGCACGACGGACGTTACGTATGGCGTCGTCACGCGGGTGCACACAATTACGAAGCTCGACTACGGTGCCGCGGGCGTACACGAGATCGGCAGCTTCGAGATCGGTCCCGACCCGCAGCACCCGGCGACGAACAACGAGATCTCGATGGGCGGAGACTCGGGCTCAGCTTGGATGGCAGTAAAGAAATCTGGCGACGTGGACGACATGATGCTCGGCCTCCACTTCGCAGGGGAGACGAACGAGCCTGCCGAGTACGCCCTCGCCTGTTACGCCGCGTCGGTCTTCGAGAAGCTCGAGATCAGCCCGCTGGAGCCTCCACCGACTGACGTCGTCGTGGCCGTGACGCCGGTCGCGCAGGGCTACGACCCCCATTTCTTGCCTGGTCAGCCTGTCGACCTCCCGGCCGCCGGCGTCCCCGCGGTCGAGGAGGACTATGCCCCCACCAAGGCAGGCGACCCCATCCGCCGGTACACCCACTTCTCGCTCGCGATGAGCGCCTCACGCCGGTTCTGCCGATGGGTGGCATGGAATGTCGACGGCAACGGCATTCAGCAGCTCACACGGTCCGGCATCGAGTTCAAGGTCGACGATGCCTACGACGCGAAGTATCAGGTCGACGACAGCCTCTACTCCAACAACCCGCTCGACCGCGGTCACATCGCGCGGCGCGCAGACCTCCTCTGGGGGTCGCGAGACGAAGCCGAGCGAGCGAACCTCGACTCTTTTTTCTTCACCAACATCACACCGCAGCTCGACGACTTCAACCAGTCAACGCAGCACGGGCTGTGGGGAGAACTCGAGAACGCGATCTTTGAAGACACCGAGGTCGACCATCTCAGGGTGAGCGTCTTCGGGGGGCCCATCTTCAAGGACACGGACGTGCCCTACCGCGGGGTCCTCGTGCCGCGCCGCTTCTGGAAAGTGGTTGCCTACGTGGAGGACGGCACGCTAAAGGCGAAGGCGTTCATGCTCACGCAGGACGACCTCGAGGTGAAGCTCGAATCGCTCGGCCTCGAGCCCTTCAAGCTCTATCAGGTCACCCTCAGCGACCTAGAGGAGACAACGGGGCTGGCCTACGGCCCACTCGTCCAGGCGGACACGATGCCGCCCGCGCCCGAGGGGCTCGCGCTGGCGCCCGTGCGCAGAATCGAGGCCCGCTCCCAGATCGTCAGCGTCTGATTCGAGAGCCGACGGTCGCCTCTCTCGACTCCTGTGAGCTGGCTATGTGGCCCTGCCCAGGTCTGTGGCGACCTTGCGCCGCTCGGTGGTGATGTCCCGTCCTTCCTCGCGCGCGAGCAGCGTGATCGCCTGGGTTACCGCTATGTCGAGTTCCGCCCCCCACAGTGGGCGCTCGAGTTTGCTCGCCAGGGCGCCAAGCGTACGGCCCATGCCGCGCCAGGTGAGGCCGAGGCTCGCCAGGATCGTTCCGGCACCCGGGACTATGGCGGCCTCGCTGTCCGTCAGCGTCACCAGGAGCACTCCGCCGATGAAGAGCGCCACGATCAGGATGCACACCGCGGGGAACTGCTTCACGAGGCGGAACGCCACGCCGCGCATCCGCTTCGAGAGGCGGTCGGCGGCATCGACGTAGTCCTCGATCTCGAGGAGGTCCCTGCCCGACTTCTCGCCGGCCAGGACCGCCCGCCACAGCTCGCCCTGGCGGCCAAGCTGCAGCCAGGTCGCGGGTTCGTCAGGTGCCACCGGGCTGTTGTCCACAACCGACTTCTGCCATTCGCGCAGCGATTCGCGGACGCCGTGCCCGGCGTGGGCCGGGAGCGCGGAGCTCAGGTCGTCGATGGCTGCGACGATCGGCGCGATGCGCGCGTCGTCGAGATGCGCCTTGAGGTCGGCCTGCTCCGGCGGGCGGGTGGTGAGGTTCATCAGCGCGGCCCCGATGCCGTAGGCCTTGCCGAGACGAAAGTCCGTCGCGCTAAGGGCCGATAGCACCTTGGCGTCGACCGCGCCAGCGGCCTCGCGGCGCGCGTCGTCCTCGGCGGACTTGATGCAGTCGCCCAGCTTGGCGAGCTCCTCCGCCGGCAGCGCGGCTGCCTTGTCGACGACGTCTCGAAGCTTGGCGAAGGCGACGGCGACGTGGTCCTGGCAATACGCGAGCATCTGGCCCTCACTGAGGGCGCCCAGGCCCATGGTGGCGCCGCGCACGGCGGCGGCGGTCTCGGTCACTTTCCCGGGGTGGGCCAGCGCGGCGAGGTACCACCCCAGCGCGACGGAGGCGGACACTTGACGGTCCGCGGAGGAGCGTTCCTGCTCGCGCACCGCAGAGATGACCGCGTCGAAGAATGCCGACTTGAAATCGGCCGGCGTACCGGCGCCCTGACCGTTCTCGGTCGCGCCACCCTGCGGTGCGGCCGTCGGGGGCTGCTCGACGGAAGCCTCTGTGGTTGGCGCGGACTCGTGACCGGTCATTAGCTCTCGCTCGTCTGAGGATCGAGGTCCACGCGCACGCTCTCTGAGGCGAGCTCGTCGGGCGTCGCCGCGCTGGCGAACAGGTCGTACCTGTGGCTTGGGTCGACGGGTGTGCTGAGCTCAACCTCGCCGGTCGCCTCGTCGATCGGGAAACGCTCGGTCGTCGGCGGGTCATGCTCGTCGGGGGAGTTGACGGTCACCACCAGCCCGTCGGGCGCTGGCCCGCCCGCCTTGGGGAAGACCTGGTAGTCCACCTGGATTTTCCCGTCGTGCCATTCGGCCGTGATGCGCGGCGGGGGGGGCGGGACGGGCGGCGGGCCTTCCGGGCCTGCTTGTTCCTTCGCGTGCGCGCGTGCGGTGCCCTCGAGCTTCAGCGGGTCGTCCCACTGCCCGTGCGAGCCGGGTCCCGTCGGGCTGTCGGAGTCGAGCGGGTTGTCGGCCGCCTCGGTGTCGCCCCAGTGCCCGGGCCAGTAGATCCACCCGAATTCGGGCTGTGAGGTATCCATCACCACGAGTTTCAGCCTCGGGCTGCGCCGCTTGCCGTCCGCGTGATCGAACCAGTGGCCCGTCCACTGGGTGCCCGGCTCGAAATACGAGGCATGCGAGCCGCGCGCTACGTACACGATCGGCCGCCGCGTTCCCGGAACGAGATCGACCTGACGCCAGTCGCGCCCCTCGGCGACCGCGTGCTGGGCGAAGACGGCGTAGTCCGGCGCCTCGGAGCTGAGGTGGATCTGGATCATCTCCCAGTCCCCCTCGTGCAGGCCTGCATGTATGAACGGCCCGATCAGGTTGTAGTCGTTGTAGAAGTAGAAGAACCAGTACTGAAGCCAGACGTCACCGCCACCGTCGGCGACGTGGTGCCCGTACACACGATTGGCGTACTTCCGCTTCGCATGCAGGGCGCGCGAGTCCTCCCCGTACTTCCTGGACGGGTCACTGATTCGGTCCGTCTTCTTCGCGTCGCTCCCGCCCGGATAGGTCTTGCCGAGGAAGTCCAGCGAGAGCCCCTCGCCCGCGGTTGCCAGCACCTGTCCGTCGTCCCTCTCCAGGCGATTCCCGGGGTTGTCGGTCCACACCGCGGCCGAATCCGCGAAGTACGTCTCGTGCGAGTCGTACTTCAGGACGGGCAGGTGGCGCTTCAGCAGTTGCTCGGGCGTGCTCATGTCGCGAGGCCCGCCGTGCGCAGCGCCAGGTCATTCCGCAGCGGGTCCTCGTCGCCCAGCGGTGAGCCCGTGTCATCGGCCATTGCGTTACCTCCAGGCGTCGGCAGGACGACTGTCGGGCTGACTCTCTCGCCAATGCCGGCCAGCGTCAAGGACGTCGATTAGTGGGGCTCCGGCATCCGAAAGGGTAGGCGGTGCACCCCCGCGCGCTCAGCCGGCTCGCTCCGTCCGCTTCAGCGCCGCGAACGCAGCGCTGCGTTGCAAGTACGTCTCTATCCGCGCCACCTTGCCCCCGCGAAAGCTCCAGATGACTGCGCCCTGCTGCCGCACCGGCACCCGCCCGACACGAGACGTACCACGCTCATCGGTCAACACGAGCACCCGCTCGCCGAGGTCGATGACGTCCTCCACCGAAGCGGCGTAGCTGGTGAAGCTCGAGAGCCAGTCGGACATCCCTGTGACCACCCCACTTGGCCCGGGATAGATCCCCTGCTCGCCACCTTCGCCGCGCACCAGGACGAACTCGAAGTCTGGGGCGGCGAGCTCGCCGAAGGCGGCGTGCCCGGCCGCGACGTATTGCTCGTCCGCGAGGGCCTCGACGAGATCACGGCCGGCGGTGTAGCCGTAGAAGGCGCGGACGAGCTCGACTGTTTCGGCCGACATGACTCCCAGCATTGCTCGCTCGGCCAGGCGAGCGGGCTATCGCCACCCGTCTCGGAGCACGCGTCGCGCGTTCCCGCGATCCCACACGAAGGAGTTCATCGCCGGGGCGGGCGTGTGTCGGTCAGGCCGGGGAAACTTGTCGCCGTTCATGCTGAGCCGATCCGCTCGCTCAGGTAGTGGTTCATGAACATCGGCGAGATCAGCGGCCGGAATGCGTCGAACTCGTGGTTGCGCTCCACGAAGTCGGGATCGATGAAGTTGATCTTGCCCCAGTGCGCCTTGAAGGGGACGCCCGCGTTCTCGAGGTGTTGCCAGAGGCCACGAAGGTGCGCGTAGATCGCTTCCTTCTGGCCCGGTTCAGTGCACACCTCGGTGAGGTACATGAAGTTGAACTTCACGATGTAGGGCAGCCCTTCCCAGTTCCAGGCCGACATGCGGTTCCCGTCCACGCGACTGAGCTCGATCTCGGTCGGGATGTTGGGCCAGCCGTGGCCGTCGAAGTACTGCCGGCATTCCCCGAGCACGGTGTTGAGCTCCTGCGGACGGAAGCTCCACTCGGCCATCGCCACGCGCAACGGGGCGCGACGGTCCACGGGCAGCATGTTGCGGAGCGGGCCCGTGGCGTGGCTGGGGCTATATGTGAAGACCATGACGTCGTAGACAACCTCGAGCGCTCCGCTCAGCAGCGGGCCCGTCTCGGCCAGCTTGTCGAGCACGCTGAACACGACGTCAAGGAGCTGCTCGGAGCTGTCGGTGGTGTAGTCGCCGTCCGGCTTCGACTGCTCTCCGGGAACCGCGGTTGCCGCCCAGAGCAGCGCCTTGTCTGACTTGGGCGCCCAGTTCACGCGCCAGAAGTCGTACTTCGCCGAGGTGGCGTCGAGGTCGGCGAGCACGTCGTCCAAGTCCACGATCTTCTGGACCACGTCGAAGTAGAGCTCGTCGACCAGGCGGAACCGGACACGCGTGAGCACGCCCAGCAGCCCTAGCGAGCACACGACAGCGGGAAAGTCGGCGTCGCCGCGCGAGATGCGCCGCTCCAGCGCGTGCCCGCTCGCCGGGTCGACACTCACAATCTCCACCCACTCGAGCAGTTCGTACAGCGCGTGCCGCGAGCTTGCGGGGGCAGTGCCGGTGGAGATCAGACCGGCCAGGGTCTGGTGGTCTGTGCCGCCGGTCGCGGTGATTGACTTGCCGTGTCCGCCGAGCTCGGCCAGGAACTCGTGGAGCGTTACGTTTGCCGAGCTTTCCACGGCCTGGTCGCCCGCGTCGAACTCGATCGCCTTCGGAAGCCCGGACGTGTCGAGCAGAGCTTCCGAGACGACGATATTGGAGCAGGAGTGCAGACTGCCCGGCACCCGCACGACGCCATTTCCGAGCTCACCCCGATGGATCCGCTCGAGCATCGTCTTTAGCTCATCGACGCTCGTCGGCCGCAGAACCAGGTCAGGGCGGAACGAGATCAGCTGCGCCCAGTCCTCGATGTCGGTTCGCTCCGCTTCAGGCATCGCTGGTCGGCCTTCCGCTCAAGCTCCGCGGCGTGTTTAGCAAGTCGGCAAATGCTGGAGAGAACCGCAAGAAAGGCATAGTCTCCTGCCCGCCAGCGGCGAACGCAACAAATTTCGGGCGGCGCGAGCGTGCCAGTTTCGTACAACATAGGAACCGGGATCGGGGAGGTCACCGATCCGGCGATCGGCCTGCCGCTGCAGGGCATGGCAGACAACACACAGATCGCGACTGGTGTCGAGTCGCCGCTTTACGCCCGCGCATTCGTGGTCGCACAGCCGCCGCTCGCGGCGGCTGGCGCGTGTGTCGTGATCATCGTCGCTGACATCTGGGCCGGTACGCGTCGCGTGAAGGACGGCGTCCTGAAGCGGCTCGCGGCGACAAACGAAGGGCTGTACAGCGAAAACAACGTTCTGCTGGCCGGAACCCACACACACAGTGCGCCGGGCGGATTCTCCGGCGCACTGCTCTACGACTTCGACTTTGACCGTGGCGGTTGTGACGAGGCCACCGTCACGTGCATCGTCGACGGCTGCGTCAAGGCCGTCGAGATGGCACATGCAAACCTCGCGCCCGGGCGCATATACGTGAACCGCGGGGAGGTCGCTGACTGTGGGCGAAACCGCTCACAACCTGCGTACCTATGTAATCCGCCGGCAGAACGCGATCGCTGGGGTGCGGACACCGATCGCGAGATGCTGTTACTGAAGTTCGTGAAGGTTGACGACGGCGGCCGAGAGCGGGCGGTCGGGGCGCTGAGCTGGTACGCGATCCACCCCACCGATCGTGGCCAGAAGAACACGCTCGTCAGCGGGGACAACAAGGGCTATGCGAGTTCTCTATTCGAGCATCGGATGGGGAGCGACCATCGGAAGCCAGAGACGTTCGTCGCCGCGTTCGCCAACGCCAACTGCGGTGATGTCTCAGGGAATGTTGAGCTCGGGCACATCCCTGACGGTGTCCACGACATTGCCCAGATGCAGAAGCACGGTCGCCAGCAGTTCGAGGTAGCCGAGCGTCTGTTCTCGGCCGCGACCGAGGAGGTCACGGGACCCGTGGACCACCGGCACACCCGCGTGGATTTCTCGAACGCCCCGACGGGAGGGGGCGAAACGCGCACGTGGCCGGCGGCACTCGGAATCTCGTTCGCGGCAGGCAGCTCAGAGGACAGCGTCCCGGAGCCCGACCTTGGGATACGCGAAGGCATCACGGCCGCCAACATCGATGAGGGAGACGCCCTGATCGCCGGCGTCGCGAGCTTGGGTCTCAGCGCAATATTCGGTGTCTCGGTAATCGACCAGGAGACAGCGGTCGCAGAGCGCGAGGGACACTTGCCAAAGCCGGTCGTGCTGATGCCCGGCATCGACAAGCCCCCGGCCGTGCCGCAGGTGCTGCCGGTTCAGCTGCTCCGCGTAGGTACCTTCGCGATCGTCGGAATCCCGGGCGAGTTGAGCACGATGGCTGGCCGCCGCCTCCGCACGACGGTTCTCGACGCGACCTCGAGCGCGGGCATCAGGCACGTCGCGCTTGGCTCATACTCGAACGAGTACGCGCAATACATCACGACGCCCGAGGAGTACTCGTCGCAGCAATACGAAGGTGCATCGACGCTCTTCGGTCCGCATACCTTGGAGGCCCACCAGCAGGTGGTGGCCGGACTCGCGGCCGCGATCGCGCAGGGTACGCCAGCCGCCCCAGGTCCACCGCCGACCCGATGGACCTCCACCAAACAGCGCCGATATCGCTTTCGGAACCTGTCGAACTCGGCGGTCAAGCTTCGCTTCTACGACCTAGACGATTCGTTGCAGCTGTTCACCCTGCCAAACGGCGAAAAGACGATCGACGCTGGTGCTGAAGTCGCGTACCCTGAGCGCGAGTTCACAGCACTACTGTTGCCCACTATCGAAAAACTCACCGTCAAGCTGAGCGATCGCATTCAGGCGACGATGTCCGCAGGACAGTTACTGATTATCTCGCCAGGTGGTTCGATCTCTGCAGGTGATTACAGGCCGCCGCCGCGGGAGTAAGCGAAAGCCATCCGCCGATGGGCGCGCGCTGTAGTGAAGCCGGCGAGCCGCCTGGCCTGCCGCTTCGCAATCACAACGTTTGGCAGCGGGCGGTTTCGCGCACTCGGACCGCGGACCTCATACGGCGTACCGGCGGCTGACCGTTGTCGGTCGTGCCACCCTGCGGTGCGCTCGAGTCGCCCCCGTGGGCGCGGACTCGTGAGCGGTCATGCCCGTATCTCCTCCAGATATTCCTTGGTGTCCTGGCTCGCGAAGAATCTGCGGGCGCTGTCCTCACCGCTCGTTCGGAGGAAGGCCGCGTCCTCGTCGCTCAAGTCGAAGTCGGTGGTGGAGATTCGGCCCGTCGGGATGTCCACCGTCCGCACCGTCTGCGCCCGCGCAGCTCGATCGCGGTCCCACGCCTCGCTGGCGGCCTGAAACATCGCCTTCGCCAGCGCCAGCCGCCACAACGGAAGCCGGATGGGCCGATTCGGCGTCGGCTCCTCCAGCTCCGTGCCTCCATGCACGCGGAAGCCCCACGTGGGCCGCGCGGGCCGTCTCGTCCCACCGCTGTCGAACAGCCAGACGGGAAAGTTCGACAGGAGCCCCCCATCGACGATGAAGTGCGGCCGAGCGCCCTCCCACAGGGTCACGGGCGTGTAGAGGAACGGGAAACTCATACTCATCCGCACCGCTTGCGTCAGGGTAAGGGTGTCCGGCGTTATCTCCGGGCCGCTCTTCGTCAGGCTAAATCCTTCGATGTCGTGGGGCAGGACCAGCATCCGCCCCGCCGTCACGTCCGAGGCGATCACCCGCAATCGGTAGAGCGCCCGCCGGCGCTCGTCGTCGGTTAGGTCCGCGGGCAGGTCCTTGCGCACAACGTCCGCGAAGGTGGGCTCGCGGCCGTCGAGCGTCTTCCCCAGCGGCGACTCGGCGAGGTGACCCTCAAGCCACTGAATGAAGAAGCGCCCGGGCGCGAGCCCCCGCATCCACAGCGAGTTGACGACACCGCGCGGCAGGCCACCGAACCCGTAGTCCGCGAACTGCCGGTATTTCACGGTCATGATGCGGTCGAGCTCAGCGGCGTGATAGCCGGCGGCAAGCAGGCAGGCGGCAATCGCGCCGGCCGACGTGCCCGCCACGTTCTTCCACTCTTGCACGCCCGCCTGCTCGGACACCTTGATCGCGCCAGCGAACGCTATGCCCTTGACCCCGCCTCCCTCGAAAACGGCGTCGGCTTCGCGCGGCAGCTGCGGCAGGTCCACGTGCACCACCTCCAGTCAGGCTGACCCTAATTCGCTGCTAACTCGGGGGCAAGCGATTTCGCCGTTCATGAGTTGCGCACGAGCATCGGCAAGTTTTGGCGCAGTCGAAGGGCGCGCGACCGCGGTGCTCGTTCAGGCCCTGCTCTCGCTGTAACCAAGCGCTAGCTTGCCGTGAGGCAATCGGGCGGTCAAGGGCCCTCGAGCGCTGCGACTTGATATCCGTAGGTGGGATTGCTCGGTGCCCCGGCCGAGCTCGACGACCAGCTCGGCTGATTCGGCGATGATGGGAGAATGGGGAATGACCCCTGGCTGACTATCGGGATTGCCCTGATAGCGGCACTCGCCGCGCTCGCCGGAGCGCTCATCGCAGCCGTCACAGCGGCAAGGCGCCAGCGACAACAGCTCGAGCACGACACCCTGCGCCAACAGGCCGAGTTGCGGCACGACCGCAAGCAGGCCGAGCTCTCCGAGCTGCGGGGCGTACTCGACGACGCTTCGCGCGACATCACCAGCGCGGAGCGCGCAATGCTGGACGCGACACACGCCTGGATCCAGGAGGTGCTGCTAGCGAGGAGCTCCAGGCGGACATGGCCGACTCCTTCGTCGCGATGTGGGGAAGCGCACAGCGAATCCTGCTTCGGCTTGGCCCCGACGAGGTCCGCGAGGCGTACTGGAAGGCCACACTCATCTACCAGCGCCTCAGCATCCACGTGGCGAGGGACGCCACCAGCGACGACCGCCTCGCACGTATCAAGGAGCTCGACGACCCGAAATTCGACTTCTCAACACACCGTGACGCCTTCTTCGAGGCGGCAAACGACAAGTACGGCGCGAAGGGTCTACTCGACGACTGACTTCGGTGCCGGGCCTGCCGCGCGCGACCGTGGGCCGGCTGTGGCGAAGCAGGCGGGGCGACCTCCTCCCGCTGCGGACGAAGAGCAGGTGTGTCGGCTATCAGCGACGGCTTGTGGGGATCGCGCATTGCGATAGCGAGCGACGCTGCGGACCGGTCTTGCGGGAGACCCGGCGCCGGCTCCTCCGGGAAAGGGTGTGCAGGTGCAGGCGGAGTTCCCGCAATGGGACTCGCCTTACGGAATCAATGCCCAGCCGCTAGCTGCCGGTGCGGTCGCGGTGCTTGCACCCCGGCCAGCAGCAGGGCCGGCGCTGGCCATCCTCCAGCTCCTCCTGGGTCCGGCGAATGCGGCGTTCACGGGTCGTCTGCTGCTTGGCGTCCTGTACCCAGCAGATGAACTCGTTGCGCGCCAAAGGCGTGATGTCCTTCCAGGCATCGAGTGCCGCGGTGTTGGCCATCAGCGCCTCGCGCAGGTCTGCGGGGAGCGTGTGCACCACCCCACCAGGTACGCGCTGGCTGCTCACAGAGCAACGGTAGCGGGCCGGAGGCTCACGGCCGGGCTTCGCGCAGACGGCGGCGCCTTCCGGCCGCCCCGACGACCCGATAGCCGCGAGCGGCGAGCAGCTCGGACGCGGCCCGTCGAAACTGCGGGTCGTCGTCGATGATCAGCACGGTGAACTGCATGCATCGAGTGTGGCCAGGACGGGGCCTCGCCCAATCGGGGTAACCCCCTGTCTCTTATACACATCTCCGAGCCCACGAGA
>JBKPME010000041.1:0-7509 GCA_046731915.1 Actinomycetota bacterium
TCACGAAGCCGCGCGCACCGGACTCCAGGTCCACGACGCGCCGCTCCAGGGCGGTCGAGGCCGTGAGCTCCCTCTGCGAGTGGGCGGCCTGCCTCGCCGACTCGCGCATGTCCTCGATGGCCACCAGCAGAACCGCGAACGCGGCTGCCACGATCACCAGCAGGAGGCCGCACGCGATGACGACTCGGCGGGTCAGCCCTCCGCTCACGTCAGCAGTGCGGTGCGCGTGTCACGGATAATCGCTCGGATCCGATGGAGTCGCACACGATCCGCATAGCGCTTGCGGACGACGATGTCCTGCTCCGCGAGGGCCTCGCGCGCCTGCTGGCCGGGTCCGGGTTCGAGGTCGTCGGGCAGGCCGGTGACGCTTCCGGGCTGCTCGAGCTCGTCCGCGCGCACGGCCCCGACCTCGTGATCGTCGACATCAGGATGCCGCCAGCTCAGGAGACCGAGGGCCTCGAGGCCGCGCGGGTGATCCGCGAGGAGTTTCCTGATACCGGGATCCTCGTGCTCTCCGCCCATGTCGAGGTCGAGGAGGCGATGGAGCTGCTCGCCGGCGGGCGCCGGATCGGCTACGTGCTGAAGAGCCGCGTGACCGACGTGGGCGACTTCGTCGAGACCGTCGAGCGGGTCGCCCACGGCGGCTCCGTCGTCGATCCCGGTCTCGTGCAGGAACTGGTCGCGGCGCGCCGCCGCGACGATCCACTCGAAGAGCTCACGCCGCGGGAGCGCGAGGTTCTGGCCCTCATGGCGGAAGGGCGCTCCAACGCCGGGATCGCGAGGCGCCTCGTCGTGACCGAGGGCACCGTGGAGAAACACGTCCACAGTATCCTCGCGAAGCTGCGGCTTCCGGAAACCGACGATGACCACCGCCGCGTGCTGGCCGTCATCGCCTTCCTCGACGAGCGTTAGCCCCCGCGGCCGGCAGACACCCGGGTTCGCTGCAGGACCGCGTGGATGTTCTTGGCCGAAAAGTCGGACTTCGAGAGGAACCCGAGCGCCGGGCTGGCGGCGATGAGGTCCGCGAAGTCCCCCTCGGGGTACGCCGAGATCAGGACAACTGGCGACAGCTCGGAGGCGTCCGGTCCCGCGAGGCGCAGCGCGACGTCGAAGCCGCTCTCCTCGCCGAGGTCGATGTCGACCAGCGCAACGTCCGGGCGCAGCTCGCCGGCGAGCTGAACGGCCTCCGCACACGATGAAGCGATCCCGACTACCGAGATCCCCTCGCGCTCCAGTAGCGCGCGAGCGGCGGCGCGGAAGCCCTCGTTGTCGTCGACTATCAGTGATCGCAGTGCCATCGGCCCGAACAGTCAGGATCGCACCGCGGAGGGCGCTGCACATTGCAGCTAGCCGGAAGATCGAAATGGACGCTGGCACCGCAGACAAGCGGCGCCCGGGCAGCAATCGTTCTCTGCATGCGCATCCTGGTGGTAGAGGACGAGATCCGGCTAGCAAGCCTGATGCGCAAGGGGCTCCGCGAGGAGGGCCTGCTCGCCGACGTGGCCGTCAAGGGCGAGGACGCTCTCTGGATGGCCGGCTCGAGCGGCTACGACGTGCTCGTTCTCGACGTCGTGCTCCCCGGGATCAGCGGCTTCGAGGTATGCCGGCGCCTCCGCGCTGACCGGATCGCGACGCCGATCCTGATGCTCACGGCCCGCGATGCCGTGCAGGACCGGATCGCCGGGCTTGACGCGGGGGCCGACGACTACCTCGTCAAGCCGTTCGACTTCGGCGAGCTCCTCGCGCGCCTGCGCGCACTGGCGCGGCGGGGCACGGACGAGAAGGGCATCGTGCTCCGCGTGGCCGACCTGGAGCTCGACACCGCCACGCGACGAGTGTCGCGGCGCGGGCAGGAGATCTCCCTGACCACCAAGGAGTTCCAGGTGCTGGAGGTCTTCATGAGGCACCCCGATCACGTGCTGACGCGCTACCAGCTCCTAGAGGGCGCGTGGGACGCGGGCTATGAGCACCACTCGAACGTGATCGAGGTCTACATCCGCTGCCTGCGCGACAAGCTCGACCGCCCCTTCGGCGTCGAGAGCATCGAAACCGTCCGCGGGGCCGGTTACCGGCTGCGGGCCACATGAGCTGAAAGGAGGCCGACATGTCCATGACAGATATCCGCGCACACCTCGTGGAGCTGGCACAGGAGCGGGTGGTGGCTGAGGCGTGCGGGCTGCACGCCGACGGCAGGTACATGGCGGACCTCGAGGACGAGATCGCCATCTACGAGCACGCGCTTGTCGGCGCCGTCGTCACCGAGATTGCGGTGCTGCGCGGCCAGCTGTTCGGCCGCGAGGTCGGCTGATGAATGCACGAGGAGGCATGTCGTGAAGACCCGTTCCCCAAGCTGGCAGCGCTACGCGATCCCGATTGCGGCCGCTGCCGCGGTCTCGCTCGCAATCGCCGCCCTCGTGATCTCGCTGACCCGCCCAGACAGTCAGGGCACCCGTGTCGTCGCGCGCACTCGCGTAGTCCATTCGAGCGCGGCCGGCGGCCTCGACTCGAGGGCGATCTACGCGAAGGACGCCCCGGGCGTCGCATTCGTCCAGTCGTCTGGGATCACGACGAACACGCCGTTCGGACGGGAGAGCGGCGTCGCCACCGGATCGGGCTTTGTGGTCGACCGGCGCGGCGACATCCTCACCAACGCCCACGTCGTAGACGGCGCGCGGAAGGTCACGGTCCGCTTCGGCGGAAGCGGCAGCGAGGTCGCCGCTCAGGTGGCCGGCACCGACAACTCAAACGACCTGGCGGTCATCCGCGTCGACCCGACCAAGGTGGCGCTGCACCCGCTGCAGCTCGCGGGCAGCTCGAGCGTCCACGTCGGCGATCCCGTCGCCGCCATCGGCAATCCGTTCGGGTTCGACCGCACGATCACGGCCGGGATCGTGTCCGCGCTGCAGCGCCAGATAACAGCGCCCGACGGCTTCACGATCGACCACGTGATCCAGACCGACGCCGCGATCAATCCCGGCAACTCGGGCGGGCCGCTGATCGACGCGCGGGGCCGCGTCGTGGGCATCAACTCGCAGATCGCGACGGGCGGCAACGGCGATGCGAACGTGGGCATCGGCTTCGCGATCCCGATCGCCACAGCCCAGCAGGAGCTGGGGGTGTTGGAGCGCGGCGGGACCGTACAGCACGCGCTCCTCGGCGTGGGCACCGTGCCCGGAAACGGCGGCGCGCTCGTAAAGCGCGTGCAGCGGGCAAGCCCGGCTGCCCACGCCGGCCTTCGCTCGGGCGACCTGATCGTCTCCGTCGCCGGCAAGCCGGTCGGCGACCCATCAGCCCTCGCCGCGGTGGTCGGCTCCCACAAGCCCGGGGAGAGCGTGACGATCGGCTATGTGCGACAGGGAGCGCACAGGACCACCAGGGCGACACTCGCGCAGCACCCCACGGCCGTCCTCCCTTCCGGCGGGTAGCAGTACGCGCCATGCGGCTCGCCTTCCGCCGGCTGCCGATCCGCGTACGCCTGACGATCGCGTTCGCAGGCGTGCTCGCGTCGGTGCTGGTGGTCGGCGGGCTCGTGCTCTTCACCCAGTTCCGCGGCGACTTCGACAGAGTCATCGACGAGAACCTGAACAGCCGGGCGTCGGACGCGGCTGCTCTCGTTGCGAGCGCCGAGCCACACGCCGCTCTCGTGCGAAGCCGGGAGCGGCTGGCCCAGGTCTACAACGCGCGCGGGGCGCTCGTGGCCTCGACGCCGGCACTGGCGCATTCGCGCCTTCTGACCGCGCCCGAGGCGCGCCGCGCGAGCCGTGGCGGGCTTCGGATCCGGCGCGTGGAGACGGCCCAGGGCGATACCGCTGTCCGGGCGCGCGCCGCGCACGCGTTCGGGACGCCGCTGGCGGTCGCCGTGGCGGAGCCGCTCCACAGGCGCGACCGTGCCCTCGACCGGCTCGGCGAGCTGCTGCTGATCGTCGGCCCGTTTGCATTGGGGCTCGCGACGTATGCCGGCTACCAGGTCGCCGGCGCAGCGCTGAGCCCCGTCGAGCGCATGCGCGCTCGCGCCGAGCAGATCACCGAGCGCGACACGGCTGAGCGTCTGCCCGTCCCCACGACTGGCGACGAAATCGAAGCGCTCGGGCACACGCTGAACGAGCTGCTCGCGCGGCTGGACGGCGCGCTTGTGCGTGAGCGGCGGCTGCTCGCCGATGCGAGCCACGAGCTCCGCACGCCGCTGACGGTTCTGCTGGCCGAGGTGCAGGTCACGCTCCGGGGCGAGCGCGACGCACAGGAGCTGCGGGCCGCGCTCGAGTCCGTTGAGCACGAGGCCCGGCGGCTGTCCAGGCTCGCCGCCGACCTGTTGACGCTCGCGCGCGGCGACGGCGGCCGCCTGCCGGTTCGCCCCGAGCCGCTCGATGCGGAGCGGCTCCTCGATGCCGCCGCGGAGCGGGCAGGCGCGGCAGCCTCGGCGGCTGGGCGCAGGCTCACGACCAGTGCCGCCCCTGGGCTCGTGCTGCTGGCCGATCCGGATCGCGCCGCCCAGGCGCTCGACAACCTCGTCGCGAACGCGCTCGCCTATGGCGAGGGGGAGATCACGCTCGCCGCGCAAGTCTCAGAGGGAACGGTGGAGTTGCACGTGAGCGACCAGGGGCACGGGTTCCCCGACGGGCTGCTGGAGCGCGCCTTCGAGCGCTTCAGCCGCGGCGATTCGGCACGCCGGGGCGGCGGCACGGGCCTCGGCCTGCCGATCGTCGCGACGATCGCGGAGGCGCACGGAGGGGAGGCCGGGGCGAGGAACCTACCCGGCAGGGGCGCGGACGTATGGCTTACGGTTCGGGCCGCCTGACTCCGTCTCGGCCGGCTCCCACCTGAAGCGGCGAACGGCGACCACCGCAGCCGCGACGGTCCAGCAGGGCCCTCACCGCGCTCGCGATGGTCGGCGTCTCGACGCCGGTCTTCCTGCTGGGCGCGCTGATGCTGTAGGTGCTGGCCTACAAGCTGGCGCTGTTCCCGAACGGCGGCTACGTGCCGCTCACGAGCGACCGGCTCGCGAGTGGCTGTACACATGATCCTGCCCTGGCTCGCGCTGTCGACACTGTTCATCGGCCTCTATTCGCGCGTGCTGCGCTCGAGCATGCTCGACACGATCAACGAGGACTTCGTCCGCACCGCGAAGGCGAAGGGAATCGGCGAGCGCAGGGTGCTCGTCCACAACGTCCTCCGCAACTCGGTGATACCGATCGTCGCGCTCTGGGGCCTTGATTTCGCGGCGGTCGTCGGCGGCGCGGCGATCCTCACCGAGTCGGTCTTCAACCTGCACGGCGTAGGGCAGTACGCGGCGCAATCGATTGGCCAGCTCGACGTGCCTCCGGTGCTCGTGATCGTTATGTTCGGCGCGTTCTTCGTCGTGCTGCTGAGCGCCGTGACCAACGTCGTGATGGCACTGCGCGACCCGCGCATCAAGATCGCCGGTTGATGGTTCGGCGTCGCTCAGCCCAGTCCCAACCAGCGGGCCGCGCGGGTGAGCGGGTTCGCCTCGACGTCGCCCTCGCTCAAGGTGACCGTCGGGGGCGGAGAGCGCCGCGATCCGAACAGCTCCCACATCACGCGATCCGCGGCGCGAGCGGCCTCGAAGAGGAGCCCGCCGGGTTCCGAGAGCGGCAAGACCTCGCACGGCTCGGCGTCGGAGCCCGATGCGTTGAGGATGGCGTTCACCGCCCTGCGGGCTGCCTCGTTGGCGCCCTCCATCGTCGCGAGGTCGGTGAACGTACGGACGTAGTCCGACGCAAGGAACAGGTTGTCGACCTCGGGCAGCTCCGCCTCGGGCCGGACCGCCCAGGATCCCGCCGTGTTCACCAGCAGCGGCTCGAGGTTCATGGCCTCGGTCGGGTTCGGGTGGACGATCGCCGGGTCGAGGAACCAATCCGCCAGGTTCGCGTCTGAGAGCACCTCCGCACGGTCGTTGAGAGCAGCCTTCATCTGTGCCCAGACCTCGGCGGCGACCTGCTCCCTGGTGCAGCTCCTCGCCGGCTTGTTGTTCGCGGCCTGGCCGCCGGGCGTGTCCCAGTCGGAGATGTCGACGGACAGGATTCCGCCCACGCCCCCGTCGCCCAGTCCGCGCAGGTTGACGCTGGGCCAGAACTGCCGCTGCGAGATCGAGGTCAGCGCCCAGCGCGAGTCGATGTAGATGGAGTGCCCATGGATGAGCGGCACGTCCTGCTTCAGGTAGAGCATGATCCCGTTCATCCAGCGCACGACGAGGCGGTCGAGGCCCGCGAGAGCCGGGCTTGCCTGCTTCAGCCGGTCCATCGCGATCTGCTCCCGCAGCACCTCGACCGGCACCGCGGCCACGTAGTAGTCGGCATCGTCCTCGAACGTCTGGCCGGGGGCGCCCGCGTCGGTCAGGTAGTGCCCCGAGATTCCTGTGACGCGGTTGCCCTGACTCTCGATCGCCTCCACGCGGTGCGATAGCCGGTAGTCGACGCCGAGTCGCTCGAGCTCGTGCAGCCAGGGGTCGATCCACATCTCGTTCGTGGGCCCCTTCAGCACCCGGTCCACCTGGCCGCGGGGCTTCGCCAGGTCCTGCAGGAGCTGCAGCAGGATGTACCCGCCGGTGCGCGCGCTCATCTCCTGTGCTCGAGCCGCAACGAGCGAGCGTGTGAGCCCGTCGGCGAGGAACCTGCGGTAGCCCGCCGAGCGCCGCGCGGCGCCCGAGAACTCCCACCAGCTCTGGTTCTCGTACTGCTCGAAGCGCCGCTCCTCGCAGGCCGAGAGCAGGTCGCTCAGCAGCTTGATGAAGTGCACCTGCTCGACGACCGGGATGCCCAGGTTGACGGCGTACTCGGCGGCGAACCGGAGCGTCGCCTGCCAGTCGCTGGTCGTGGCCGGGAAGTGCGCGGGCGTCACGAGCTCGTTCCGCCCCTCCTCCTGGGCCAGCTGTACCTCGGTCGCGGTCACCAGGTTGTCGAGCACGCCCGCCGCCTGGCCCGGGTAGGGGATCCGGCTCATCGTGTGCGTGACGTGCCGGTAGAAGCCGGGGAAGAAGCGGAACCCATGCTCGCCCGGCAGCGGTCCCCGCCCGCCGCTCCCGTCCCTCGCCGGCATGCTGCGCGCCTTGCCGCCCGCGATCGAGCGGAGCTCGAAGACGACCACATCGAACTCGTCGCGGACGGCCAGCTCGTGGGCAGCGCTCATGCCCGCAACGCCCCCGCCGATGACGATCACCTTACGGCGCACTTGCCTAGAATCGCATTCTCAGGCGGACGTAGCTCAGTTGGTAGAGCGTCGGCTTCCCAAGCCGAAGGTCGCGGGTTCGAAGCCCGTCGTCCGCTTTAGGCGCGAAGCTGCGAGACCGTGAAAAGTCCTGCAAACCTTTGCTTTCGTGGCTCAGCCCTCGCGGCGAGGGACGGCGAGGACATGCCACGTGGTGCGGCTCCGCCGAACACTTAGGTCACATGCTGGTCACATCGAGGCCCTAGCGAGGGCCGCCGGATGCTGACCGGAGGCCCTAGCGAGGGCCGCCGGATGCTGACCCCGAGCCGCTCCACGGGGGCAACCGCG
>JBKPME010000042.1:0-11328 GCA_046731915.1 Actinomycetota bacterium
GCGCGATCCTGACGCTGATTGGCCCGCCCGGCACGGGCAAGACCTCCATCGGGGAGTCGATCGCCCGCGCCACGGGACGCGAGTTCGTGCGCATGTCGCTGGGCGGCGTGCGCGACGAGGCCGAGATCCGCGGTCACCGTCGGACGTACATCGGCGCGCTGCCGGGCCGGCTCGTCCGTGCCCTGCGCGACGCCGGGACGATGAACCCGGTGATCATGCTCGACGAGGTCGACAAGGTCGGAGCCGACTGGCGCGGCGACCCGAGCGCGGCCCTGCTCGAGGTGCTCGATCCGGCGCAAAACCACTCGTTCCGCGACCACTATCTCGACGTGGAGCTCGACCTCTCGGAGGTCGTGTTCATCGCCACGGCCAACATGGCCGAGACGATCCCCGCGCCGCTGCTCGACCGCATGGAGGTCGTGCGCTTCGACGGGTACACGACGGACGAGAAGGTCGCGATCGCGAAGGGCTACCTCTGGCCGCGCCAGCGCGAGCGGAACGGCCTGCGCGAGGACGAGGTGGAGATCGCCGACGAGGTGCTGCGCGCCGTGGTCACCGAGTACACACGCGAGGCGGGCGTCAGGAATCTCGAGCGCGAGCTCGGCACTCTGCTCCGGAAGACCGCGACCAAGATCGCGGCTGGCGAGAGGACCGCCCCGGTCGACATCGGCCTGGACGAGCTGCGTGACGCCCTCGGGCGGCAGCGCTTCTTTCAGGAGTCGGCCGAGCGGACGGCGATCCCGGGCGTGGCCACCGGCCTCTCCGTGACCGGCGCCGGCGGCGACGTGCTGTTCATCGAGGCCACCTCGATGAAGGGCAAGGACGGCCTTGTGCTGACCGGCCAGCTCGGTGACGTGATGAAGGAGTCGGCGCGGATCGCGCTCTCCTACGTCCGCGGGCACGCCGACGCGCTCGACATCGACGAGGACGCCTTCGACGGCCGGGAGTTCCACCTCCACGTGCCGGCGGGCGCGATCCCGAAGGACGGCCCGAGCGCGGGTATCACGATGACCACCGCGCTTGCCTCACTCCTGAGCGGACGGCCCGTGAAGCACACGGTCGGCATGACCGGCGAGGTCACGCTGCAGGGCCGCGTGCTCCCGATCGGCGGCCTGAAGCAGAAGGTGCTGGCCGCGCACGCGGCGGGGCTCACCGACGTGATCCTGCCCGAGCGCAACCGGGCTGACCTGGACGACGTCCCTGAGGAGGTCCGCGAGGCGATGGCCTTCCACCCGGTCATGACCGTGGACGAGGTGCTGGAGCTGGCGCTCGAGAGGGCTCCGGCCCCGGCCCTCGCGGCCTAATCGAGGCGAGTCATGTTGACGCTCACGTCGTGCGCGGCCTCACCGCCGTCACCGCGATAGACGCCCTTGATCGGAGGGACGTCACCGTAGAAGCGGCCATGGCCGATCTTCACGTGCGTCTCGCCGGCGAGGGTGCGGTTCGTCGGATCGGCGCCCACCCAGGCCGGCCCGCCGCCGTTCGAGTCCGGGAGTAGGGCCTCGACCCAGGCATGGGTGTCGACCTCGACCGAGTCCGTCCCGCCGTCCTCCGGCGCGGCGAACAGATAGCCGGACACGTAGCGCGCGGCGATCCCGTGCCGCCTCAGCAGGATCAGCGCCAGGTGCACGAAGTCCTGGCACACGCCGCCGCCGGCGTCGAGCAGATCGTCCACGGTCGAGCCTACGAACGTGGCCCCAGGGCTGTACTCGAAGCGGTCAGGGATCAGCTCGCAGACGGCCTCCAGCGTCGCGCGCGGGTCGCTGCCGCGGACGTCGTCGATCATCGCCGCGAGGGCCCCGTTCGGCGGCTCGTCGCTCGTGCGCAGCAGGAACTCGCCGCCGGCCGACGTGTACTCCTCGCCGCGGGCGCGCTCCCAGCCGCCCGCGGGCGGCTCCGGCGGAGCTTCCGTCGTGACGTCGCCCTCGGCCGTGATCGCGAGCCGCTCGTGCTCGCCGGGCACGTTGAAGTCGATCACCTCGGTGCCGAAGTAGTCGCGGTAGGTGCGTGTGCGCGCGCTCGGCTCGACCGCGAGCCGGAAGTTCCGTACGCGCTGCAGCCCACCCGTCGCCGGCTTCACCCGCAGCGAGTTGTGCTGGTCGAAGACCGGCGCGCTGTAGCGGTACTCGGTCTGGTAGCGGAGCGCGAACCTCATCCTGTAACGGTCTGAGTTACCACGGAGCTGGGATCGAAGAAGCGATCGTGGATCTCGGCATCGAGGCGCTCGAGCTCCTGCTGGATGGGGCGAAGCTGTGGGCTGACGGCATCGGGGCCAGGCGATACCCGTGCCCGGAAGTCCATGTCCGCAAGCATCCTGCGCACGCGTAGTACCGGCGGCGAGCCCTGTGGCTCGCCCTCCACGCGATCGAGCGCCGCCGCGAGCGACTCGAGCGACGCCGCGACCGAGTCCGGGAACTCGCGCTCGTAGAGCATGAACCAGGACACCGGGCCCGCGTTCGGCGGCGACGCGGCGGCGCGCATGAACGCCTGGAGGCCGCCGACGGCCCTCAGCAGCGCGAGCGCGTTGCCGTCACGCCGGGGCGCCTCCGCCGGGCCCTCGCCGTCCGCGTCGGGGGCGGGAGGAAGCGCAACCCGGAGCATCCGCAGAACCATGTCCGCCGCCTCGAGCCGGCCACCCGCGACCAGGAAGGCGCGCGCGTCGTCCTTTTGCATCGTCCGCGAGGTGAGGCCCCAGAACAGCGCGCTCCGCTCCTTCACGAGGTTGTAGATCGAGTAGGGGCCGGCGCGAAGGCCGGCATCGAGGTCCTGCCGCCCCAGCAGCAGCTGGAACGTGTTCACCGACTCCCACATCTCCGCGGAGATCGTGTCCCGCAGCGTGCGCGCGCCCTCGCGCGCCGCGGTCGCCGAGGAGACGATCGAGACGGGGTTCTCAGGGGCCGTCGTCAGGAGGCGGACGACGTGGTCGCGCCGCGCCGGGGCGTCGCCGGCCGGCCCGGCGCCCATGATCACGAGCAGCGCGTCCCAGGAGAGCGTCACCGAGGCGGGGTCGTCGGGACGGCCCTGTAGGTCGGCGTGGAAGAGCCCGTCGAGCATGCGCGCGGTGTGCTCCGCGCGCACGAGATGGCGGCCGAGCCAGTACAGGTCATGAGCTATGCGGGCGAGCATCCGACCTGTTGCTGTTGTTGCTGCTGGCCACGCCACCCCGCCTGGCGCAGGCCCGGCAGCTCCGGCGGCGTGAGCGCGTCCGGCCCCTTCGGGCCCTCCCCGGCCGCGCCCTCGCCCGCAAGCACCCAGGTGTCCTTGGAGCCGCCGCCCTGCGAGCTGTTCACGATCATCGAACCCTCGCGCAGCGCCACGCGCGTGAGGCCGCCCGGCACGATCTTGATCTCCTCGCCGAACACCGCAAAGGGGCGCAGGTCCACGTGCCGCGGCGCCAGGGAGCCATCGGGCAGCGCGGTCGGGACGGTGGAGAGTGAGACCGTCTGCTGTGCGATCCAGCGCTCGGGCGCCTCGGCGACTAGGAGGCGCTGGCCCTCCAGCTGGTCCTCGCTCGCGAGCGGTCCGATGAAGACACCCTTCCCGCCCGACTCGCCCGTGGGCTTCACGACCAGCTCGTGCAGGTGCTCGAGCGCGAACTCCCGCTGCTCCGGGTCGGCGAGCATCCAGGTGGGGAGGTTGTCGAGGATCGGCTCCTCGGCGAGGTAGAAGCGGATCATCTCCGGGACGTAGTGGTAGACGGCCTTGTCGTCGGCCACGCCGGTGCCTACCGCGTTCGCGAGCGCCACGTTGCCGGACCTGTAGACGCCCATCAGGCCGGGGACGCCGAGCAGCGAGTCGGGCCGGAACTCGAGCGGGTCCATGAAGTCGTCGTCGATGCGGCGGTAGATCGAGTCGACCCGGGCGAGCCCGCGCGTGGTGCGCATGTAGCAGAGCGAATCGCGGACGACGAGGTCCGACGCCTCGACCAGTTCCACTCCCATCTGCCTCGCGAGGAAGGCGTGCTCGAAGTACGCGCTGTTCGCGGAGCCGGGGGTCCATACGACCACGACCGGGTTCTCGCCGCCGCTCGGCGCCGCCGCCTTCAGCGCGTCGAGCAGAAGCGCGGGGTAGTGGCTCACGGGGCGGACGTCGTAGCTCGCGAACAGCTCTGGCAGGAGCCGGCTCATCGCGATCCGGTTCTCGAGGACGTACGAGATGCCCGACGGTGTCCGCACGTTGTCCTCGAGCACCTTCCAGCGGCCGTCCGCGTCGCGGACGAGGTCGCAGCCGGACACGTGGCACCAGACGCCGCCAGGCGGCCTTATGCCGTGCGCCTGGCGCGCGAAGTGCGATCGCGTCAGCACCAGCTGCCAGGGGACGATCCGCTCCTTGATGATCTCCTGCGCGTGGTAGATGTCGTCGACAAACGAGTTGAGCGCGCGCACGCGCTGGGCGAGCCCGCGCTTGATCACGCGCCATTCTTCGGCCGGAAGGATGCGCGGCACGAGATCGAGCGGGAACGGCCTGTCACGGCTCTGCGCGCCGTCGGGGCCGGATGCATCGAACGTGATTCCCTGCTGGACGAAGATCGCGTCGCGGCGCTCGCCGGCGGACCTGAGCCGGTCGCGACCGAGCCGGCCGAGCGAGCCCGCCAGCGCAGCGGCAGCAGGCCGCGGCGTCCCGGACGCCTCGAACAGCTCGTCGAAGTAGCCCTGCTGAGGGTCGTACTCGAGCGGCGTTGGTTCGGTGCCGGTGGTCACTCCACCAGAGGTTTATCGCGCCGCGGGTCTAGAGGGCCAGTAGCAGGAGCAGTAGCACGATCACCACGAAGGCAATCAGCGCCACGATCGCTATCAGCCGCGGTGTCCAGATCCTCCGAGAGGGCCAGGCACCGCCCTCCGGAGGCGCGGGCCTGAGCGGCCCCGGGCGCTCACCGATCTGGATGGTGCGGCGCTCGGAGGATGGAGAAGTCGCGTCAGGTTCGGCCGGCGCGGCGTCACGTTCGGCGGATGGAGCATCGCGTCCAGCGGGTGGGGCATCACGCTCGCCCCGCGGGTCGGTGCGCTCCGGTGGCGGGGTCATGCGCTGGGTCGGCGCCGGACCGCTTTCGGGGGCGGGCACGCGCGCGGCTATGGCTCCGCCTCTGCGCTGTTCCGCGGCGGTCGCGCGGGCGCGTGTCATCCAGGCGTTGCGCTCCTCGCGGGCGCGGTCGCGGGCTTCCGCTAGGGCGTCGCGCTCGCGCTCCAGCTCGGTGAGCTTCTTGAGCGCCGCGTCGCGCTCGGCTCGGGCGGCGGCTGCGTCCGCGCCGGCCGTCTCGCGGGCGGCTGTGGCTTCGTCGCGCTCCCTGCGGAGCTCCTCCAGCCTGCCTTCGGTGTGAGCTTCCGCCGTGGCGAGCCGGCCGGTTGCCCTCTCGAGCTCTACCTCCAGCCTCTTCGCCTCCTCTTGGGCGAGGCGCGCGCGTTCGCGCAGCTCGCGTGCGGCGTCTGAATGCGTGTCTCGTGTCTTCGTGAGCTCGTCGTTGAGGCGGGCGACCTCGGCCAGCGCGCTCGCCAGCTCGCCCTCGAGCACCGCGGTGCGGGGACGCCGGGCCGGCCGTCGCTCACCGGTCGTCGCCGCGGTGCGCGCCGCTGCGGAGTCGTCCGCCGAGCCGTCCGGCAGCGGCAGCTGGACCGCCAGGTCCGGGCTCACCGTCAGCTCCGCGTCGTCCAGCCTCACTCGCTCACCTCTCCATGCGAACGCCGCGACCCACTTCTCGCCGTCCTCGGCCGCCCAGGGCTTGTGCTCCAGCAGGGCGAGCATCCGCCGGCGCTCGCCCGCGACCTCCACGTCGAGGGTCGGCCGCAGGAAGCGGTGGCCACGCAGCCCGAACCAGCGTCCGACCACCTCGAGCCGGCCGTCCGACGCCCACTCGAAGCGCTCGACCTCGAACGTCACGCTGGGAAGTGCCGTGGCCTCCGAGGAGCTCATAGGCAACCGACGAGCCCTCCGTCGACGAGCAGCGCCTGCCCGGTGATGTACGCGGCCCGTTCCGAGCACAGGAACGCGGCGGCCGCCCCGATCTCCTCGGCCGTGCCGAGGCGACCGGCGGGTATTGAACCGCGGGCCGCCTCCTGGGCCTGCACGATCGAGCCGTGCAGATGCTTGATGCGGGCGGTGGCGATCCGGCCCGGCAGGATGGTGTTGAGCGTGATGCCGTCGCCGGCGAGCCGCTTCGCCAGCGTCTTGAAGGCGCCGAGCAGCCCGGGCCGGTGCGCGTTCGACATCAGAAGCGCTGGGATCGGCTCCCGTGCGGCCGACGAGGAGACGCTCACTATCCGGCCGAAGCCGCGCTCGCGCATGCCCGGCACCACCAGCTCGATCATCTCGATCGGGGCCACCACCAGCTCGCGGTGCGCCGCCTCCCACTGCTCGCGCGTGAACTCCAGCGGGTCGCCGCCGGGCGGGCCGCCCGTGTTCGTGACGAGGACGTCGATCGAGCCGAGGTCGCGCCCAACCGCCTCCACCAGATCGGGAGCGGAGTCGAGGTCGAGCGTGTCATGGACATACGCACGCGCGCCGATCTCCTCCGCCGCGGCCTCGATCTTCTTCTGCGTGCGTGAGCTGATCGCCACCCGCGCGCCCTCCTGCGCGAGCTCCTTTGCGATCCCGTAGCCGATGCCCTGTGACGCGCCGGTTACGAGCGCGACTTTTCCGTCGAGACCGAGATCCATGGAGCGCTCAGCGTATCCGCGTTGGGGTGTAGGGTCGCACGGATGCCCCGCCTTCGCATGCTTCTTCGCATGGCACCATTCGTGGTCGGGGCGCTCGCGCTGGGCGTCTGGCTCCATCGCCGGGAGCAGGCTCGCATAGCGCTTCCGCCCGGCCCTGACCTGCCCGAGATCGGTCCGGCTGCCGCGCCGGAGGAGCCGCGGGTCGACGGCCCGCCCCGCTTCGAGCGCGAGCCGATCGACATCGTCACGGTCGTGGACGACCTGCTCCTCGCGGATCGCTAGGAATCAATAGGTACTCAAGCGCGACGTTTTCCGGGCCGATGTGCTTGGATGTACGACTTCTGATGTGAACTGCCGAGTCTCCGCTGTCCCGACAGCGGGGAACGGGGGACCCAATTGCGGCCAAACGGCCGCGGGGGCGAATCGCGACCCAGGCGTCGCGTAGCGCCACTTTCCGGCGCGAGCCCGTCAGCTCACCCCGTAGGCACCGGAAAGGGGAATTGGTTGGTGGCGAGGATCAACGATGCCGTGCGTGGCCCGCAGTTCGCGAGCCTGCTCGCGGCTGCTGCGCTGTTTGCGGTCGGGGCGGTGCCCGCTTTGGCTGACCCGGGCACGAGCGCGTCGGGCGGAGCGACGGCGGCCAGCGAGGTGGTCGTGAAGCGCGGCGACCGCGGCTCGGCTGTGCGCTCCATCCAGCGCAAGCTCGGCATCCCGGCGGACGGGGTGTTCGGCCCGATCACCGATCGCGCGGTGAAGCGCTTCCAGCGCGGCAACGGCCTCGTGCCGGACGGCATCGTCGGCCCGTTGACCCGGGGAGCGCTCGGCCTCAGCCCGTTCAGCGCGCGCTCCGTGCGCCGCACGAGCGGCACCCGGCTGCCGCTCGCGCTGCGGCAGATAGCGGAGTGCGAGTCGGGCGGCAACCCGCGCGCGGTCTCGCCCGGCGGCACCTACCGCGGCAAGTACCAGTTCAGCCGTGAGACCTGGCGCAATCTTGGCGGCAGCGGCGACCCGGCCGCGGCCCCCGAGTGGCTGCAGGACCGGCTGGCGCTGAAGCTGTACCGCCAGAGCGGCACGGCGCCCTGGCCGAGCTGCGCCTAGGTGCTGAGCGCCTCGCGGCGCCGCCTGCTCACCGTTAGGCCGGCGAGCGTCAGCGCGCACGCGACGGCGAGCACCGCGTAGGGCACCGTGTCCGAGGTCGCGTCGGCGACCGCGCCGCCGACGCCCGCGCCGAAGACGTGGCCGAGCGCCCAGGCGAGGTTCGAGATCGCGAAGGCGAGCGCCTGATCGAGGCCGGCCTCCTCGGCGGCGTCGGAGAGGAGGGCCATGCCCGGCGCCCAGAAGCTCGCGAGGGCGACGAACGTCAGCATCAACATCAGCCCGACGAGCACCGCCGTGTCGGGGAGCGGCAGCACGACCGCCATCACCGCGGCCCCGAGGAGCCCGGCGCGGATCGGAGTCATTCGTCCGGCGCGGTCGGAGACGCGCCCTGCGATTGGGCTGACGATGGCCTCCACGGCGGCGGCGAGCAGGAAGATGAGTCCGATCGTCGCTCCGCTCACGCTGAGATCGTCGAGGTGCAGCGGCACGAGCACCTCAATCACCCCGCTGAAGAGCGCGGGGAGAGTGAAGACCCAAAAGCCGATCAGCAGCGCGGGTCTCCCGAGCGCGCGCACCATCCCCCTGATGCCAGGGCTCGCCTCCGGCTCGACGCCCGGCATGGACCAGGTCCAGACTGCGAGCGCGGCCGCCACGACAGCGACCGAGCTGAAGACTGCCTCGGGGCTGAGGAGTGTGGCCGCGCCGCCCAGAACAGGGCCGAGCAGCACTCCTACGATCGCGGCGCTCAGCGCGGCGCCGATCATCTCGCCGCGGCGCCCGACCGGCGACGCCGACACAAGCCAGGCCATGCCCGCTGCCCACATGCACGCACCGCCGACCCCCTGCAGGAAGCGCGCGCTGTCCAGAACTACGACGTTGCCGGCGAACGCGAACCCGAGGCTCGCGGTGCCCAGCATCGCCAGTCCGAGGAGCAGTGTCGGCTTCACGCCCCAGCGCGTGGCGAGCCAGCCGGAGGGGAGCGCGCCTACGAACGTTCCGGCGGGGTACGCGGCCGTAAGGATGCCGGCGCCGGTCTTGGACAGGTTGAGCTCGTCGGAGTAGTGCGGAAGGAGCGGTGCAACCGCGGCGAAGAACATGGTGTCGACGAGCACCACCGCGGCGACGAGCCAGAACAGCCGGCGCATCCATACGATGCTACGTGAGTCGTGCCGCCCATCCGCGAAGAGCTCGAAGACTGGCTGCGCATTCCGTCGGTCTCGACCGGCGGGGGCGACGCCGAGGCGCTCGCCCGTGCGTGCGAGTGGGTGATCGAGCGCATCGAGCGGGCCGGCGGCACCGCGGAGACGCTTTCGGCAGACGGCAGCCACCCGATGGCGGTCGGCGAGCTGCGGGCCAGCACCGGCAACGCGCCCACCGTCCTCTCCTACGGCCACTACGACGTGCAGGACCCCGGCCCGCTTGACGCCTGGGAATCCCCGCCGTTCGATCCCACCGAGCGCGACGGGCGACTCTACGCGCGCGGTGCGGCCGACGACAAGGGCAACTTCCTGCCGCTGCTCCACGTGGCCTGCGAGCTCGCGGACGCCGGGGCGCTGCCCGTGAACGTCCGCTTCCTCGTCGAGGGGGAGGAGGAGGTCGGGAGCGAGGCCGTCCTCCGCCATCTGAAGGAGCAGCCGCCGGACGTCGACGCCGCGCTCGTCTTCGACTCCGTGATGGCGGATGAGCAGACGCCCGCGATCAGCACCGGGGCGCGCGGGATGGTCGCGGGGCCGGTGGTGGTCCGCACCGGTGCGCGCGATCTGCACTCCGGCATCTACGGCGGCGCCGTCCTGAATGCGACGCACGTGCTGATGGGGATCCTGCGCGAGGTGCTGCCCGGCCCTGACGGGCGCGTTCGGGCCGAGCTCCGCGGCGAGGTCGTTCCGTTCGAGGAGACGGAGCGCGCGTCGTGGCCCCGACTGCCGAGCGGCGCCGACATGCTGGCCGAAGCGGGAGCCAACGAGGTGACCCCAGGCGCCGCGGACGAGTTCTGGGAGCGCACCGGCGGCGAGCCCTCCGTTGACGTGAACATGCTGACCGCAGGCGAGCCGCGCACCGTGATCCCCTCGGTGGCGAGAGCGCAGCTGAGCGTCAGGCTCGCGCCCAGCCAGAGCGCGTCCGAGATCGCCGCGACGGTGGAGCGGCTCCTCCGCGCCGCCGTGCCCGTGGGGGCAGAGCTCTCGATGGACCTCGACGTCGCCGAGCCCGCCCTCTTCGACGCCGACGCTCCAGCGCTCCAGCTTGCGGCGAGGGCCATCGAGGTGGCCTGCGGCACCGCGCCCGTATTCGTGCGGCTGGGCGGCACCTTGCCGCTCCTTGCGGTGCTCGCCGAGCAGGGCGTGCCCACGATCGTGAGCGGCTTCGCGCTCGGCGCGGACGCCTTTCACGCCCCGAACGAGAGCTATCGGCTCGAGAGCCTGCGGCTCGGCGAGCTCAGCGCCCGCGAGCTGTATCGCTCCCTGGCCGAGCTTCCGCGCTAAACGTCGGCATTCCCGCGCCGATAACACCAGCGTGGGTGTCCCAAGACGACATCTGAAGGCCGTGGAGGGCGGCGGCATCGCTCCCGAGCCGTGGGAGCACCGCTTCAGGCTGCTTGCGGCGAGCGTGCGCGCGCTCGTATCGGTCCATGATGCCGCCGGGTCGTTCGTGTACGCCTCGCCGCTCGTCTCCGAGCTCACGGGTGTGCCGCGCGACACGCTGATCGGCAGCCCCGTGCAGGCCCTGATCCACCCCGACGACGGCGACCGCGTGATGTCGCTCCATCGCGGCTGGATGCGCGGGCCGGCGGCGGAGACCGTCGAGTACCGACTGCTCGCCGCAGGCGGCGGCTGGTGCCCCGTCGAGACCACCTTCGTCGCGGGCGATGGGGCCGAGGTCCAGTGGGTCACGCGCCGGCTTGACCTGGTGGGGGCGGAGCCGCAGACCGCCGCCGAGATCGACCCGGCAACCGGCCTGCCCACGCGCTTCTCGCTCCTCGACCGGCTCGCCTGGGCGCTTCACCCGGCCGGCTCCGGCGCCGCCGGCGTGATCGTGATCCGAGTCGACGGCATGGAGCGCCTCGTCGAGGACCGCGGCCGCCCGGCCACCAGCGTGATCCTGCGCGAGATGGGACGTCACATCGGCTCGGCGCTCCGCCCGCTCGATCTCGTCGGGCAGCTCGACGAGGAGCGGCTCGCGGCCGTGTGCGCCGGCGTGCACGACGCGACGACCGTCGGCAGGATCGCGGAACGCATCCTCGATGTCGCGCGGCGTCCGATCGGCCCGGGCGGGCTGCCCGTGATCCCGAGCATCGGCGCGACCTGGGCGCCGGCGGGGCAGCACCGGCCGGGCGCACTGCTGCAGGCGGCCCTGCAGCTGGCGGACGAGGTCGCGGGCCGCGGCGGCAACGCCTACGAAGTCGTGTAACACCGTCGCCGCGCGCCGGGCACCGCCCGGCGCTAGCGCACTACGGCCGTCGCCGCGCGCCGGGCACCGCCCGGCGCTTGCGCACTAGCGCCTTGGCCGCAGGCGGTGGATGAGGACGTGGCCGGCGCGTGGGCTCGGCACGCTCCGGATCGTCCAGCCCTGCTCGGCGGCGGCT
>JBKPME010000043.1:0-9909 GCA_046731915.1 Actinomycetota bacterium
GAGGGTCTGCAGGTCTTGATAGCGGGCGCCGCTCGCCCTGCCGAGCAGCGCACGGACACCAGGCTGCTTTCGGAGATCGCGAGCGACCCCGCCGCCGTGACGATCCGTCCGGTCGCACTGAGCGAGGCTGCTGTCGCGGAGCTCGTACGAAACCGCCTGGGCGCCGGCGCAGAGCAGCGCTTCTGCGCGGCGTGCCACGAAGCGACGGGCGGCAATCCGTTGCTGCTGGGGGAGTTGCTGAAGGCGCTGGAGACAGAGGGGGTCGAACCCGATGCCGCGCACGCCAGCATGATCGATGAGATCGGCCCGCAGGCGGTGTCGCGCACGGTGCTGCTGCGCCTGGCACGGCTGCCGGCCGACGCCGTTGCGGTCGCGCGTGCGCTGGCAGTGCTCGGCGACGGAGCCGGCCTACCGGCAACCGCGAGGCTCGCGGAGCTCGATGAGAGCAGCGTCGCCGACGCCACCGTCGCACTGGCGGAGGCGGAGATCCTGCGGGTGGAGCCACCAGTGGGCTTTGTGCATCCGCTCGTGCGCGATGCCGTCTACCACGAGCTGACGGCATCGGAGCGCGAGCTCCGGCACCAGCGCGCGGCCGAGGCGTTGGTCCGTCTCGGGGCGGCGCCAGAGGTGGTGGCGGCGCATCTGTTGGCGGTGCCTGCTCGCGGTGAGGACTGGGTCGCGACGCTGTTGCGGGAGGCCGGCCTGGCGGCGCACGGTCACGGCGCATCCGAGAGCGCGGTGGTCTACCTGCGCCGGGCCCTCGAGGAGCCGCTGCCGGCCGACCAGCGTGACGAGCTGCTCCTCGAGCTCGGGCTGGTGGAGGGGAGAGTCAACCCGCGTGCGGCAGTCGAGCACATCAGCCAGGTGAGCGACCGCCCGGTGGACCCGCGAGCACGCGCGCACGTCGCCGCCGTACTCGGGCGAGCGCTGCTCTTCGCGGGTCCGGCTCAGGAGGCGGCGGCGGTGACGCAACGAGCGCTCGCGGATCTGCCCGCCGACGACATCCGCGCCCAGCGAGCGCTCGAGGCGTTCGAGCTCTACACGGTCACCTTCGGGGCGGAGGTGCCGGACGCAGCCGAGCGGTTCGCGCGAGTACGCGCGGCGGGGGTCGAGAGGGGCATCGGCGGCAGCATGCTCGCTGCCGTCGCTGCTTGGGACTCGGCAGTGGGCGGCGGGGTCGCGGACGAGTGCGCTGAGCTGGCCCTGGCGGCGCTCGCCAGTGGCCGGCTGGTCTCAGTGGATCCGTCGTGCATTACGGTGGCCGCCGTCGGCGCGCTCGCCCTCGCCGACCGCGACGAGGCGCTCAGCGCATCCGATGCGACGATGACCGCTGCCCGCCGCATCGGTGCACTCATTGGGATCACAGTCGTGAACGTGTGGCAGGGCTTGATCTGGCTGAGGCGCGGCGAGCTCGCCGAGGCCGATGACCTGCTCCGTCAGGGGCTCGACGGGATCGCACTGCTGGAGGAGCCGAACGGTTTCGGCAAGGCATACGCCGTGGGGTTGCTCGCGCGCGTCCTCGTCGAACGCGGCGATCTCGCCGGCGCACGAGCAGCACTGGCGGGCTGCCCGGAGCAGAGCCCGGCATCCGACGGCGACGCGCTGATCCGCTACGGCACCATCGAGCTGCTGCTGGAAGAGGGCCGCTGGGAGCAGGCGCTCGCCGAGGCCGACACCTTGCGCGCCCGCCTGCGAAGCGAGGACGGCGTCGCCTGGGCGCCATGGCGGTCGCTGAAGGCGCTGGCGCTCGACGCGCTCGAACGTCGCGACGAGGCGATCGAGCTGCTCGAAGACGAACTCGTGGTGGCACGGCACTGGGGTGGTCCGGGGGCGCTCGCACGAACGCTGCGGCTGCTCGGCACGTTGCGGCGCGAGCAGGGGCACGAGCTTCTGCACGAGGCGGTGGAGGTGGCCCGCGATTCCCGGGCGCGACTGGAGCATGCGAAGGCGCTCGCCGCGCTGGGGTCCGCCCTGCGGCACGCGAGGCAGCCGTCGAAGGCTCGAGCACCGCTCCTGGAGGCGCTTCAGATCGCCGGCCACGGCGGTGCGGTGCCGCTCGCAGAGCGCGCCCGGTCGGAGCTCTACGCCGCAGGAGGCCGCCCGCGGCGCGAGGCACTCACCGGCCCCGAGTCGCTGACCCCGAGCGAGCGACGCGTCGCGGACCTGGCGGCGCAGGGGCAGCGCAACCGCGACATCGCCCACGCGCTGTACGTGACCCCGAAGACGGTCGAGGTCCACCTGACGAACATCTACAGCAAGCTCGGCATTCCGGGCCGCGCCGGCCTGGCGGAGGCGCTCGCCCGGTAAGACGAGGATCCTCGACGTGAGCGGACCGTCCACCCTGACGGTCGATCACGTCAGGGCCCAGGCGGGGGGTCCGGGCGGCTCGCGACTTCTCGAGTTGCCCTCGCGAGCGTGACACCGGCCGAGATCACGCCGATGTGACTGAAGGCTTGGGGAAAGTTGCCAAAGAACTCGCCCGAAGACGGATCGATCTGCTCCGGCAGCAGCCCAACGGAGCTCGCCCGGGCGCACAAAGAGGCGTAGAGCTCCGAGGCTCGTTCAAGCTGACCCTGCCTGGCCAGGTTCTCGACCAGCCAGAAGCTGCACAGCATGAAGGCGCCCTCGCCGCCGGGGATTCCGTCCGGAGACTCCTCGTGCAGGTAGCGGTACAGCAGGCCACCGCCGGCGGACAGACGGTCGGCCACGGCCGCCGTCGTCGCCACCATCCGGGGGTGATCGGCAGGCACCACCCGGCGCAGCGGCAGCGCCAGCAAGCTGGCGTCAAGGCCTCCGCCCCCGTCGACATGCTCGCTCAGGGTCTGGGCGCCCTCGTCCCAGGACTGCTCCAGCACCGTCTCGCGCAGGCCCTCAGCAGCGCGCCGCCACTTCGAAACCGGCCCGGGAAGGTCCAGCAGCTCCGCGAGGCGAGCGGCGCGGTCCAACGCCACGTGGCATAGCCCCGCCGAGTAGGTGAACCCCGGCCTTCGCTGCGCACCTCCCAGATGCCCTGATCGGGTTCGCGCCAGGCGTCCACGGCCAGGTCCGCCAACGAAGCGAGCTGGGTCCATAGATGCTCGTCGAGACCACCGTCCCCACGGACCCACTGGTAGGCGCAGTCCAGCACCTCGCCGTAGACGTCGGGCTGTCGTTGATCGGCGGCGCCGTTGCCCCAGCGCACGGGGGCCGAGCGCCGGTAGCCCGCCAGCTCGACGTCTACCCACTCGTCGGGCACGGGGCCGCCCTCCAGGTCGTACATGATCTTCGGCGCGCTGCCACGCTCGAAGGTATCCAGTACCCAGCCGAGGAACGCCCCGGCCTCCTCATCGAAGCCGATCCGACGCAGCGCGTAAACCGAGAAGGAGGCATCGCGGATCCAGGTGTAGCGGTAGTCCCAGTTCCGCACCCCTCCGATCGGTGCCGGTAACGAAGAGGTCGGCGCTGCGACCAGCGCCCCGCTGCTCCAGTGATCACACAACTTCAGTGTGAGCGCCGCTCGGCGGACCAGGGTCGCCTCGGGCCCCTCGTACTTAAAGGCCTCCATCCACCGCCGCCATGAGCGGGCCGTGGCGACGATGAGCTCCTGCTCGCTGAAGGTGCCGGTGAGCGCCGCCCCAGGACAGCACCACGTCGAGGCGATCGCCGGCGTTGAGCTCATGGACGCTGCGAAGAGACCCCAGAGGCTGGTTGCAGCGAACGTGCAGGTCAAGGTCATGCCGACGCCCTGCCTCCACGGACAGCCCCCCGGCGGCTGCCTGCGCCGAGGCGCCCCACCGAGGGTCGAGCTCAACCCGAAGCCGGACCGAGCCATCAAGGACGACCGCCGAGCGGATCAGCTCCTGGCGCCCGGCGGGCACATCGTCGCTCAGATCGGAGCCTGGGCGCAAAGCCAACGCATCCGTGACCGCCACCAATCCGGTAGGACTCCGCAGCTCGGTCACGAGGACCGCGGTATCGGGCTCGTAGCGCTGACGGGCCTCGACCACCTCGTCAGGCGCGACGGTAAAAGAGCCGCCCCTAGCATCGTCGAGCAGGCTGCAAAACAGCGGTTCGGAGTCAAAGCGGGGAAGGCACAGCCACGGCACGCTGCCGTCAAGGCCGACCAGCGCGGACGTCGTGCCGTCGCCGATCAAGCCCATGTCCTCGAGCCCGAGATAACCATCGCGTCGGCGCACCGGGCGAAAGGAAGGATCAGCGCTAAACACGACAGTCAGCTCTGGGCCACGGCGAACACCACGCAGGCAATGACAATCAGGCCCGCGATTAGCCACACCAGAAACGTCATTTGAATGTGTCGCATCGGGATACTCCGTCACACCATGTCAAAGCGCTCAGTGTGCACGCGCTCCGGCGGCACGCCGAGCTGCACCAGCGCCGCCTCCGCCGCGTCCATCATCGGGTCCGGTCCGCAGATGAAGAACTGAAAGCGGCGGTACCCCTGCGGGAGATGACGCGACAGGACCTCAACAGTCACGTGGCCGGTCTCGCCGACCCAGTCGTCCGGTGGCCGCTCCAGGACGTGCACCACGGTGAGGTTGAGCCGCTCCTTCAGCCGCTCGAGCTCTTCGCGAAACAGCACGCCATCCCAGTCGCCATTGGCGTAGATGAGGAACGCCGGCCGGACGTCCTTCCGATCGGCCATGGTCCGCAGCATGCTGATCAGGCCGGCGATACCCACCCCGCCTGCGATCAGCCCGAACCCGGGTCCCTCGTCCTGATCGATCGAGAAGACGCCGTGCGGGCCATCGACGTATACCTTCGTGCCAGGCTCTAGCTCGCCGACCCGCGAGGTGAAGTCGCCTAGCGCCTGACCGCCAGCTCGACCTCGTCGCGCTCGGCGCTCGACGAGAACGAAAACGGATGCTGGGTGAGCGAAAATGGCGACCGGCCGATGGCAAACCACCCGAACTGTCCAGGTTCAAAGCGGAACTCGACCGCGGGCGGCGGCTTCAGCGCCAGCGTCGTCGTCTCGCCGCGCTCGGCCGTGACGCGCTCCAGGCGCCAGGGGCTAGCGAGCGCGCGACGAGGCTTTATCAGTCGCACCCAGACGAGCAGTGCCACGAACGCGGCCGACATGAGAGCCCAGAGGATCTGCTTCCAGAGACTGCTCACGTACTCGTCGACGAAGAACACGTGCCCGAGCGCCCCCACGACGAGCACAAGCGCGAGCACCGTATGGGTGATGTGCCATGCCTCGTACGACAGCCGTAGCTGACGCCGCCGGACCGAGGTCGCGATCAGGACCACCAATGCCAGCAGTGCGGCCATGCCGAACCACACCAGCAACGGCGCTGCGAGGGCCTTGTCGAGAGTGAGCTCGTCCCAGTGCGCCGAGACAGCGAAGTGGATGAGGACGAACGCCAGCCCGACATTGCCGATCTGGCGGTGAAACTGCAGCAGCGCGTCCTGGCCGAAAGGTGCCGCCAGCGGCCTGAACCGAGCCACTAGCACGAACTCCAAGCCCATCATCGCGAGCCCGACGAACCCGAGCGCGACCGACAAGTTGGTCCAGAACCCGTCATACGGGTGGCTCACACCGATCACCGCAAAGACCAGCGGCGACAGCACCGCCCCGAGGTACGCGATCACCCAGAACACCGCCCGGACGGCGAGCGTCATCCGCCCAAATCCTTCGTCGACCAGCGCTTGACGAACGAACCCAAGGCGCCCTCAATGGGCGGACACCACACAGCTTCTGAGTCCCAGACTGAGACTGCTGCTCGCGCGTCTCCACCGTCGAACGCGCGGTTGAGTCGCAGCGCGAGCTCCCGGTTCTCCTGCGACATCGCCCGCCGAGTATCCCGCCCGGGTTACCTCCGCCAATGGCGAGCGCCGAGCTGAGCCGCCGCGTTGAGAAGGTGCGACCGTTGGGGTCATCGTTCACCTTCAAAAGCGCTGGCCCCCCAGGTGACGCTTTGACGCCTCCGGCGTCGCCGCTCTCGCCGCGCTAGGTCCGGTCCCACGCGTTTACCCGAAAGTTCAACAGCCTCGGCTGCCCTATCGCTCCGACCTCGTGGCGTCGGTCGATACGTCCTCGGAGCTCGAAAAGCAGGCTCCAGCACCGGCGCACAACCCATTTGACGGGTGGAGCACTCGATGGTCTACTCACTTGATGCGCTGGCCCGCTCTTTTCCTCGTCGCCTTCCTCATCATGCCCGCCGCCGCCTCCGCACAGCGGGTCCAGGACACCTTCTTCAACTCGGTCATACCGAGCCGGGTCGACCACCTCATCGGCTTCACACCGACGACATTCGCGATCCACCCGGCTGGGCAGCGGGTAGTGCCGATCACGGTCACGGTCGGAGGGCGGAGGTATCGGTACACCTTCGGCAATGCCGCGGCAGTGGTCGGTCCGTCCGCCAACATCTACCTGAGGAACATGATCCGAGGGCGGCGGTATCCGAGTCCCGAGGGCATCTTCCTCGACCGCCGACTGAAGGCCGCCGAGCGCCGCTACGTGCAGGTCCGTGCCGACCTCGGCCGCGACGCGGACGTGCTGGCCGTGGGGCGCGGGCATCCCGCGTGCGCCTCCGGCGTGTCCCGCGCCGCAGCGCGGGGCATCGCCGCCGGGACGATCCGCACATGGTCCGGAGCCGGCGTTCCGACCCCCGACAGCGGGGACACGATCGCCCTCCGCCGCGCCGGCACCGGCGTCGATCGCTTCGTGGAGCCCCGCTTCCGCGCCGGCAGCCGGCTACCGCAGGGCGCACGGGCCGCCCGCGACGGCGGCCTCTCGGAGGCGGCCTCGGGCAACCTGGCGATCGCAGCGGTGACGAGCTGGTCGCGAGCCCGTTCGTTCCAGACCACGACCTGCGCGGTACCGGTGGACGGACGCGCTCCGAGCGACGCCTCCGTACGCGCGCTCTCGCACCCCGACGCCTACCCGATCTCCTTCGTGACCCTGCGCCGCCTGCGCGACACGCGACCGATCGTGGCCGCCTTCCTCAAGTACCTCACCGGTCCGCGCGCCACGACCTCGTTCCGCCAGCGCGGAATGCTGCTCGTCAAGGAGGAGTGGCCGGCGGTACCGGGCCCGGAGCCCGGTCCAGTCGGCTCTCTATGAAACGCCTTGCGGTCGGAGGCGTCCTCGGGATCCAGCCGGCGCGCGCTCGTCCTCGAGGCCCGCGCGAGCGTCCGCGACTGGGGCAGTGGCGTGTCGAACCTCGACATGAAGCCACTCGCGATCTCGGGGCCGACATTGCCGGAGCCGGCCGGTCCGCGCGTCAGTCGCCTGACCCTCGCGGACCGGCGTCTCCACCCCGGCGAGCGGGCACGGCTCCGGTTCGGGCTCGACCGCCCCGCGAAGCAGCTCTACGCCTCTCTCTCGCGCTGCCTCGGGACAACGGGCTGCCGCCGCGCCCGCTTCGTCCTGAACAGCGTGATCGCGAGACGCGGACGGCGCGGGCCGAACACGATGCGGTATCCGCTGGCGGCCGACCTCGCCCCGGGGCCGCTACCTGATCTCAGTGCGGGCCTACCAGCCCTTCCGCCGACTGCTCCGGCAGTCGGTGACGCTGCGAGCCGTGCCCCGATGACGCAGGAGGGCGCACGTCCGCAGCCGTCAGGGTGAGCGACGGGAATCGAACCCGCGAGCGCCTGGACCACAACTAGACGCCGATTCTTTTAAGACGTTGCTTGTCCGTCCGCTTCCGACCCCGGGAGGGGGCGGGTCGCTGTGCGCGGGCCTTTCCTGAAAGACGGCCCCGTAGCTCGCCGCAAAGAACACGGCCTTGGGTTTCGACCCCTCGGAGGCGTACCTCAGTCGGGTTCGCTGAGCCTTTTGGGTCGGTAGCCGATCGGGCCGACCTGGGTTACGGTCGGTTGTGGCGGCGCCCCGCGCGAACGGACTCGCGCCCGGCGCCCGCCGATGCTGGCCCACTTCCCGCCGCCGTGCTCGCCAAGGAGGAGATGATGAGCATGAGGTCTCGCTATCCGAACGCGCTCGCCACGCCGGCGGCGACGGCGCTGCTCCTCGCGGCGGTTCTGACCTTCGCCGCTTGCGGAGACGACAACGAGTCGTCCGCGAAGAACGACACAGACGAGGCAAGCGCCGCCGAGCAGGTCGCCGCCAAGGGATCGGACGCGCAGGTCGCGTCGATCGTGGGGCGCTGGCAGCAGGTACATACCTGCCAGCAGCTCGTGGATGGTTTGAAGGCCGAGGGGCTGGGTGCGATCGCCCCGGCGATGGTGGGCGACTATTTCCCGGACCAGACCTACGACGAACTCGCCGCGAAGGACGACGTGTGCTCAGGAGCCAATCCCCAGCAGCATTCCCACTTCTTCACCGCTTCCGGTCTCTTCGGGTCCGTGGACCAGTACGGGAACCAGGTCGATGACGGCACGTATGTCGTCGTGGACTCGGACACGATCCGGATCGGCGGCGCCGATCGAGCCGATGCCACGTTCGACTACAGCATCCAAGGCGGCGTCCTTCGACTGACCCCAATGATCACCCACAAGCAACGACGCGAGGCGCTGAGGCAGCAGCCCGAAGAGTTCTCGACTGCGGGATGGATGGTGGCCGTGTCCTACCCCGGCACGAAGTGGAAGAAGGTGCCCTGCCAGGGCTGGTGTTGATTCGGCCCACTCCGAAGCATGGGGCGGATGATCTACGGCGGGTGGCCGGACACCCGCCACTGGCGAGCGCCGAGCTGAGCCGCCGCGTCCAGAAGGTCTAGTTCTCCTGTGACATCGCCTACTCCCGCAACCCGGCGGCGTCGAGGGCAGCCGCGACGCCGCCGTACACCCGAACCTTGACGACACGGCCGTCACGGAAGTCAGCGACTTCCGCGAACCGCGGAGACGCTACGGGCGCGCCGCTGCCCGCTCCGACGCCGCGTGCCCGGATGATGGCGAGCACCCGGTGCTGCCCGACGCCTCGGCACTCCTCGATCTCCAGCTCCATACCGCTGATCGCCTCCGCCCAGGCCTCCCAGAACCGCTTCACGCCCTCGTGGCCGTGATAGGTGGTCGCATCGGGAGTGACGCTCAAGTCGACGCTCCACTCGATCGCGGGGTCGAAGTCGAGCACTGCCGCGTCGTAATCGCCACGGCTATACGCCTCCATCGCGCGCCGGAAGGTGGTCGCCAGGTCGCCCTGCGACATCGCCTACTCCCGCAGCCCGGCGGCTTCGAGGGCGGCCTGGCTCCCCTGGTACATGCGGACCGCCACGATCCTGCCGCCGCGAATCGTCCACAGGTGCCCATCGACGCCACTGCTCACGGCGACGCCGCTGTCGCGGCCGCGGCCGCTCATCCGCACGAGGGCGAGCACAACGTCATCTCCGACCTCGACCAACCTCTGGATGCTGACGCTGATCTCCCCCCAAGCCTCCGCGAAGTCGGTCACCCAGGACCGGACCGCCTCGACCCCGTCGCGTCGGCCGGAGTCCGGGAGGTGCGTGTACCCGTGCCACACGACCTCGGGGTCGAAGAGGTCCGTCGCGGCGTCGATGTCGCCCCGGTTCCAAAGGTCGTAGAGATCCCTCACCAGCTCCACGTTCTCCTGCGACATCGCCCGCCCAGTATCCCCGGGGGGAGGGTGCACCGCCAACGGCGCACAACCGGAGGAGGCCTCGCAACTCGCCGCGAAGAAGACGGTTCGCCGTTTCTACCCCGGGGCGTAGCTCCGGGGACCGGCGCAGGTAGCGCGCTGACGCTCGCTGTCAGCGGCTTGTCCGCTCGATGTCAGCGCGTCCTGATCTGCTCCGCCGCGTAAGTCCGCTACCCGAAGGAGCAGGGCAAAATGAACGTCCCCGCAAGACTTGCCACTCTCGCTATTGCCGCGGTCTGCGTGGCGCTGCCAGCTTCGGCGGCGGCTGGCACGCTCGACCAGCAGCAGACCGACACATCCCTGGGGAATGCGTCCATAGTCAAAGATCTCACCATCACCCAAAGCTTGGCCCAGAC
>JBKPME010000044.1:0-30269 GCA_046731915.1 Actinomycetota bacterium
GACGAGGTGAACGATGCCTTCGAGGCGATGGAGCGCCAGGAGGGCATCCGCACCGTCATCACCTACTGACGCGCCTGGTGGACAACCGACGCCGGACGACGCAGCGTGTGGCGCTGCCCGGCGGCCGCATGGCCTCCGGATGGCCTAGATGAGCAGCTCGTAGCCGTGCTCTCGGATGATCGCCTTAAGCCCTTGGAGCTCCTCCGGGCTCGGCTCCTCCTCGGCTGGCGGAGGGAGGGTGCGGCTCGCGGCTGGCTCGCTGGTGGCTCGGATCAGGTCCTCCATCCCACCCGGCACCATGATGAACAGCATCCGGCAGCCCCGGTCGCCGACGGTGAACCGGTGCGGTATGTCGCGGGGCCCGAAGACGTAGTCGCCCGCGCTCGCCTCGATCGTCTCGCCCCCGACCTCGAAGGTGACATCGCCCTCGAGGAGCCAGAACCCCTCGTCGTCGCGGTGGTGCACGTGAAGCGGTGCCTCCGCGCCGGGGTGTTCGGTCACCTCGACGATCGTCATCTGCCCGCCGGTGTCGGCGGCGGTGGCCTTGATCTCCGCCAAACCGCCGAACCACCAGCGCGCCTCGCCCTCGTCCGAGCGGACCGCCGTCGGCTTCAGTGTCTGGGCCTGACCCGTCTGTCCTGTCATTGCTCCTCCTTTGCCGTTTTTGCATCGAGCGACAGGAGCGCGATCGCGTAGACCCATGCGCCGTCCCTTTCCCGACGCACCACGCTGATGGCGCGGTCCGCCAGGACCAGGGCGATGTCTCGCGCCTGGACCACTTGCCGCGGAGCGGCGACGTAGGTCCGATCCGCCGCAAGCAGCTCCACAGCGAGCCGGCCGATCTCGGTGTGGCCGCGGGCCGCGCCCGTCTCCGCCTCAGCGCGCAGCGCCAGCACGGCGCCCTCGGCGAACATCGCGGCCAGCGCCACAGCGTCGCGTGTGACGAACGCGTCCTCGAGGAGCAGCTCGAGCTCCTCCGGCGTGCGAGCTCCTGTGCTCATGGCCGCGACGCTAAGTCGTGTCCGCTCGTCTGCCTATTCCAGAAAGCTGGTGTTTCCGCAGCCGGCGATTCGACCTATTCTGCGCTCATGGCCGCGATGGCGAAGGAGCGCGCCAGGGACCGCATAGCGGAGCTCGCCCGCAGCGGATGCGACCTGGTGACGTTCTGGCACGAGTGCACCGAGGCCCTCGAGCCGGCGATCCCCCACTACGACAAGCCCTGCTGGTACACGCTCGACCCGGCGTCGCTGCTGATTACAAGCCACTTTCACGAAGGCCTCCCCGAGTACCCGCGGGAAATGCTGCTTCACGAGTACTACGGCGACGACGTGAACCAGGTTGCCGACGTGGCCCGCTCTGAGGCCGGCATCCTCACTCTGCACGAGGCGACCGCCGGCGACCCCTCGTCGAGCCCGAGCTGGCACATGAACATGGAGATGGGTGGGGACCAGGAGATGATCGCCGCACTGAGGACCGGCGGGATGGCATGGGGTGCGGTCGGCCTCTATCGCGCACCGGGTCAGCCGATGTTCGACGCAGACGAGAAGGCATTGCTGACGGCGGTCGGGTCGGATCTCGCGAAGGGGGCGCGGACCGGGCTCCTGGTGGGCGAGGCCCGGGATCCACAGTGGCCCGACTCGCCGGGCCTCGTCGTCCTCTCCGAGAACGGAGAGGTGGAGTCGACGACCCCAGGAGTCGAGCGCTGGCTCTCGGACCTGCCCGACGGAGACCTCGACGCCGGAAAGCTGCCCTCAGCCGTGCACGCCGTCGCCGGCCGCGCCCTGCGCACGGCGGAGGGATCCGACGATCCCGGCGAGGTGGCGCTCGCACGTGTGCTCTCGCGCTCTGGGACCTGGATCATCCTTCACGGCACGTCGCTGGTCGCCTCGGGGGCGCGCCGGGTGGCGGTGATCGTCGAACCGGGGCACCCGGCCCGCATAACACCCCTGCTGATGTCGGCCCACGGGCTCACCGAGCGCGAGCAGGAGGTCACCCGGTGGGTGCTCCGAGGCGACTCCACCGCTCAGATCGCCGAACGCCTCGTGGTGTCCCCGCATACGGTCCAGGAGCACCTCAAGAAGATCTTCGAGAAAACCGGCGTGCGCAGCCGCCGTGAGCTCGTCGGCAGAGTCTTCTTCGCTCACTACGAGCCGCGGTTCCGCGACAACGAGGAGCGGGCCGCCGACGGCGACCCGCTCCGCGGTGAGCCGTTCCCGCCCTAGCTCACCACTTCTTCGGCTTCTCCGGGGTGTACAGCCAGACCTGGAAGAAGTCCGACAGGTCCTGTCCGGAGATCTGCTCGCTCAGGTCGATGAACTGCTCGGTGGTCGCCGTCCGGTACTTGTGATCGGCGGCCCAGGTGCGCAGGATCTCGAAGAACGGGTCGTCGCCGATCTTCTCCCGCAGCGCCTGGAGCGTCATTGCCCCGCGCCGGTAGACCGCGCGGGCGAACATGGTGTCCCGCTGCGGATCGGCGACGACGATGTCCCAGAACGGATCGCTCGCCTTGCGGCTGTAGTCGAGTTTGAAGTCCTCCTGCGCTGTCCGGACTCCCGTGTGCTCGTCCCAGAGGTACTGAGCGAAGCTCGCGAAGCCCTCGTTCAGCCAGATGTGCTTCCAGGTCGCCACGGAGACGGAGTCGCCGAACCACTGGTGCGCGAGCTCGTGCGCGATCGTGCTCGTGCTCCGCACCGCCGAGTAGAGCGGCCTCGTCTGCGTCTCCAGCGAGAAGCCGATCGACTGTCCGTTGTACGTGGCGTTGTCCGCGATGGCTCCGGTTGAGTCGAACGGATAGTCACCGAACGTCTGGTCCCAGAGGTCGGTGGCCTCTGCCGTCGTGTCGTAGAAGAAATCCATCGCCGCCGGATTGCTCTGGAGCAGCACGGGGTCGAGGCCCACGGTCTCCGGTATGCCTCCGGGCGTCGTGCCGTTCTTGAACTGCCAGTGGCCGATCCCCGCGGTAGCCAGGTAGTTCGACATGGGATGGGTCTCGTTCCAGACCCAGGTCGACTTGTTGCCCGTCTGGGTCTGGCTGACGAGGTTCCCGTTGGCGATGACCTGAAGGCCGGCCGGCACCGTAACGTGGAATGTCCACGTCGCCTTGTCGCTCGGGTGGTCGTTCAGCGGGATCCAGGTGGACGTCGCGTTCGGCTCGTCGCCCATGAACGCGCCGTCGTTGGTGTGGATGAAGCCGTACGGGGAGCCGAACACGATCGGCGAGCCCACGATCGTCTCGGGGACGCCGCCGTAGTTGACGCTCACGGTGAAGGTGGATCCGTTCGCGACCCCGGCATCGGGGGTGATCACCAGCTCCTGGCCGTCCCGAGTGAAGCTCGCGCGCGAGCCGTTCACGCTGACGGACTTGACGGTCAGCTGCTGTAGGTCGAGGTCGAACCGCGACAGGTCCTGCTTGGCCGTCGCAGTGATCTCGTTTACGGCGTCCAGCTTGTCTGTCGCCGGGTCGTAGGAGAACGTCAGGTCATAGTGCTGGACGTCATAGCCGCCGTTTCCCTCGAGCGGGAAGTACGGATCGCCGATGCCTGAGGCGCCCGGACTGTACGACTGCGCCGCCGCCGTGCCCGCGGTGAGCACAAAGCAAACGGCGCACGCGGACAGGATCAACAGGACGCGCAAACTCCTCATTGGCGAATTCCCCCCAAGCCGATCGGGTTACCCGTCCGGGCTGTACCCGGGGCACCCGCGATGCCCACACCTAGGCCAGGAAGGAACCCCTCGAGCCCTGCGCCGGTCCGCCCACGGCGCCGGCGTCTAGGAGCGCCACGATCTCGTCCTCCGAGTAGCCGAGCGACGACAGCACCTCGCGGGTGTGCTCTCCGAGCGCCGGCCCCGGTCGGACGGGCGCTCCGGGCGTGCGCGAGAGCTTCACCGGCACGCCCAGCAGGCGCACCTCGGACTCGGCGCCGGGCTGGTCGACCCCCAGCACCATCTCCCGTGCTCGCACCAGCTCCGAGTCGAGCGCCTCGTCGATCCCGAGCACCGGCTCGAGGCAGCAGTCGTGCTCGGAGGCGAACGCCTGCCACTCGTCGCGCGTCCGCTCCAGGAAGATCCGCTCGACCTCGGCGTGGGCGTCCGAGCCGGGCGCCTCGAACTGCTTCTCGACCAGGTCCTCTCGCCCCACGCCGCGGCACCACTCCTGCCAGAACTTCGGCTCGAGCGCGCCGAGCGTGACCCAGCCGTCTTTGCAGGCGTAGGGCCGGTAGCAGATGAGCCCTCCCGCAAGCGGGAGCGCGCCGCGGCGCGGCACAGCGCCGTCGGCGAGGTACTGCGCGGCCACGAGCACCAGCCACGAGAGCGAGCCGTCGAACATCGAGACGTCCACGAACTGGCCCTCCCCCGACCGCTCCCGCTCGCGCAGCGCCGCCAGGATCCCGAAGGCGCCCATCAGCGCGCCGCCGCCGAGATCGGCGATCTGGCCGGCGGGCTGCACCGGTGGGCCGTCCACGTCACCGGACAGCCCCAGCACCCCATTCAGGCCGAGGTAGTTCATGTCGTGCCCCGAGCGCCCGGTGTAGGGCCCGTCCTGGCCGTAGCCCGTAATCGCGCAGTAGACGAGCCGCGGGTTCTCCTCGCGGAGCCGCTCGTAGCCCACGCCGAGGCGGTCCATGACCCCGGGGCGGAACGACTCGAGCAGGACGTCGGACTCGCGCACGAGGCGCACCAGAATGTCCTTGCCCGCCTCGCTCTTCAGGTCCAGCCGGATGGAGCGCTTGCCGCGGTTGAGGGCGAGGAACAGCGCGGACTTCGCGGAGTCGTCGGCACCCTCGTAGAAGGGTGGCGACCAGCGGATGTAGTCGCCCATCCTCGTGTCCTCCACCTTCAGCACCTCGGCGCCGAAGTCGGCGAGCAGGAGCGAGCAGAAGCCGCCCGGCAGGAGCCGCGACAGGTCGAGCACTCGGATGTCCGAGAGCGCGCTCACGAGTCCGCCTCGGCGGCCTCGATCGGGTGCGCGAGCAGGTCGCGTCGCGAGACCGGCTCCCGCCGCGGCGTCCCGAGCAGCTCGCGTGCCTCGGCAACGCTCGCCACGCGCCGGCCTGCGTTCTCGACGATCTCGCGCGCCTTCGCGATCAGCTCCCCGTTCGAGCGCGCCATCTCGCCGTCGGGCAGGTAGAAGTTGTCCTCGAGCCCGGCACGCACGTTGCCGCCGAGCGCCGCGGCGGCGGCGATCAGCGCCCACTGCCCGCGGCTGATGCCGATCACGCCCCAGTTGTGCCGGCCCTCGGGAATCTGCTCCGACATGTGCGCCAGGTTCTTCGCCGTGGGCCGGATCCCGCCGGTCACGCCCATCACGCACGACACCTGGAGCGGCTCGGCGAGCAGGCCCATGTCGATCAGGGGGTCGAGGTTCGCCACGTGGCCCGAGTCGAAGCACTCGTGCTCGGGCCGAATGCCGAGCTCGTTCATCGCGGTCACGAACTCGATGATCGTGTCGAACGAGTTCTCGAAGACGGTCTTGAAGACGAAGTCCTTGCGCTTCGAGGAGTACTTCGCGTAGTTCATCGAGCCCATGTTGAGCGCGGCGACGTCCGGCTTCAGCTCGCGCAGGTACTCGAGCCGCTTCTGGATCGGAATGCCGATCGCGCCGGTCGAGTAGTTGATCACCACGTCGTCGACCGCGCCGTTGATCGCCGCCGTGATCGCGCGGAAGTCCTCGACCTCGTAGCTCGGCACTCCGTCCGGCGAGCGGGCGTGGATGTGGATCATCGAGCAGCCCTCGTCGACCGCCCGCTGCGCCTCGGCTGCGTACTCCTCGGGCGTGTACGGGATCGCGGGGCACTGGTCGCGGTTCGCGACCGCGCCCGAGATCGAGCAGGTGACGATGCAAGGATGCTCGAAGCTGCTCATTGGCGGAGGGGCTTCACGTCGAGCCCGTTGGCGGAGTCCTCGATCAGCTGGCCGAGCCGCCGCTCCCGCGTGTCCTCGCGCTTGGCGCTCAGGATCCAGTGGACGGCGGTCCGGCGGTACCAGGGCGGCTTGGCGTCGAAGTAGGCCGAGGCCGCCTCGTTGGCGCGGAGGCGCTGCTCGTACTCCGCGGGCAGCACGCGCTGCCCTCGCTCGAAGGAGTAGATGCCGGTCCGGTCGTCACGCCGCTGTTCGAATGCCGCGAGGCCCGCCGGCCGCATCAGGCCCGCCTCCTTCAGCATCGCCACCTTCTCCACATTGATCTTGCTCCAGTTGCTCCCCGGCCGGCGCGGCGTGAAGCGCTGCATATAGCGGCCCTCGTCGATGCTGTTCGCGCGGCCGTCGATCCAGCCGAAGCAGAGCGCCTGGTCCACCGACTCCGACCAGGTCATCGCGCGCTTGCCGGTGTGCGTCTTGTAGAAGCCGACGTAGACCTCTGTTTCCGTCTCGTGGTGCTCCTCGAGCCATCCGTAGAACTCCTGCGGCGACTCGAAGAAAATCGGCTTCGGCTCGCTCATACGGGCATCACTCCGTGCCGCTTGCGAGGCCGCTCCACCCGCTTCGTCTCGGCCATCTCGAGCGCGCGGATTACGGTTCGGCGCGTCTCGCGCGGGTCGATGATGTCGTCGATGAGGGCGTTGCCCGCCGCGATGTAGGGGTCGATCGTCCTGCGGATCCCTTCGATCATCTCGGCGCGCGTGGCGTCCGGGTCCTCGGACGCCTCGATCTGCTTGCGGAAGATGATGTTCACCGCACCCTCTGGGCCCATCACCGAGATCTCCGCGCTCGGCCAGGCGACGATCAGGTCGGGCTCGTAGGCACGCCCATTCATCACGTAGTAGCCGGCGCCGTAGGCCTTCCGGATCACGACCGTCAGCTTCGGCACGGTCGCGCGCGATACCGCGTAGAGCATCTTCGCGCCGTGGCGGATGATCCCGGCCTGCTCGACCTTGGTGCCGACCATGAAGCCCGGCACGTCCATCAGGAACAGCAGGGGGATGCCGTAGGCGTCGCAGAGGTTCACGAAGCGCGCCGCCTTGTCGGCCGAGTCGTTCTCGAGGATCCCGCCGAGGTGCTTCGGCTGGTTGGCGACGATCCCCACCGGGCGCCCGCCCATGCGCGCGAGGCAGGTGATGATCGTCCGCGCCCAGCGCGGCTTCATGTCGAACCAGTCGCCGTCGTCGACGATCCGCCCGATCACCTCGTACATGTTGTAGGGCTTGCGCGGCGAGTCGGGCAGGATGTCGAGCAGCTCCTCGTCCATCCGATCCGCCGGGTCGGTCTGCTCGCGGCGCGGCGGCGCCTCTTCGCAGTTCTGCGGGAAGAACGAGAGGTAGCTCTTGATCGCGGCGATGCAGTCCTCGTCGGACTCGACCTCGAGGTCGCCCACGCCCGAGATGCGCGTGTGGATGCGCGAGCCGCCGAGCTCTTCCTGGGTCACGTCCTCCCCGGTAACGGCCTTGGTGAGGTGCGGCCCGGCGAGCGCCATCGAGCCGCGGCCCTTCACCATCGGCACGAAGTCCGCGAGACCCGGGATGTACGCCGTGCCCGCCGCGCAGGGTCCCATGAGGGCGGCCACCTGGGGCACGACCCCGCTCATGATCACCTCCTCGCGGAACAGGTGGCCCGACCCCGCGAACAGCGAGCCGGCGGCCTCCTGGATGCGCGCGCCCGCGGAGTCGAGCAGCCAGATCATCGGGATGCGCTTGGTGAGCGCGAGCTCGCGGAGCCGCGTGACCTTCAGCTCGCCGGTCATGCCCATCGAGCCGGCCATGACGGTGAAGTCGTAGGCCGCCACGGCCACCAGCCGGCCGCCGACCTTCCCGTAGCCGGTGATCACGCCGTCCGCGGGCGCGTCCTTCCCCTCCATCGCCCGCTGCGAGAAGTGTGGTCGGGCGTGGATTCCGAGCTCGGTGAAGGTGCCCTCGTCGATCAGCAGCGCGAGCCGCTCACGCGCGGTGAGCTTGCTCTGCTCGTGCTGGCGCGCGATCCGCTCCTCGCCGCCGCCGAGGCGTGCGCGCTCGCGGCGCTCGTGGAGGTCGTCGACGAGCGACCGGAGCGGCGGCCGGGCAACGAGCGTGTCCGCGGCTGCGCGCTCGGTGTTCACCCGTTCTCCGTCAGGTGGTCGAGGAACGGCTCCAGCACGTGCATCGCCGTCTCGGTGGCCACCGCGCGCGCCTCCTCGTCCTCGGGCAGCTCGATCGCGGTGACCTCGAGCCCCACGAGCTCACAGTCCTCGAGCACGGAGTCGATCAGGTCGTAGAGCTTGTCGGGATGGAGGCCGTTTGGAGCCGGCACCGCCGCGGGGAAGTGCTCGGGATCGATCACGTCGAGGTCGAGGTGCACGAAGACCGGCGCTCCGTCCAGTGCGTTCTTTGCGGCCACGAGCGTCTCCACAGCGCTTGCGCCGATCACCGTCGCGGGGCTTCTCTCCAAGAGCTCGCGCTCGCCCGGATCAAGCTCGCGGACGCCCGCCAGCACCACGCGCTCGCCCGGCACCGTCCCGCCCACGCCGGCGTCCCACTCGCCCGTGGCGGCCGCAAGGCACATGCCGCCCAGGTAGCCGCTCCCGGAGGTGTCGGGAGTGTTGTAGTCGCCGTGCGCGTCCAACCACAGGATGCGGGCGTCGGGCCGGTTGCGGATCGCGGCCGGCAGCGTGGTCGCGGCGACGGAGCAGTCCGCGGCGAGCAGCACGGGCGTGTCGCCCGCCGCCAGCGCATCGTCGACCTGGCCGCCGGCCTCGAGCAGGCAGCCGCGCCCGTCGTGCAGGTCGTCCTCGTAGCGAGTCTCGCGCACGTGGCCGGCGCTGCCGATGAAGCGCGGCTCGACTCCCAGGGCGTTCCCCACCAGCGGCGCGAGCATCTCGACCCCGCGCGGCGCGCCGGGGAAGCGGTCGGCCGTCCGGCAGCGCAGCGCTACGAGCGAAACGGCCACGTGCTCAGCGTCCCGTCCAGTTCGGCTCGCGCTTCTCGAAGAACGCCTTCACGCCCTCCTGGATGTCCTCGGTCGTGAAGGCGATCGAGAGCTGGGAGCGGAGGAAGTCGAGCGCGTCCTCGAAGGGCATGTCGAGCTGCCGGTACATCGCGTCCTTGCCGAGCTTCATCAGGGCGGGCGACTTCGACGCCAGCCTCACCGCCCAGTCGTCCACAGCGGCCTCGAACTCGGCGTCCGCTACCACGCGGTTCACGATGCCCGCCTCGCGCGCCTCCTCCGCCGACATCCGCTCGCCGAGGAGCAGCAGCTCGTTCGCCTTTTTGCGCGGGACGTTGCGGTAGATGAGCGCCATGATCATGAACGGGAACACGCCCACGTTGATCTCCGGTGTCCCGAAGGTCGCGCTCTCCTTGGCGACGATCAGGTCGCACGCGAGGGCCACCCCCAGCGCACCGGCCAGCACGTGGCCGTTGGCCGCGCAGATGGTGGGCTTCCCGAGCTGAAGGATCGTCTGGAACAGCCGCGGGATGCGCTCGACCCCGAAGTGCTTGTGCACCAGGGGCACGTCGGCGGCGAACTGGTCGAGGCTGCCGCCGGCCGAGAAGACCTTGTCGTGCGTTGAGGTGAGCACCACGCAGCGCACGCCGTCGTCCGCGCGGGCGAGCTCGAGGGCGGCCGTGAGGTCGGTGAGCAGTTCATTCGAGAGCGCGTTCCGCGTGTCGGGCTGGTCGAGCGCGACCGTCGCGACGCCGTCGTCACGCACCTCGTAGCGAACAGTCTCCGGGGGCACCCAGCGATTTCTACTACTTCGGGGTACCTTGTCCCCAGGACTCGGCAACCCCAGGAGGTCGCATGTACACGTCCATCGTCGTTGGGAGCGATGGCTCGCCCACCGCGGAGATCGCCCTCGGCAAGGCAATCGAGCTCGCCGGCGCGACCGGGGCCCGGCTCCACGTCGTGAGCGCCTACTCGCCCACCCCGTCGCACGTGGCGGGCGCGGCGCCTGGAGCCGAGGCGTATCACTACGCGGCGGATTCGAGCTTCAAGGCCGACTCGGTCCTGGAGCGGGCGATGACCCGGGCCGGCGCGGAGAACGTGGAGATAGAGCAGCACGCTCCAAAGGGAAACCCCGCCGACGGCCTGCTCAGGGTTGCGGACGAGAGCGACGCCGACCTCATCATCATCGGCAGCGTGGGGATGCACGGCGCGAAGCGCATCTTCGGCAGCATCCCCAACCGGGTCTCGCACAAGAGCAACTGCGACGTGCTGATCGTCAACACCGACCGCTAGCTCAGACCGGCACCCAGGCCTCGCGCATGTCCACCCTCTCGCCCCGGAAGGGAACGCCCTCGGCATCGAGCAGCCGACGCTGACGCGCGCCCTGCGCCAGCGACCCGTCGGCGCGGACGATGCGCTGCCAGGGCACATCGGGGTCGTGGCAGCGCGAGAGCACCGCGCCGGCGAAGCGCGGTGCGCCCGGGCAGAGGTCGCCGTAGGTCGTGACGTGGCCCTCGGGCACGGAGCGTGCCCGGCGCAGCACTTCCCCGGCCCGCGCCTGGTTCACAGGCCGCGCACGGCCTCCTCGAGGGGCGTGTCGCCGGAGACAAGCTCGAACGTCGCCCCGATCGAGCTCGAGGACTCGAGCACGGCCACGAGCACAGCGGCGACGTCGTCGCGCGGGATCTCGCCGTAGTTGAGGTCCGTGCCGACGGTCACCAGTCCCGTGCCGGGGTCGTCGGTCAGCGATCCTGGGCGCACGATCGTGTATTCGAGGCCGCTCTCCTCGAGACGGCGGTCGGCCTCCGCCTTCGCCTCGTAGTACGGGCGCATCGGCTCCGACCACTCGTCCGGCCGCCCCGCGCTGATCGCGCTGACCATCACGTAGCGGCGCACACCCGCGTCCATGAGCTTCACGGCCGCGCCCAGGTCGACCGTCCTCTTGCGCTCCGGCCCGCTCCCCGGGCCGGCGCCCGCCGCGAAGACCACGGCGTCGGCGCCCGTGCAGCAGCCGGAGAGGTCGTCGAGCGCTTCCATGTCGCACACCACCGCCTCGGCGCCCAGGTCGGCGAGGTCGGGAACGTGGTCGGGATTGCGGACCAGCCCGCGCGCGCGGTGGCCGCGCTCCGCGAGCAGCCGCAGAAGGTTAAGCCCGACCTTGCCGTGTCCCCCTGCGACGACGACGTCCATGGCCGGGATCCTATGCCCTCGGTGGCCCGCCGCACGGGCCGGCGATTCCCAGGGCCTCGAGCAGGTAGAGCCAGATCTCGCTCCGCGTGGGAAATGCCGGGACGGCGTGGAAGAGCCGGTCGAGCGGCACCTCGCCCACCACCGCGATCGTCGCCGCCTGCAGGAACTCGGCGATCTCGGGCCCCGTGAATGTGGCCCCGACGATCAGGCCGCGATCGTCGTCCACCACGAGCCGCGCCGTGCCGCGGGCGTCGTCGCGGCCGTAGAAGCTCGCGCCGGCGTTGCCCTGAGTGGGCACGTCGATCGCGCGCACGTTCAGCCCGTCCTGCTTGGCCGCGTCGAGCGTGTAGCCCACGGCCGCCACATGCGGGTCGGTGAAGATCACGCGTGGCGAGCGAGAGCCGTCGGCGTTCGACGCGATGCAGCCGCTCCGATAGCCGAGGATGACGTCGGCGGCGATGCGCGCCTGGTACTTCCCCATGTGCGTGAGGAGGGCGCGCCCGTTTACGTCGCCGATCGCGTACAGCCAGTCGTTGGCGCGCATCGAGTCGTCGACCTCGATCGGCTTGCCCGGCTCGAGTCCGACCGTGTCGAGCCCTATGTCGTCGGTGTTCAGGCGGCGGCCGATCGCCACGAGCAGCTGGTCGGCGCGCACCGGGCCGCCGTCGTCCAGCTCGAGGGTCACCTCGCCCCCCTCGGCATGCACAGCCGTCGCGCTCACGCCGAGCCGTATGTCCGCGCCCTGCTCGCGCAGCGACTGCTCGACGTCGTCGGAGGCGAACGGCTCTTCGCGAGTGATCAGCCGGTCGGAGCGCTCGATCAGGGTCACCTGCGTTCCGAACGACGCGTATGCCTGCGCCATCTCGACGCCGACCACGCCGCCCCCGAGGATCGCCAGGCGGCCCGGGACCTCCTTCGCCGTCGTGGAGTCCCGGTTCGTCCACGGCTCTGCCTCACGCAGGCCGTCAATGGGCGGGATCAGCGGCGAGCTGCCGCTGGCCACGACCACGGCCTTCCGCGCGACCAGCGTGTCGTCCCCGGCGCGCACGCGGCGCTCGCCGTCCAGGCGGCCGGGCGCCCGCACGATGGTGACGCCGCGCTGCGTGAGCCACGGCTCCATTCCGGAGTCGTCGAGGTCGTGGATGATCTCGTCGCGCCGCTTGAGGAGTGCGCCCGTGTCGAGGTCGCCCGTCACCGCTTCGCGCACGCCGGGTATGCGGCGTACCTCGGCGAGCAGCTCGCCCGGCCGGAGCATCGCCTTCGACGGCATGCAGGCGTAGAAGGAGCACTCGCCGCCGATCAGGTGCGACTCGACGACCACCACCTCCTGCCCAGCCTCGCCCAGGCGGCCTGCGCACACCTCCCCGGCGGGGCCTGCGCCTAGGACGACGACATCGAATTCGCGCTCGCTCATGCGCGGCACGCTACTTTGCCCGCATGGCCACCGCAGACGCTCTCCTGAAGCCCGACCACCGCGCCAGCCGCAAGCACTTCATCTTCACCGAGGAGCACGACCAGCTCCGCGAGTCGATCCGGGCATTCGTCATCAAGGAGCTCGCGCCCCACGCCGAGGAGTGGGAGGAGACGACCTTCCCCGACTCTGTGTTCCGGCGCATGGGCGAGCTCGGCTTCCTCGGGCTCTCGTATCCCGAGGAGTACGGCGGCCAGGGTGGCGACTACTACTGCCACCTCGTGCTCGCCGAGGAGATGGTGCATGCGAACTGCGGCGGGCTCGGGATGGGCGTAGCCGTGCACACCGACATGGCGACGCCCCCGATCCATCTGTTCGGGACCGAGGAGCAGAAGCAGCGGTACCTCGTGCCGTCGATTCGCGGGGAGAAGATCTCGTGCCTGGGCATCACCGAGCCAGACGCGGGCAGCGACGTCGCGGGCATCAAGACGCGCGCCGTGCGAGACGGCGACGAGTGGGTGATCAACGGGTCCAAGACCTACATCACCAACGGCCACCGCGCCGACTTCATCGTGCTCGTGACGAAGACGGACCCCGACGCCGGCTACGACGGCTTCACGCTCTTCCTGGTCGACATGGACCTTCCCGGCGTGATCCGCGAGAAGAAGCTCGAGAAGCTCGGGATGCACGCGTCCGACACCGCGCTGCTGGCGTTCCAGGACGTGCGCGTACCGGCGGAGGCGCAGCTGGGCGAGGAGGGCAAGGGCTTCTACCACATCATGTGGGAGCTGCAGGGCGAGCGCCTGATCGGGGCCGCGGGCTGCGTCGCGGGCGCACAGAAGTGCTTCGACAAGACGCTCCAGTACGCGAGCGAGCGCACGGCGTTCGGCCGCCCGATCGGCCGCTTCCAGGCGATCCGCCACAAGTTCGCGGACATGGCGACGAAGATCGAGGCCGGCCGCCAGATGGTCTACACGAGCGCCTGGCGCTTCACGAACGGCGAGTACCCCGTCCGCGAGATCTCGATGGCGAAGCTCTACACCGCCCGGATGGCGTGCGAGGTCACCGACGAGTGCCTGCAGATCCACGGCGGCGCCGGCTACATGAAGGAGTACGGCATCGAGCGCGCCTGGCGCGACATGAGGCTGAACCGGATCGGCGCGGGCACCGACGAGGTGATGCTGGACGTGATCGGACGGTCCTACGGCCTCTGAGCGGCCGGCTCGAACGACGGGCATTGACGGGATCTTGGAGGGGTGTGCGCTGGAAAACTGTCGCTACGCGCATGATTTCTGCTCCACCCCCCTGAGATGACCTCCTCCTTCACTGCTGCCGCTGAGCAGCGCCCGGCGCCGCCGTTCACGGACGAACACGAACGCCTGCGTGACGAGATCCGCGGCTTCGTCGCCGCCGAGCTACGGCCGCACGCCGCCGAGTGGGAGGCCGCCCAGTGGTTTCCGAACGAGGTCTTCCACCGCATGGCCGAGCTCGGCCTGCTCGGCCTGAAGTACCCGGTCGAGTACGGCGGGCGCGGGGGCGGCTACGTCGAGGACGCCGTCCTCCACGAGGAGCTCGGCCGCTCTGGCTCAGGCGGCCTCTCGGCCGGGATAGGCGCGCACATCGGGATCGCCACCCCGCCGATCTGGAAGTTCGGCACCGCCGAGCAGAAGGAGCGCTTCCTCGCGCCGGCGATCCGCGGCGAGCGGATCGCGGCGCTCGGCATCACCGAGCCTGGCGCCGGGTCAGACGTCGCCGGGATCCGGACCTTCGCCCGCAGGGCTGACGGCGGCTACGTCGTCAACGGCTCCAAGACGTTCATCACGAACGGCGTGCGCGCCGATTTCGTCGTCACCGCCGTCAAGACGACCGAAGAGGGCGGCCATCACGGGATCTCGTTCCTGATCCTCGAGCGCGAGATGGACGGCTTCGAGACCTCGAAGAAGCTGGAGAAGCTCGGCTGGCTGGCCTCCGACACCGGCGAGCTGGCGTTCTCGGACGTGTTCGTCCCGGAGGAGAACCTCCTCGGCGAGGAGAACCGCGGCTTCTACCTGATCATGGCCAACTTCCAGTGGGAGCGCCTGATCATGGCGCTCGGGGCGCTGGCGTCGATGGAGGTCGTCCGCGAACGCGTGCTCGCCGCCCAGCCCGGCAAGCGCTGGCGACACGCGGTCGCGGAGATGGCGGTGAAGCACGAGGCTTCCCGCTGCCTCACCTACCACGCCCTCCGTCTCTTCAACGACGAACAGAACGCGCTGCGCGAGGTAACGGAGGCCAAGCTCCTGTCACAGCGAGCGGCCTTCGACGTCGCGGAGACGGCCTTCCGGATCCTGGACGGCGACCTCGAGATCGGCCGCGCCATGCGCGACACCCGCCTCGGCCCGATCGGCGGCGGCACCGATGAGGTGATGAAGGAGATCCTCGCGAAACAGCTCGGGGTCTAGGCCCGCCGGCGGCCGCGCGCCGCGCTCGGCGACTCGTCTGGCCAGTAGCCGTGCTTGTCGAAGAAGTCGCGTGCTTCCTGCTCGGCGTCGCGCTCCTTGTCGCCCTCCACGCCGATCCGGTGAAGGACGTTCAGGAGCAGCACGGCGGTCGCGGCACTGAAGAAGAGCGCGCCCGCAGCGAGGCCGACGCCGCCTGCGGTCGCCATCACGATCGTGCCCGCAACGAACAGCACGACCGGGATGCCGTACCGGATTGCGTGGAGCGCCATGTACCTATGATGCCCGGCGCTCACCCAGCTAAGGAGAACCAATGGGAGTTCTGGACGGAAAGGCGGCGATCGTCACCGGGTCGGCGCGGGGGATCGGTCGCGCGACCGCCGAGCTGCTCGCAGAGCAGGGAGCGCGCGTGCTCATCAACGACCTCGACGCGGACGTCGCCGAGCAGGCGGCGTCGGCGATCTCGGGCGAGACGACCGTCTTCGGCGGCGACCTCACCAAGGAGGGCGTACCGGATCAGCTGATCCAGAAGGCCGTCGACGAGTTCGGCCAGATCGACATCATCGTCAACAACGCGGGCTACACGCGCGACGGCGTCGCCCACAAGATGACCGACGACCAGTTCCAGGCGATGCTGGACATCCACACCATCGTCCCCTTCCGCATCCTGCGCGCCGCCGCGCCGCACCTGCGCGAGCCGGCGAAGCAGGAGAAGGAGGAGGGCCGAGAGGTGTTCCGGAAGGTCGTAAACGTCAGCTCGATCTCCGGCACGATGGGCAACGCGGGCCAGGTGAACTACAGCGCCGGCAAGGCAGGCGTCGTGGGGCTCACGAAGACACTCGCCAAGGAATGGGGTCAGTTCAAGATCAACGTGAACGCCGTGGCGTTCGGGTTCGTCGAGACGCGCCTCACCGCCGCGAAGGAGTCCGGCAACGTGATGACGAAGGACGGCGAGGAGATCCAGCTCGGCATCCCTGAGCAGATGCGAGCGATGGCGGCGATGATCATCCCGATCGGGCGTCCGGCGTCACCCGAGGAGGCGGCCGGGCCGGTCTTCTTCCTCTGCTCGCCGTGGTCCGACTACGTGCACGGCCAGGTGCTGAACGTGACCGGCGGCCAGTTCGGCGGGATGTACTTCTAGCTTCTAGTGCGCCGTGGCCGTTGCGGCCCCGGCGTCCGCTCCCGCCTTGTCCGGGTTCCAGCTGTAGGCGTACTCCGGCCGGTCCACGCCCTGCCAGAGCGTGGATAGTCGGAGCGGCCGGAAGGTGTCCCACATGACCGCGAGCTCGTCGGTGGACTTCTTGCCGAGCGCCTTCTCGACCGCGCCCGGCTGGGGCCCGTGCGGCAGGCCCGACGGGTGCAGGGTGATGAAGCCGACGTCGACGCCCTTGCGTGCCGCGTAGTCGCCGGCCGCGTAGAACATGACCTCCTCGGACTGGATGTTCGAGTGGTGGTATGGCAGCGTCACAGCGTCGGGGTCCCAGTCGAGCATCCGCGGCGCGAACGTGCAGATCACGAAGTTTGGGCCCTGGAAGGTCTGGTGCGACGGCGGCGGCAGGTGGAAGCGGCCGGCGCGCGGCTCGAAGTCGTCGGCATTGAAGGTGTACGGCCAGACGTAGCCGTCCCAGCCGACCACGTCGAAGGGGTGCCTGTCGAGCAGGTAGTCCTGGTAGCCGTCGCGCACGCGGACCCTGACCGGGAACTCGCCGCTCTCGTCGAGCGTCTCGAGCTCCTCCGGGGGGTGGAAGTCGCGCTGCGAGAAGGGCGAGTGCTCGAGCAGCTGGCCGTAGCGGTTGCGGTAGCGGTTGGGCGTCTCGATCTCGCCGGGGGTGTGGAAGCAGACCCAGAACTGCTCCTCGCCCTCGGGTAACTCGAACGTGTGGGTGGTCCCGCGCGGGATGACGATGTAGTCGCGCTCGCGGAACGGTACGCGACCGAAGACTGTGCGCAGCACGCCGCTGCCGCGGTGCACGAAGAGGACTTCGTCGCCCTCGCCGTTCCGGTAGAAGCCGTCGAGCGGCTCGGTCGGCTTGCAGACGGCGACCTCGATGTCGTTGTTCCACATCAGGAGGCGGCGGCCGGAGACGGGGTCGCCGCTCGCCTCGACGCCGTTCACGTCGGCGAGGCGGTGCACGTGCGCGTCGGGCACCCACTCCTCACGCTCGATTGGCCGGAAGTCGCCGACCGTGTCGAGCCGGCAGGGCGACTGGAGGTGCAGCAGGATCGTCTCGTTGCCCGAGAAGCCCTCGTAGCCCATGACCTCCTCGACCAGGAGCGGCGAGCCGTCGCCGTCGGACCGGACCTGGACGTGTCGCTTGGCGGGGACCTTGCCGAGGCTGGCGTAACGCATCAGAGGTTTCCTCTCCGCTCCTGCTCGCGCTCGATCGCCTGGAAGAGGGCCTTGAAGTTGCCCTCGCCGAAGCCGCGCGAGCCGTGGCGCTCGATGATCTCGAAGAAGATCGTAGGCCTGTCGCCAAGCGGCTTGGTGAAGATCTGCAGCAGGTACCCCTCGTCGTCGCGGTCCACCAGGATGCCTAGGCGGCGGAGGTCGGCCAAATCCTCCTCGATCTCGCCGATGCGCTCGGGCACCTCGTCGTAGTAGTCGTCCGGGATCGTGAGGAAGTCCACGCCGGCCTCGCGCAGCTGCGACACGCAGCCGACGACGTCCCGCGTGGCCAGCGCGATGTGCTGGGCGCCCGCACCGCGGTAGTACTCGATGTACTCCTCGATCTGCGACTTGCGCTTGCCCTGGGCGGGCTCGTTGATCGGGAACTTGATGCGTCCGGTGCCGTCGGTCACGACCTTCGACATCAGCGCGGAGTACTCGGTCGAGATCGCCTCGTCGGAGAAGTGGATCATCTCGGTCATGCCGAAGACGCGCTCGTAGTAGTGCACCCACTCCTCCATGTGGCCGAGCTCGACGTTGCCGACGATGTGGTCGATGGCGAACAGGCCGCTGTCGGCGGGGTTCTTCTCCCGCTCGGCGCGCCGCTCGTAGCCGGGCAGGAAGGCGCCCTTGTAGCCCTCGCGTGCGACGAACAGGTGCTGGGTGTCGCCGTAGGTGGCGATCGAGGAGAGCTGAACGCGTCCGTGGTCGTCCTCGACCCAGTGCGGGGTCAGGATGCCGCGGGCGCCGTGGCTCACGGCGTGCTCGTAGGCGGCCTCGGCGTCGGGGACGCTAAGCGCGATCTTGTGGACGCCGTCGCCGTGATGGACGTGGTGAGTGGCGATGTCGTCGCCGCCCATGAGCGTGCCGGTGAAGACGAGCCGTACGCGCCCATGCTCGAGGACGTGCGAGACGCGGTCGCGGCGCCCGGTCTCGAGGCCCGCGTAGGCGGTCTCGGTGAAGCCGAACGCGTGCACGAAGTAGAAGGCTGCCTGCGCCGCATTGCCCACGTAGAGCTCCACGTGGTCGATGCCGTGGATCGGCATGCCGTCGTTCTGCTCGGCGGGCACCTCGATCGCGCCCGGAGCCGGCCCGGAAATCACCTGTTCTGTCGCCATCACGTAATGATTCCCTACTCAACGGCAGCATTCAATGCGGATTTATTGCGTGCATGAGACACTTCGTGGTCATATGGACGCGGTCGACCGAAGAATCGTTGCGCTGCTGCGTGAAAACGCACGCCGATCGTTCAAGGACATCGGCTCGCACGTCGGGCTGACAGCTCCCGCCGTGAAGCGGCGGGTTGACAGGCTCGAGGCCGACGGGGTGATACGCGGCTACACCGCGATGGTCAACTCGCGCGCGTTCGGCTGGCAGGCCGAGGCGTTCGTGGACCTCTACTGCGAGGGCCGGATGCCGGCCGACTCGATCAAGCGAGCGGTGGAGGGCGAGCCGGGCGTGGTGTCCGCCCATACGGTCGCCGGCGAGGCGAGCGCCCTCCTGCACGTGATGGCGGAGGGCACCCAGGACCTGGAGTTGTGCCTGGAGCGAATCCGCGCGACCGACGGGATCTCACGGACCGTTACGGAAGTGGTGCTGTCGACCCTGTTCGAGCGCTAGTCCCGTTACGAACGACGGGCAACGAATGGGGGCCTTGACGGATCAGCCGCGATAACGCGGCTAAGACGGATAGGACCCCTCTTCAACGTCAGTGCGCGTCGTTTGGGCCGGCGCGGAGCGGACGAGGCTCAGCGGTCGTGTGAGATTCCCGGGCCCTCGCCGGGGTCGTCGTCGGTGCCGGACTCCGGGTCTCGGACCGTCTCGGTCACGTCGATCTCGTCCGGCTCGCCGGTGACCGCGTCGGCGTCGCCGGCGCTCTCCTCGTCACCAAAATCGTGAATTGCCGGGTCGTAGCGGTTCTCCTCGTGGCTCGCGGCCTCCTCGAGATCGTCCTCGGCGACCTCGAAGCCCTCCTCGACACCCTCGCCCCCCTCGATCAGCGGGCGCTCCGCCTCGCTCGCCGAGCGGTCCTCCTCGTCCTCGTAGTCGGGAGGTGGACCGCCGATCCTGCCGGCCTCATCCGCTGCCGCGGCTTCCTCGCGGCGCAGCAGCGGGTCCTCGGGCGTGTCGAGGTCGGAGTCCATGCTGGTCCGCTCGCGGTCTTCCTCGTTCATGCTCATGTCCCGGTGTACCCGCGCCTCAGAGCGGCGAATCAAGCGGCAGGTCCGCGCCGTACACGAGCAGCTCGAAGCCGCGCGTGCTGTGCCGGCCCTCGAGCTTCTCCCCAAGCTTCTCCGCGACCCGAATCGACTGAGCGTTGTCCGGATGGATCAGGCTATGGATGTGCCGGAAGTCGAGTTGCTCGTGCGCCCACGCGCATGCCCTGCGGCCGGCCTCCGCGGCGTAGCCCATGCCCCAGTGCTCGCGGGCTACCGTCCATCCGACCTCCAGTCCCGGCCAGTCCGGCGGGTAGTAGAGACCGGTACGGCCGACCACGGCGCCGCCGTCGAGCTCTTCGAGCACCCAGTGCCCGAAGCCCCGGAGCGCCCAGTGGCCGGTCAGCACCGACAGGTCGATCCACGCGTCGTGAGGGGTGAGGCCGTCTGGCTTTCCGAGCCCGGCGCCCACGCCGGGGTCGCGCAGGATCTCCACCCAGCGCTCGTAGTCCTCGTAGCGCGGCGCGCGCATCAGCAGGCGCTCGGTTCGCAACTTGGGCGGCTGTGTCACTGCTTCGGCCTCCGCTCCTCCGCCAGCGGCTTCCCGCCCTCGCCGGTGAGCCCGGCGGGCGGCCAGGCGCCGAACCAGTTGTCGCGCGCGCCGTCGATGGTGAGCACCGACCCGGAGACGAAGTCGCCCGCCGGCGAGGCCAGGTAGGCCACGAGCCAGGCGAACTCCTCCTCCGCGCCGAGCCGACCCAACGGCACGGTGCCGGCAACGCCCTCCACCACGGGCTTCGGGTACTTCGTGCGCAGCGTCTCGGTGGCGAACTGGCCCGCGGCGAGCGCCACCAACCGGATGCCGAAGCGCGCCCACTCGATCGACAGCACACGCGTGAGGTTCTCGACCGCCGCCCGCGCGGCCGACGAGTGCGCCATCCCCGGGAGACCGTGGTGTGGCGACAGCGTCACGTTCACTATCTTGCCGCCGCGCGCCTCCGGGATCATCGCCTGCGTGGCGACGGCGTGGGTCATGAGCCACGTCCCCTCCACGTTCAGCCGGATCACCGTGCGGAAGCCCTTCGGCGTGATGTCTTCGGCGGGCGACATGTACTGGCCGCCGGCGTTGTTCACCAACAGGTCGATCCGGCCGTGTCGCTCCATCACCGAATCGACGACCGACGCCACCTGGTCGTCCTCGCGGATGTCGCAGCTGTGGGCCTCGACCCGGTCGCCGTCGGCAAGAGCAGCCGTCTCATCGAGCGGCTCCTGCCGTCGCCCGCACACCAAGACCCGGGCGCCGAGCGCGGCCAGCTCTAGCGCAGTGGCTCGCCCGAGCCCCGACCCACCGCCACTGACGATGGCCACCTGCCCGTCGAGGAGCCCTGGTTGGAAGATCTTCGACGGCACGCGCCGCGCAGACTACCCGGGCCCACGAAAGAGATCCCCCAGCCGAGGATCGGCCAGATCGGCCAGAAGTAGCCCATCCCGGTCAGCGCCCAGATCGCCACCAGCATCACCGACACCGCGACGTAGGCGCCGAAGTCCGGTCGCACCCGTCGCCGCGGCGGCCGCTGCGCCGGGCTCGGCAGGTCCGCCGTCAACGGCCCGAGCTCCGCCTCGGTACGCGCCGCGAACGCCCGCTCCAGCCGGTCCTCCAGCTCGTCGGCGCCGAGGCGGCCCTCGCCCGCGGCGACACGGAGGCGTTCTGCCACGCGGTCGCGCTCGGCGTCTGACACGCGCAGCTCGTTCATCGGAAGTACTGCCCGTGGAAGCCGAACGGAATGTGGTGCGGCGCCTCGGCGCGCGCGATCTCCTCGAACGAGCCCGCGTCGAGCACCAGCAGGAACGAGCGGCCGCCGTTTACGTCGAGCACTACCGACAGCACGACGCCGGCGTCCTCGGCCTCGGTTCCAGGCTCGCGCACGAAGATCGGCTCGCCGGGGTAGCAGCCGTCGTCGCGCCACTCACGGCGCGTCCCGTCGCGCACGTCGACCTTGACGAGCCTGTCGATCCAGCCGGTGTCGCCACCGGTGAAGTATGCGTAGGCGTAGTCGCGGGTGTTGCTATGTGCGTAGTCGATCCGCGGGAGCTCCACCGTCCCCTCGGTGAGCGGCTCGGAACGCACGGACCCGCCGGCGAGGTCGATCGTGTAGCGCCGTAGCTCGGTGGGCGGGATCGCGTCGCGTGGACCGGTCTCGTCGAGGTAGAGCGAGTCGATCACGGTCGGATCGGCGTAGGCGCACAGGTCGATCACAAGCTCGTCGCCGCGCTCGAACGCGTTCACGTGGTGGAAGCAGAAGAAGGCGTCGGTCTCGTAGCTCCCGCGCAGCTCGCCGCTGGCGCGATCGAAGACCTGGAAGCGAGTCGGCTCGTCCGGCCGCCACTTGTAGTTCTCGATGAAAGGGCGCCCCGAGAATGCGAGCTTCAGCGGGTTCACGCGCAGCGGATACTCGGCCAGGATCAGGTAGCGCTCGCTCATCCCGAAGGCGTGCATGTAGGCCGGCTCTTTCACCGGCATGCGCGCGATCACTCGCCGCTTCGTGCTGGCGGCCGGCATCCCGTAGAGGACGTACTCGCTCACGCGCGAGAAGCGCGCCACGTAGTTCACGAGCTCGTCGCGACCGGTGTCGTGATGCGGGTGCGCGGTCGTGACGTGCGCCTTCAGCTTGTCGGCGTAGTCGAGGTGGCCGATCGTGTCGAGCGTCTCAGGATCGAACTCCACCGGCATCGGCGTCTCGGTCATCGCTATGTAGCGCTCGCCGATCCGCGCAAGGTTCACGTTGGGGTTGTCCGTGACGTCCGGCGAGAAGACCTGCTGCACGCGTTTGAAGATCGAGCGGCAGGGATCCGTGGCGAAGCCGCCGTGGCGCCACTCGCCCTCCTTCGCGTCCTGGTAAGCACGGCTCTCGATGAAGCGGCTCGCGTAGCTGACCCTGCCGTCGGCGAAGCCGAAGCGATTCAGCATCGCCACGCCGTCGAACCAGTGGGCCATCCGGCGGCCGCCGACCTCGAGCAGCGCCGGCGTCACGCGCACGAGCGCGCCCGTGAGCCAGGCCGGCACGTCGCCGCTGACCGGGACCCGGTCGACCTTGGTCTCCTCGTCCTGGCTCCTGAAGCCGAGCCGGTAATCCGTGCTTGCAGATGCTTCCGTCGTCGCCATGGTCCAGAATATACCGTCTAGGATGGACTCAGTGCAAGTGATAAGGCTCACACCCACCTCCTACATCGTGCTTGGGCTGCTCGAGCTGTCCGGCGAGTCGACGCCGTACGCGCTCAAGCAGCTCGTGGCCCGCTCGATCGGGTACTTCTGGACCCTCCAGCACGCGCAGCTCTACACCGAGCCCGAACGCCTGGCGGAGGCGGGCTACTTGACGGAGAAGCGCGAGGAGACAGGTCGTCGCCGGAAGCTGTACGCGCTCACGGACAAGGGCCGCCGCGCCCTCGACGAGTGGCGGACCGAGCCCACGAGCGCGGTCGCGGAGCTGCGTGAGCCGGCGCTGCTCAAGCTGTTCTTCGGCGCGGATCCGAAGGCGCTGGCCGCCGTCCAGATTCCGGCGAACCGCGCACGGCTAGCCGAATACGAGCGGATCCGCGACTCTATGCCCGACGATGTGCCCGAGGGCCCGCGGCAGGCGCTCGAGATGGGCATTCGCTTCGAGCGCGCGGCAATCGCGTTTTGGGAGGAGCTCGAGGGCTAGCGCCGCGGCCGCGCGGGTAGGGTTCGCGCCCATGGCAACCGCCGCCGAGCCACGCCCGGCCGAGCTGCCGCTCTCAGGTGGCCGCCGCGGCGCGAACGTCAAGCTCACCCCGCTCCTGACGGCGACCATTCGCGGCCCGATCGCCTGGTTCCTCCGCGAGGACGGGCGGATGGCGTGGCGCAAGGCGTTCGGTATCGGCGTGCCCAAGGACCAATGGGTGACCGCGCCCGTCCAGTGCTTCCTGGTCGAGCACTCGAGCGCCGGACGGGCGCTGATCGACACCGGTTTCCACGCCTCCGTCGCGGTTAAGCCGCGCTCGAACCTCGGCGTGTTTGGCACGGTGATCTACCGCGATATCGACATGAGGCCGGAGCAGTCGGCCGCGGCGCAGCTGCGCGAGCGCGGCATCGAGCCCTCAACCGTTCGGACCGTCGTCATGACGCACTTGCACCCCGATCACGCGAGCGCGATCGTCGACTACCCCGCGGCCACCTTCCTGGTCTCGAAGGCCGAGTGGGAGGCGGCCGCCGAGGGCGGCCAGCGCGACGGCTACGTGAAGCGCCAGTTCGACCACGGCTTCGACTACCGGCTGGTCGACTTCGACTCGGACGCGGCCAACTCGTTCGCGGGCTTCGGGCGGGCCTTCGACGTGTTCGGCGACGGCAGCGTGCGCGTCGTCTTCACCCCCGGCCATACGACGGGCCACATGTCCGTCGTGCTCCAGACGGAGAGCGGCGAGGTGCTCGTGGCCGGCGATGCGATCTTCATGCACCGCACCCTCGACGACGACCACCTTCCCCACATGCTGGCCGACGAGCACCTGTTCCGCCGCTCACTGCGCGAGATCAGGCTCTACCGGAAGGAGACACCCGACGCCGTGATCATCCCCGGGCACGACTGGGAGGCCTGGCAGCGGCTGAAGGCGTTCTACTAGTCGCCCGTCACGTCCATCAGGCGGCGGCCCTCGCGCGATGCTGCGATGTGGATCGTGGCGAGGTGGCGCGTCCAGGCAATCAGGTTGAGCGCCTGGAGCCGGTCGGGCATGAACTGGAAGGCCTCGGCGTGGCGGCCGTTCGCGTAGTCGCGGCTGATGTCGAATGAGTAGCCCGTCGCGTGGATGCCGCCGTCCGGGCGCACCGTCCTCGTCACGCTGAGCGGCGCCTCGACGCCCGACACGTTGCGCGCGCCTTGGCGGATGTACGCGAGGAGTGCGAACGCCTCGGGACGCAGGCCACCGCGCCCGACGGGTCGGAGCTCGCCGTCGGCGAGTGCGTTGGCGATGTCCTCCTGCGTCTCGTAGCGCTCGGTCCGATCGGGCGGGTGGAGCACCAACTCGCCCGATTGCGCGCCGGACTGAAGCGTCGCCAGCCGCCCGAGCTTCGGGTGATCGCCGCGGTAGAGCCCGCATGATCTCCCGCGAGGCGAGCACGCGCCAGTAGTAGGTCTTCGAGTCGTCGCCGAGACCGGCGAGCAGGCGGTAGGCGCGCGGCTCGCGATCGGGCGAGGCGTCGAAGTAGAGCTGCGTGTAGCTCGCGTCGTCGTCTCCGTACGCGCGGAGCACCTGCTGGAGGTTGCCGATGCCCATGTGGTACGACACGACGGCCAGGTCCTCGCGCCCGAATTCGTCCATCGCCAGCTTCAGGTAGCGGCCGGTCGCCGCGAGCGCCTTCTCGGGGTTCGAAGCGCTCGTCTACGCGCGCCCGCTGGGCTCGGATCCGCGCCGCCTCGCGCGGGCCGCGGGCGAGTGCGAGCTTGCGCGTGAGCCGCTCGCTGCGAGCGACGTCCACTCGCATGCCGAGTAGGCCTGTGCCGGTCTGGGCGAGGATCTGCGTCAGGCCGGCGGCGCCCTCGAGATCCTCGCTCGCGCGGGCGTCGGGGCGCCCCGCGCTTCGAGCAGGACCATGCCCTCGATTAGGTCCGGGTCCACGCCTTCCCGTCCGCCACCGCCTCGACCTGCGGGCGCCAGCGCTCCACCCGTCGGGCGGTGGCGACGATCCCGCCCGGGCTCTTCACGTAGACCACATGGCTGTGACCCGCCGCCGCGCGGGCCTCGAACTCGCGCTCGCGGTCGGGCTGGTAGGCCCACGGGTCGTCGTCGAGGTTCAGCGGGCTGTAGCTGGGCGGGTCATCGCCGCCGCGGAGCAGCAGGAACCAACCCGCGCCGGCGACGGCGAGCACGAGGACGATCAGGGCGAGACGGAGCATCGCGCCCTCAGACTGTCAGGCACCGCTTGCTGAACTACAGCGGTGGAGGAGGTGGTCTTCGCGAACCGTCCTGCTTAGGGCCGCTATACGCGGCCTCAGGCAGGACGGTGCCTCCCCCTCGATGCTGTCGTTCGCTCGCGGCGCCGCTGCGCCAGAAGGATCAGGCAGCTGCCGCCCGCCGCCGCGCGTCCCGCGCCGCGCGCACCGCGCTCTTCCGTCCCTCGCCGACCAGCCGCCCGTGCATCTCGCGGACGCTGTCGAAGACGATCTCGGAGGCGGCCTGCGCCTGCTCCTTCGTCGGCTCGGCCACCTGCTCGAAGCGGAGCGGCTCGCCGAATTGCACGGTCACCTTCGGGAACTGGAGGCGCTTCCAGTTGCGCGCGCGCTCGGTGCCGGCGATCGCGGTGGGCACGACCGGCGCGCCGGACTCGAGCGCCAGCCGGCCGATCCCGTGGCGCGGCTTTCCGAGCTCGCCGCTGCGCGAGCGGCCCGCCTCGGCGTACATGACGATTAGGTCGCCGCGGCCGAGGATGGTGTGCGCCGTCTTGAACGCCTCCTGGTCGTTGTGCCCGCGCCGCACCGGGAACACGCCGCCGTTGTGGTAGATGACCTCCATCGGCGGCTTGAACAGCTGCGACTTCGCCATGAACTGCACCTTCCGGCGCAGGAAGACCGCGACGAAGAAGTGATCCAGGAAGGAGAAGTGGTTCGGCGCGACGATCACCGGGCCGTCGGCGGGGATGTTGTGTGAGTCGATGCAGCGAGCTCTGTAGAAGATCAGCAGGTAGGGCGTGAGCAGCAGGCGCACCAGTTCGTAGACCCAGTTCGGGCGCTTGCTGCGCTGGCGCTCGTGGAATCTGTCGAAGTACTCCGCCGGGCGCGAATCCTTGTAGACCTGCGGCTTCACCTGCGCACTCCTACCCGGCACGATCCGCTTCGTTACTCCGCGCCCGCTCGAGCGCCCGCGCCCAGCCGGCGAGGAGCGACTCGCGCTGGTCGTCCGACATCGACGGCTCGTAGCGCGCCGCCTGGCGCCACATCGTCCGGACGTCCTCCTCGCTCCAGGTTCCGGTGGCAACGCCGGCGAGGTACGCCGCGCCGAGCGCGGTGGTCTCCGAGACCTCGGGCACCACGACCGGCACGCCCAGCACGTCGGCCTGGAACTTCATGAGCCAGGCGTTCACGACCGCGCCGCCGTCGGCCTTCAGCTCCTCGAGCTCGACTCCGGACGCCTTCTCCATCGCGCGCACGGCGTCGACCGTCTGGTAGGCCATCGCCTCGAGCGCGGCGCGGGCGAGGTGCGCCCGTCCCGCGCCGCGCGTGAGGCCGACGAGCGTCCCGCGCGCGTACGGGTCCCAGTGCGGCGAGCCGAGCCCGGTGAAGGCGGGCACGAGGTAGACGCCGTCGTTCGAGTCGAGCGAGCGCGCCAGCTCCTCGGTCTCGTCGGCGGTCCGGATGATCCCGAGCTGGTCGCGGAGCCACTGCAGCGCGGCGCCGGTCACGAAGATCGCCGCTTCCAGCGCGTAGTCCACGCGCCCGCCGACGCCCCAGGCCACCGTGGTCAGAAGGCCCTCGGCCGACTCGGGCATGCCCTCCCCTGCGTTCTGCAGCACGAAGCTACCGGTGCCGTAGGTGTTCTTGCCGAGTCCCGGCTGGTGGCAGGCCTGGCCGTACAACGCGGCCTGCTGGTCGCCCGCGATGCCGGCGACCGGGACCCGGCCTCCGAACTCGCGGGTGTCGCCGTAGAGGTGCGCGCTCGGGCGCGCCTCCGGCAGCGAGCCGGGGTCGACGCCGAGCAGATCGCACAGCTCCGAATCCCACTGCCGCTTCCGGATGTCGAACAGCAGCGTGCGCGACGCGTTCGAGAAATCGCCGGCGTGCTCGCCCGTTAGCTTGAAGACCAGCCACGAGTCGATCGTGCCGAAGGCGGCGTCGCGCGGCACGTCGCCCTCGCGGATCAGCCATTCGATCTTCGTGCCGGAGAAGTACGGGTCGAGCACGAGACCGGTGCGCTCGCGCACGAGCTCCTCGTGGCCCGCCTCCCGCAGCTCGTCGCAGCGACGCGCCGTGCGCCGGTCCTGCCAGACGATCGCGCGGTGGAGCGGCTCGCCGGACTCGCGGTCCCAGGCGACGACCGTCTCGCGCTGATTGGTTATCCCGATCCCGGCGACGCCGCCCTTCGCGCCTGCCGAGTCGAGCGCCTCGCGGGCGACGGCTCGCGTCACCTCCCAGATCTCGGCGGCATCGTGCTCGACCCAACCGGGACGGGGGAAGTACTGCTGGAACTCGCGGTATGCGCGCCCGACCGGGTGGCCGCGCTCGTCGAACACGATGCACGTCGTGCCCGTGGTGCCCTGGTCGATCGCGAGGATCAAGAGGTCGGCAGCCTATCCCGCAGGTAGATTCCCGGCCCATGCCCGACGTGGAAGCGCACATCACAGGGACCGTCTGGAAGATCGAGTGTGAGGTCGGTCAGAAGATCCAGGAGGGCGACACGGTCGTCATTCTCGAGTCCATGAAGATGGAGATGCCGGTGGAGGCGGAGGACGACGGCACGATTAAGGAGATCGTCTGCGAGGAAGGACAGTCGGTCTCCGAGGGTGACACGCTCGTCGTCCTGGAGTGAGCGAGAAGCTCCAGCTCGACGAGCCGGCCGCGGGCGTCGCCCGGCTCACCATCTCGAACCCCGAGCGGCGCGGCGCACTCGACCACGAGATCCTCGACGCCCTCGCCGGGCACGCGCGCACCCTCGACGCCCGCTGTGTCGTGATCCGCGGCTCCGGTGATGCCTTCTCGGCCGGCTACGACATCGGCAACCTGAGCGAGCAGGGGTTCGAGGAGAGCGCCGAGAAGCTCGTCGCCCATCCGTTCCACGACGCGCTGGAGGCGCTGGAGGCCTACCGCTATCCCGTCATCGCCGAGGTCAACGGGCACGCGATCGGCGGCGGGCTCGAGCTCGCGCTCACCGCGGACATCCGAGTGGCGGCGAGCGGCGTGAAGCTGGGGATGCCTCCGGCGAAGCTCGGGCTGATCTACTCGCACACCGGACTGGCCAAGTTCATCGAAGTGTGCGGCCCGGCGAACACAGCCGAGCTGTTCTTCTTGGGCCGCACCGTGGACGCGGAGCGCGCGCGCGAGATGGGCCTCGTAAATCGTGTCGTTGAGCCGGACGAGCTGGACGAGCGTGTGCTCGACCTGGCGGCCGAGATCGCCTCGAACGCGCCGATCTCGCTCGCCGGCAACAAGCGGATGATCCGCGAGCTCCGCCGCCTACGGCTGCCCGAGGACCTCGAGCGCGAGCTGGTCGAGCTGCGCGAGTCCTGCTTCGCGTCAGAGGACTTCCGCGAGGGCGTGAAGGCCTTCACGGAGAAGCGCAAGCCTGTCTGGCGCGGCCGCTAGCCGTGCGCCTCCTCCAGCCACTCGGTGACGAAGCGAGGGCTGGCGTGGATGTTCACCTGGCGCGATCCATCACCTGAGGCCGTGAAGCCGTGCGGCTCGCCCGGCGGAACGACCACGACGTGACCGGCTGACACGTCGCGCTCTCCATCGGCGCCGCGGAAGGTGGCCTGCCCCTCCAGCACGATGAAAACCTCGGCGTACTCGTGCTTGTGCAGCGAGGGACCGCGGCCGGGTGCCGCGTCCACGAGGAAGAAGGACACGTCCGCGCCGCCGTGATCGGCGCCCTCGAACTCGGGTGAGTTGTTGGCGTTGCGCAGCTCGTCGAAGCGAAGAATCTCCATCGCCCGACGATAGGCGGTTCGCTACGCCGGACAGCGCGCGGTGAAGCAGAACTGCACGCAGGCGAAGTAGAACTCTCCGCGCTCGCCGAGCTCCCGTTGCTCCGCGGCCCACGCGGCAGCCTCGTCCGGGCCGATCTCGTCGCGGCCGGCGACGTACTTCTCCACGACCGCAATCGCTGCGACGCCGTAGCTCTCCGGGTCGCCCTCGATCGTCGCGAAGGTGTGGCCCTCCGCCCGCACGTCCTCGAGACCTGCTTCGCGCATTCGCGGCGCGAGCGTACGAGGGAGCGATGCATGCGTCAGGTGGCCGTCCCACGCTTCCAGCACGCGCTTCATCCGAGCGGGGTCGTCGGAGTGCCACGAGACGGTTCCCCAGTCCACGTCCCAGGCGACCACACGGCCGCCCGGAGTCAGGACGCGGCGCAGTTCGCGCAGAGCACCCGTCACGTCCTCCACGTATTCGAGGACCTGGACACTGAGTCCAGCGTCAAACTTCGCGTCGGGTAGGGGCAGGGCTCCTGCGTCGCCCTGGTGGAAGGCCACGTTCGAGCGGGCGCCGGTACGACGCGCCGCGACGTCGAGCATCGCCGTGCTTTGATCCACGCCGGCGACCGAGCCCGCGTCGCCGACCTGTTCGGCGATCTCGCCGACGTAGAAGCCCGGCCCGCATCCGACGTCCACGATCCGCTCCCCGGCCTTGGCCCCGAGAGCCTCGCGCACGAGCCGGCGGCGGCGCATGACGTCGCGCGTCGCGTAGATCGCCTCGAGCTGGGCCACCATCTTCTCGTCGAAGACAATCTGGCTCATCGCAGCGCTCAAGCTACGGCAGACTGAGAGCCGTTGCTAGAGGACGTCGTCGACCTGTTGCGGTGCCCGGTCTGCAGCGCCGCCTTCGATCGCGCCCGCGGCGTCGTGCGCTGTCGAGGCGGGCACTCCTTCGACGTGGCGCGGCAGGGCTACGTCAACCTCGTGCCCGGTAGGGGCGACACGCCCGAGATGGTCGCGGCGCGTGCGGAGTTCCTCGATTCCGGGCACTACCGTCGACTCGACGACGCGCTCGCCGACGAGGCAGCACAGGCCTCCCGCGAGGCGAGCGCTGCGGCCGCCGGGGCCGTGCTCGACCTCGGCTCAGGAACCGCCCGCCACCTGGCCGCCGTGCTGGATGCGTTACCGGATAGGCTCGGCCTTGCCC
>JBKPME010000045.1:0-6619 GCA_046731915.1 Actinomycetota bacterium
CGGCAGCTACTTCGGAGACATCTTCTTCGGATTGCTCGTCGCCGGTCCCGGGATCGGCCTCGCCTTCGTGACCGCCACGGTCGCGGCGCTCGCGGGCGCGGCCGAGGACGAGTCTGGGCTCGCCTCGGGCCTCAGCAACACTGCATTGCAGATCGGCGGCGCGCTCGGCGTCGCGATCGTCACGACGGTTGCCGTCTCCCGCTCGGCGGATTTCCTGGCGGCGAACGAAGGCGCGAATCAGCTCCCTGCGCTGAACGAGGGCTTCCAGTCAGCCTTCCTGGCCCTCGTTGTGCTGGCCGGGATCGGCCTCGCCCCCGCGCTCCTGCTCCCCGGCCGGCCGCGGAAGGCGCCGCACGAGCGGCTCGGGCCGGTCCCCGCGACTGGTGCCGCGAGATGAGCAGCGCCGAAGAGCGGACTCGGCGCTGGACCCTGGCGGTCGCAGGGGTCGCGGCCCTCGTGATCGGGCTGGACGCGCTGGTGGTCTCCACCGCCCTGAGCACGATCCGCGTCGAACTCGGAGCGTCGCTGGAAGAGCTCGAGTGGACGGTGAACGCGTACGTGCTGTCGTTCGCGGTGCTCATGATGAGCGCCGTGGCGCTCGGCGATCGCTTCGGGCGCCGGCGGATGTTCGTCGCGGGATTGGGGCTGTTCGCCGCCGCCTCGGCCGCGTGCGCCGTGGCCCCCGAGGCCGGTGCGCTGATCGCCGCCCGCGCGGTCCAGGGCGGCGGTGCGGCGCTGATCATGCCGCTCGCGCTGGCCCTGCTGACCGAGGCGTTCCCGCCTCCGCTGAGGCCGCGGGCCCTCGGCATTTTTGCCAGCGTCGTCGGGTTGTCGGTGCCGCTCGGACCACTCGTCGGAGGCGCCGTGGTGGAGGGGGTCGCGTGGCCGTGGATCTTCTGGCTGAACGTCCCGATCGCGCTTGTGTTGATTCCGCTCGCTCTTACCCGCACCCGCGAGAGCTTCGGCCCCAGAGCCCGGCTCGACCTGCTCGGGCTCACGCTCGTCACCAGCGCGGCGTTCGGGCTTGTATGGGGGCTGGTGCGAGGGAACTCGGCGGGCTGGACGAGTGTGGAGGTTCTCACGGCACTGATCGTGGGCGCGCCGCTGACGATCCTGTTCGTGATCTGGGAGCTCCGGGCCACCGAGCCGATGCTGCCGATGCGCCTGTTCCGATCACCGGCGTTCTCCGGCGGAAACGCCGCGATCTTCATGATTTGGGGCTCCGCGCTCGGTGCCCTCTTCTTCATGGCCCAGTTCCTGCAAAGCGGGCTCGGCTACAGGCCACTCGCCGCGGGTCTCGGGCTGATGCCGTGGGGCGCGACGACCGTCGTGGTCCCGCGGATCGTGGGGGCGCTGATCAACCGCGTGGGCGAGCGACCGTTCATCGTCGGGGGCTTATCGCTGAACGCGGCAGCAATGAGTTGGATCGCCCTGATCGCCGACCCCGACCTCGCCTACTGGCAACTGGTCGCGCCCCAGATCATCTCCGGCGCCGGGATCGCGATGGCGATCCCCGCGTCTCAAAGCGCGGTGCTGACCTCGGTGGCGCCCCAGTTCATCGGTAAGGCGTCGGGGACGTACGCGACGATACGCCAGCTCGGCGGAGCTTTCGGCGTAGCGGTGATGGTCGCGGTGTTCGCCGGAACGGGCAGCTACGCCTCGCCGCAAGCCTTCGTCGATGGCTTCGCGCCCGCGGTCGTCGCATGCGCCGGGCTTTCGCTGGCCGGCGCGCTCGCCGGGGCGGCGCTGCCGCGCCGGCGCGGGGTCGCCGACGGCGTTCAGATGCCGATCGCGAGGCCCCGTCGCGCCGAGGCGAAGTAACCGTGCCATCGCCGAGCGCCGCCCGAGGACTGGAAACGCAAACCCTGGACGCCGCGGTTGTCGGGGCGTCTCTGGACAGGTAAGGAGTACCGAAATGGCAAAGATCGTGATCAGCGAGAACGTATCGCTCGACGGAGTAATCCAAGACCCGGCCGGTGACGAGGGCTTCAGCCGCGGAGGCTGGGTCGGTCGGATCGCGACCCTCCCGGAACTGGCCAAGGTCACGCTCGACGAGGCGCTGGGCACAGAGGCCCTGCTGCTGGGTCGGCGGAGCTATGAGTGGTTCGCCGCGCGGTGGCCATCGCGGACTGGCCAGCTGGCGGACAGGCTGAATGCCCTGTCCAAGTACGTCGTGTCCTCGACCCTCGAAGATCCCGATTGGAACAACACGACGGTCCTCAAGGGCGACGTCTTGAAGGAGGTCTCCAGGCTGAAACAGGAGCTGAACGGGGAGATCAACGTCCCCGGCAGCTTCCAGCTCGCCCGCACGCTGATCGAGCACGACCTCGTAGACGAGCTCCGGCTGAAGATCTTCCCGATCGTTCTGGGGGCCGGCGAGCGTCTCTTCGGTGAGACCAGCGACAAGAAGCCACTGCGCCTGGTCGGCACGCAGACCATCGGTGACGGCATCTCCATCCTCACCTACGAGCCCGTCGGCGACGCCGAGCGGCCGTCGGGTTCAGCGTTTCTCCGCACCAGCCAACGCGAACCGCGATAGCCCGGCTCGCTGCAGTCGAGGGGTGGCCCTGGTATCAGTCACAGCGCCATTCGTGGCGCTAGCGTGGACTGTGCCGTGGCAGTCTCGAAGGGCAAGCCGAACGCAGACGTGGCGCTCCCGCAGGGCACTGTCACGTTCCTGTTCACCGCCGCCCATGCCGACGCACGCCGATGCGCCGGCGTGGCTTCCACCTCACCGAAGTCGCCGGCGTTCACCGGGCGTTCGTCGTAACGCGCAAGCACGTCCAAACCGCGCCGGATCGCTGCATCCGTTCCGGGATCACGATGGGGATCTCGCGTCCACTCTTCCGCTGGAAGTCGTCGAGCGAGGAACCGATCGAGGTCGTCAGCTTCCACAGCGCCGGTCTCTCGCGGCCGTCGCGTCGCGCGCCCTCGCCGCGAATCTGTCGCCTCGGACCTGCACCTGACCCGCCGGATCGTGGACGAGGTTCAAGTACCAACCGGGATGCCGCTCGGCGCCGCCGTTGGACGCGACGACAACATGACGTCCGTCATCGTCGCCGTAAGCCAGGGCCGTCCTACGGAGGTTGCCCGACCTTCGACCCCGGGTCACGAGTAGGAGCGTTGCGGCCTTCCAGCCCCTGAGGCGGTGGCCCCGTCGGCCATCGGTCGCGACGTACTCGCGGATGTGCTCCGCGACCCAGTCGTCGGGGTTGTCGACGATCAGGGCGCGCCCCCGGAGGAGCCATGCGCCTGCTTGTCGCGCAGGGCCAGCGCCGCGTCGGATCTCTGTTCCCACGCGCCGGCCTCCGACCCGTACTCGTCGTGGAGCCGCCACCACTTGTACGGCGGCGTCTGCGGGTAGCCCTCCGGCGAGTCCTCCCACGCCTCCTGGCGCCCGAGCGCGGTGATGTCGAGGTAGTTCCAGGTGCTCCCCATCGCCTCGTCGCCCCGGCTGGTGACGAGGTAGGTGCGGTAGATCCCGTCGCCGTCGCGGATGAAGGTGTTGGTGCCGTGCCACTCGTCGACGCCGAAGTCGACGTCGAAGGCATCGCTGATCGTGTACCAGGGGATCGGCTCCCAGCCCATGCGCTTCTTGAGGCCCTGGATGTCCGCCTGGGGGGCGCGCGAGACGAACGCCAGGGTGGTGTCGCGGGCGTTCAGGTGCGCCGGATGGGCCACCTGATCCGCGACCAGGGAGCAGCCGGGGCAGCCGCCCTCCGGCCAGTTCACCACGCCGGGCTCGTAGAAGAAGCGGTAGACGATCAGCTGGCGGCGCTCTTCGAACAGGTCGAGGAGGCTCGCCGGTCCGTCAGGGCCCTCGAAACGATAGTCCTTCTCCACGGCGAGCCACGGCATCCGGCGGCGCTTTGCGGCCAGCGCATCGCGGGCGCGGGTGAGCTTCTTCTCCTCCAGCAGCAGCTCCTGACGGGCTGCCTCCCACTCCTCGGGCGACACAGTCGGCGGTGTGTCCATTGCGAGATCGCCAGTCATCTTTTTCTCTCTCGTCGGGGTCCTCATACAAGGACGTCGCAACAGGGAGGGCGCTTTGGACAGCCCTCTGAAATTCGATCAGCGGAGCGCGCCCAGCCGCCGCTCGAAGCTCCGCGCGCTCGACCGCTTCTTAGTGAACTCTTAGCGCCCTCTCAGGTTCTCCGATGAAGCTGCAGAGACGGCAGCCCCGACAAAGGGAGAACCCAGGTCGTCTGCGGCATAACTGATTCTCCTTTTCGTCTCGACGAGCAGCCGAATTCTCGCGGTACTCCAAGCCGCGGTGGTCGCGATCCAGCTCGCGCCGCGGGCTCGGGGAATCTAGCTGCGCTCGCGCAGCAGCGCGCGCAGGTCGCCCACCCGCCCCAGGTGCCGCAGCTTGTCCGGATTGACGATCGCGCTCACGGCCTGGATCTGGCCTTCCGCGATGTCGAGGATCGCCACGCTGATCAGCCTGCCCTCGCGGTCGAAGAACAGCGCACCCGGTTGGCCGTTCACCTCCTCGCGGCGCGTGGTGAAGCCGCCGAAGCTGGCGAGGGCGCGATGCCCCGCGATCAGCAGGCGCGCCACCCTGGCGCGGCCGTGGACGGCACGTGCGGCGGCGGGCGCCTTGCCGCCGCCGTCGCCGCGGAAGACGACATCGTGGGCGAGGAGCTCCTCCAGCCCTTCGAGATCGCCCTCCTCGGCGGCCGCGAAGAACCGGGTCGCGAGCTGCTCCCGCTGCTCGCGTGAGGGGCGCCGCTGCTCCCCGTGGCGGCGGGCGCGTGCGGCGAGCTGGCGGGCGTTCTGCTCGCTCGTGCCGACGACCTCCGCGACCTCGCCGTAGCCGTAGTCGAACACGTCGTGGAGGAGGAACGCGGCGCGCTGCTCGGGCGACAGGCTCTCGAGCAGGACGAGGATTGCGAGCGACAGCGAGTCCGCCATCTCGGCCTTCCGGGCGGGGTCCTCGTCGGCGCTCGCCACGAGCGGCTCCGGCAGCCACTCGCCCACGTAGGTCTCGCGCCGGACCCGCGCCGAGCGGAGCTGGTCGAGCGAGAGCCGCGAGACCACGGTCGACAGGTAGGCGCGCGGCGACACGATCCGCTCACCGCCCGCGCGCGCCCGATGCAGGCGGAGCAACGCCTCCTGACCACGTCCTCGGCCTCGCTCACGCTGCCGAGCATCCGGTAGGCGATCGCGAACGCCGCCGGACGCAGCCGCTCTAACTCCTCCTCGGTCATCGCTCAGCCGAGCCCCTGCGCGAATCCCTGCCGCCAGCTCGCGTAGCGCGGCTTCCAGCCAAGCTCACGCTTGGCCTTCTCGTTCGAGGCACCCCGCACGTCGGTCATAATGGCCGTTGCCGCCTCACCGGCCAGGAGCCGGGCGAGCCAGCGTGGGATCCGCCTGGGTGGCTTGGCACCCAGCGCGCTCGCCAGCACCGGCAGCCACTCCCGCACGGGCGCGGGCTCGTCGTCGACAACGTTGTAGACCCCCGGCTGGCCGCGCTCGACCGCAGCCGCGGTGGCCGCGGCGGCGTCTTCGATGTGGACATGCGACCAGATCCCGCCACCTTCGCCGACGATCGGGAACCGACGCTTGCGGACCGGCGCCGCCACCACCGCGTCCGAAGCCAGGCTGATGCCGGTCCCCGGGCCGTAGAAAGAGCCGTAGCGCAATGCGAGACCCTCGCCCCACTCGATGGTCGTCACCGTCTTCTCCAGATAAAGGATCGCCGCCTTCCCCGTCCGCAGCGCCGCCGGCGGGTTGGGATCGAGCGGATCGGCCTCGGTCTGCACAGGCCGGCCCGTGCGGTCGAATCGGAAAGCGGCAATGCTCTGCGCCACGAAGCGACGGGCGCCCACGGCGCGGCCGGCGGCGAGCAGGTGGTCGGTGCCCTCGGTACGCAGTCTGTTCGTCATGGTCACCGCGAAGGAGCGGTCGGGGTGCCGCGCGTCACGCATGCTCATCCGCCCGGACAGCGCCGTGAGCTGATGGACGATCACCTCGGGCTCGGCGGACGCCACCGCCTCGGCAACCGCGTCGGGGTCCAGAGCGTCCGCCACGACCGGGCGCGCCCCCAGGCCGCGCACCAGGTCCTGCTTTGACGCGCTCCTCGTCATCCCCACCACCTCGTGGCCTCGGGCCACGAGCTGCGGGACAAGGTTTCTGCCGAGAACGCCTGTGGCGCCGGCTACGAAGACCTTCGTGGCTGCACCTCTCTTCTCATCTGCCTCTGAGACGAGATAGAGGCGCCCCCTGTGACAGCGCGCAGCGCGCCCACGTCCGCTGGCGGCGCACATGCACCACCGTCGTCGACGAGCATGGACAGCCCGATGCGCATCGTCCTCGCACAGCGAGTACGGCACATCAGTCAGCGCTTTTCGCTCATGGCGTAGGCGGTTTTGCCCGCCTCACCGCTTGGCTGCGGCGGCTGGGCAGGTATCAGTACGAGGGCGAACACCGCGCCGACGATCGCCACCGCTCCGGCCATTACGAAGACCAGTACGAGCCGGACCGGCGCCGTGTCCGGGTCGAACCAGTTTGTCATCCACGTCGTGTAGTTCCACGCCCAGCACACCGCAACGAGCATGAGCGCCGTTTGGGCCGCGCCCGCCCAACTGATGTCGCCGAGCAGGTGGTGCGACAGCTG
>JBKPME010000046.1:0-18763 GCA_046731915.1 Actinomycetota bacterium
GAGCTGGTCGTTCGCGCCCTCGCGCAGCTGGTCGTGGATGACGGTCAGCCGGCACGAGTCCTCGACCTGCTCGATCTCCCACGTCACGCGCGACGTGCCCTCGGCCCTCACGTCGTCGCCCCAGGTCGCGTTGAAGCTCTGCACGAGCCGGCGCGGCGGATCGACGTCGAGGTTCTCGCCCTCGCTGATCGGCGTCGGGCCATTCGGATGGACGGCCTCGTAGCGCGAGCCGGGCGTCCAGTCGGAGCTGATGCCGACCCCGAACGTATACCGGCTGCGCAGCTCGCTGTCGGTGATCGCCTCCCACAGCCGCTCGGGCGTCGTCTTGATGTAGATCTCGAAGACCTTCTCCATCGTCCTGTCCTCCAGTGTTCTCTTGAGCCCCGTAAGCGTCGCCGCCCAGGGTTCCGCGTACTTGCTCACCCACCTGTCGTGGACGAGCCGGATCGGGACGGGGTTCAGGAAGTGCAGCTTCTCGCGACCACGCCGCTTTGTGACCACGAGGTTCGCCTCCTCCAGCACCTTCAGGTGCTTCATCACGCCGAAACGCGACATGGGGAGCCGAGCCTCGAGCGCTGTCAGCGTCTGCCCGTCCTCCTTGAAGAGCTCATCGAGCAGGCTGCGGCGCGTGGGGTCTGCGAGGGCCCTGAACACGTCGTCCATGGGCGCAGATAATAGGTGACCAAATAGTCACATGTCAAGCGGCGACTTCAGCCGGGGAGCTCGGGAAGCACGGCCAACCAGTTTGACCTGCCGCCGTTCTCATCCCACAGCACGGGGAAGAAGGACTCGTCGAGCGAGAGGTCGCCGCGACGGCGGTAGCGCGAGTAGATGAGATCAGTCTTGGTTGGGTGAAAGCGGGCTTCGACCGGGATCAGGTGTGACACGATCGCGCGCCGCTCCACCTTCGACTCGTTCGGGCCGGAGCCGTGGAACGTGAGCGAGTGGTGGAAGGCGCAGCCGCCTGGCTTCACCACGACAGGCACGCGTTCAATCGCGACGCCCTCGGGCGCCGCGTTCTCGAGCGGCGCGAGCCAGTCGGCGGGCGCGTGGAAGCTGCCTCGGTCCGGCGGCGCCTTCGGCCAGAGGTGGGAGCCGCGGACGTACTCGATCGTGCCGCCCTCGGCGAACGTCTGGTCGAGCGCGACCCAGCACGTGATCATCTCGGGCGGGGAGAGGTAGCCGGCGTACGAGCCGTCCTGGTGCATGCCGAGCGACTTCGTCCCGGGCGGTTTCCAGAGGCAGTTGTCCTGGAGCATCCGGGTGCCGCGGTAGCCACCGAGGCAGGCGGCAAGGCGGCCGGTCTTCTCGCTGAGGACCTGCGCCGCGATCAGGTCATCGGCGCGCCAGCCGTTGCAGATCTGGCGCGTGACACCCTCCGGGTCGCGGCCCTTCTTCCAGTTCACCTCGTCGGGCGAGATGCCGGTCGCGTAGTCCCCATCGAAGAGGGCGGCGAAGCGCTCGCGCAGGATCTCGACGGCAGGCATCGCGACGAGTCCCTCCTCGAAGATGAGGAAGCCGTCGCGGTGGAAGCTCTCGACCTGTTCGTCGGTGATGTCTTGAACCAATTTGTCCAGATAGCCTAACTTCGCGTGACGGAGCTCGGCAACCAGTCGCTCGAAGACCTCCTCGATGCCGTTGCGGAGGACACACCGGCCCCCGGCGGCGGCAGCTCGGCGGCTGTGACCGCCGCGCTTGCGGCCGCTTTAGTGGAGATGGCGGCCCGCCTCGGTTCCGCGGACGAGGCCGCCGATCGGGCGGGCGCGCTGCGCGCCGAGGCGCTGAGGCTCGCGGACGAGGAGCTGACCTCGTACGCGCCCGTGCTCGAGGCGGCTACCCCAGCCGATCGCACCACGGCGCTCGACGCGGCGAGCGAGCCGCCGGCGCAGGTGGCGGAGACCTCCGCGGCGGTCGCGGAGCTGGGCGTGGAGGTGGCGCGCGCGTCCTCGCCCGCGGTGCGCGGCGACGCGCTCACCGGAGTCGTGCTGGCCGAGGCTGCGGCGGCCGCCGCCGGCCGCCTCGTCGAGACCAACCTCGGGTCCGGGCCGGTCCTCCAGCGAGCCCACGACGCCGCCGAGCGAGCGGCAAATGCGCGGGCTTCGGCCGACAGCTAACGGGGTCGCCCGGAGTCCCTAGAGGATCTTGCGGCCCATCTCGCCGGTGTCGTAGCCGCCGAGGCTCTCGACACGCTCGCGGAAGTCCGCGGATTCGAGCAGCTCGAACAGCGGGGCGAGCAGCTCGTCCTCGATGGTGTCCCTCAGGAGAACCAGGTCGTACGGCTCCTTCGCCACCGGCACGAAGTCGAGCCCGAACGCGCGCGCGGCGGCCAGGACGCCGAACCCGCAGTCCGCGCGGCCGGCGGCCACCGCCGCCGCCACCGCCAGATGGGTGTGCTCCTCGCGCCCGTAGCCTTGGATCGCCTCGGGTGAGATGCCGCGTCGCGCCAGCTCGTGGTCGAGCAGCACGCGCGTGCCGGCGCCGCGCTGGCGGTTCACGTAGCGCAGGCCGCGCCGCGCGACGTCCTCGATGCCGCTTACCCGTGTGGGGTTTCCGGGCGCGACGATGAGCCCCTGATCGCGGTGGACCAGCCGGACAACCGCAACCTCGGTGTCCGGAAGCAGCCGCTCCAGGTAGGGCAGCGTGTATTCGCCCGTATCGGGGTCGAGCAGGTGCGACCCGGCCACGTGACAGAGCCCGTCGCGCAGCGCCGTGAGCCCGCCGAGCGAGCCGACGTTCGACGACGCGAGTGTCACGCGCGCGTCGCGTTCGCGCAGCCTCGAAGCCGCCAGGTCGAGCACGAGGTCGTGCGAGCCGGTCACGACCATCGTGCGCTCGATCTCGCCGACGCCCCGCAGCAACCGGACGGTGACCTCCTCGCCGGCGTGGTGCCCTTCCAGCTCCGCGGGGACGACGAGCAGCCCGTCCGCCCGGACGAGTGAGGTGAGCACCCCGGCGCCGCGCGGAAGCGGCGTCGCGACCAGCCTGCCCGCGACGCGGCCGAGCCGCACCCGAACCCAGTCGTCCATGCCCATCGTTGATGCCAGCTTGCGGGCGAGGCGAGCCCGCGCGACCGGAGCTTCCGGTGGAGGAGCTCCTTCGAGCCGGGCGAGCAGAGCCGCGGCAAAGATGTCGAAGGTGAGTGCAGCCGACACCGGGTAGCCGGGCGCGCCCAGGACGGGTGTTGCGTCTGAGGACTCATCGCCATGCACGACCCCGAGCACCACAGGGTGCCCCGGCCTCACGGCCACTCCGTGCACAGCGAGCGTGCCCACCTGAGCCACCACCTCTGCGGTGTGGTCGTCGCGGCCTGCGCTCGATCCGGCGATCACGATCACGAGGTCCGACCTAGCGGCGGCCGCTCTGATCGCCGCCGCGATCTGGTCCGGCACGTCGGGCGTGATCTCAAAGCCGTGCGCCTCGCAGCCGACGTGCTCGGCCTGGGCGGCGAGCATCAGGGAGTTCGTGTCGGGTAGCTCTCCCTCGCCGAGCTCCGACCCGACCGGGCGGATCTCGTCGCCGGTGGGGATCACGGTCACCACCGGCCGGCGCCTGACGACCAGCTCGGTGGCGCCGGCCGCTCCGGCGGCGGCAACGTCTACGGGTCGCAGCCGGTGGCCCGCCGGCAGCAGTAGCTCGGCGGCGCTCACGTCCTCACCGATCGAGCGGACGTGCTGGTACGGCGCCGCGGCGGCCTGCAGCTGGACCCCGCCGTCGACCTCGTGGACGTCCTCGCGCATCACCACCGCGTCGAAATCGCCCGGGATCGGGTCGCCGGTGTCGACCAGCGCGAAGGCGCCCGCGTCGAGCCGGACCGGCGTGGTCTCGCCCGCGCCGATGGTGTCCGCCGCGTGCACCGCGATCCCGTCCATGGCGGCGGCGTCGAACGGCGGCGACGAGGTTCGCGCCCAGACCGGCTCGGCCGTGACGCGGCCGACGGCCTGATCCAGCGGCAGCCGAATCGCCTCGAGTCGCTCTGGGCAGCCGGCCGCGGCACACGCGTCCTGCCAGGCGGCCAGCGCCTCGGCCGCCGGCCGGTCGTGGATGTAAGGCGCGGCGCGGCTCACTACCCGTACAGCATGACCTCTACCTCGCTCCCGGCGGCCACTCCGGTCGCTGCCTCGGGCACGACGACGTAGCCGTCGGCTGCGGTGAGAATCGACAGGAGCGACGAGCTCCCGAACAGCGGCTCTGCCTCCTGACCGTTCAGGCGCACCTGGACGACGTCGAGGCGGCCCGCGGCGGACGGGAGATCTCGCGTGAGCAGGGCGCGGACTGTCGGCTCAGGCGGCGGATGCGTGCATCCGCCTACGAGCCGCACGATCGGCATCCCGATCAGCCGGAAGACGACGAGCGCCGAGCGCGGATTCCCCGGCAGCCCGATCACCGGAAGGCCGCCGCAGTCGGCGAGCAGCGTCGGCTTGCCCGGCCTGAAGGCGAGCCCGTGACACCAGATCCCCGGCTCGCCGAGCGATGCGATGGCAGCGGCCGTCTCGTCGCGCGAACCGACGGACGAGCCGGCGGACACCACGAGGACGTCGGTCTCCTGTAACAAACCCTCAACCTCCCTACCAAAGGGGTCTGACCCCTTTCGGAGGGTTGCGCGGAGTGCCCGGGCCAGGGCCTCGCGGTCGTCCGGCACGATGCCCGCGAAGTGTGGCTCGCCCCCGGCCTCGCGGACGAGTGCCGCCAGTGCGGGCGCGGAGGAGTCGCGGACCCTTCCTGTCTCCAGGCTCTGCTCTGACGCGGGGACGAGCTCGTCGCCGGTCGACACGATCGCCACCCGGGGGCGCGCGCAGGCGGCGATCTCGACGGTGCCGGCGGCGGCCAGCATTCCGATGTCCTGGGGGCGCAGTGGGCGGCCGGGCTCGATGAGTTTCGTGCCGGGTGCCGCGTCCTCATCGGCGCGCACCATTCCCTCGCCGGGTGTGACGGGGCGGAGCACCTCGAGCAACTCCGGTGTTGCGGCCTGGGTGTGCTCGATCTTCAGGACCGCGTCCGCACCCGGTGGGAGCGGGGCGCCGGTGGCGATCGCGACCGCCCTGCCCGGCCCGACCTCGGTTTCAGGCGGCCTTCCCATGCGGGCCTCGCCCGCCAGGTCGAGATAGCCGGGCAGGCCCTCGGATGCTCCGTAGGTGTCGGCGGCACGCACGGCGAAGCCGTCGACGGTCGCGCGGGCAAAGCCCGGCAGGGCATGAGGCGCGCTGACGCCCTCCGCCGGCACCCGGCCGAGTGCCGCATCGAGCGATACCGTCTCGACCGGCGTGCGGCGCTCGGGCCGGAACCCCGTCAGCGCCTCGGAGACCGTCTTGACGGTGAAGAACTCGCGCTGATCGCGAGCGCTCATGTCAGGAGGAGTCGCCGTCCGAGCCGGCCGCCTGGTCCGGCGCACGCGGCGGCCGCGGGTGGGGGCGCGCGTCCGTTCCGCCTCGCTTCAGGCCCCAGCACGCTGATCGCCGGCCCGAGGGCCACCTGACCAAGGCCGCAGATCGAGGTCATGCGCATCGTCTTCTCGAGCTCCAGGATCTGCTCGTCCACATCATCGGGGCCGCCGCCGGACTCGATCATGTCGGAAAGCATCGCGTGCGCCTTCATCGATCCGACCCGGCACGGCACGCACTTGCCACACGACTCGTTCCGGAAGAAGCGCAGCACGTTGGTGGCCGCTGCGAGCAGATCGGTGCCCTTGGCGATCGCCACGAGAGCGCCCGAGCCAAGCATGGAGCCCGCATCCGCCAGCGGCTCGAAGTCGAGCGCCGCGTCCAGCTGGTCCGGCCCGAGGAAGTTCGACGAGGCCCCGCCTGGCTGGAACGCCGCCAGCTCGCGACCCTCGCTCACGCCGCCGGCGAGCTCGATCAGGTCGCGCGCCGTGGTGCCCATCGGCACGCAGTAGACGTCCGGGTGCTCCACGTGGCCCGAGACCGCGAAGAACTTCAGCCCCGTCCCGCCGTTCACGCCTTGCGACTTCCACCACACCGCCCCCCGCTCTGCGATCACCGGCACGTGGGCGAACGTCTCCACCGAGTTCATCAGCGTCGGCTTGCCCCAGAGCCCAGCGATACCCGGGAACGGCGGCTTGTTGCGCGGCTCGCCGCGATGGCCCTCCATGCACTCGATCAGCGCCGACTCCTCGCCGAGGATGTAGCCCCCGGGCGAGACGAAGAGGTCCACGCTCACGCCCGCGTCGTCGAGCAGCCCCAGGGCGCGCAGGCGCTCGAGCTCCTCGCCCAGCACCTCTTCCTCGGGCTCGTACTCGTGCCTGATGAAGACCCAGCCCTCGTGGCACCCCGTGGCGACCATCCCCAGCACCATGCCCTCGAGCACGAGATGCGGCTGCTCGGCGAGGATCTGGCGGTCCTTGAAGGTGCCGGGCTCGGACTCGTCGGCGTTGCAGATCGCGTACTTCGGCTCGGCCTCCTGTTTCGCGACCAGCTCCCACTTCGTGCCGGCGGGAAAGCCGGCGCCGCCCATGCCGCGCAGCTCGGACTCCTTCAGCTCCGCGACGAGGTCGGCGCCTTTCAGCTCGCCCGCGAGCACAGAGCGAAGGACGCGGTAGTCGCGCGCGTCGGTGCCATAGGGGTCGTTGGGGCGCTGCACGTCGGTTCGGCGCAGCTCGGTCTCGGTGGAGACGGCCGGCGCGCGGTCGCAGCGGCCGATGCACGAAACCTCGCGAAGCTGCACGTCCGCGTCTCCGTCGTGCTCCCCATGCAACGCGGCGATGCGCTGCTCCGATCCGTGCAGCCAGCAGGCGAGGTCGTGGCAGCAGGCGATCTCGGTCTTTGGGGGCGGCGAGGTGCGGAAGTGCGGGTAGAAGGAGATCAGGCCCTCGATCTCGTAGAGCGGACGGCGGCGGTCGCGCGAGAGCCGAACGAGCTCCTCGCGTGGCAGCCAGCCATGCTCGCGCTGGATCTCGTGGAGATCGGGGATCAGCGACGGGCCGGGAAAGCGACCGCTCGATCCCGTAGCGGCGGGCGAGCACCAGCAGCTCGTTGTCGGCGGTGGTGGTCTCCTTCGGGTCCTCGTCGGTGGGCGGCTGGTCCGCCATCAGGAGCTGGGTGAGCGTCCCGCGCCGCTGCTCGACCTCGGCGGTGGCCGTCTTCACCTCCATGCCCTCCTCGCACGGGCGTACGCAGGCGGCCGCATACACGCGCGCGCCTACGTCGACCACGCACATCCGGCACACGCCGACGGGGTCGTAGCGCTCGTCGTGGCAGAGGACCGGGATCTCGATACCGGCGCTCTTCGCGGCGTCGTAGATCGTGGTGCCCTCGGGCACCTTGAGCTCCTGCCCGTCAATGCTCAGCGTGACGGTGCGGGCGGCCGGAGGAGCGGTTATCGCCACGGTCGCAGCCTAGCGCCACCTACGGCGCTTGTACAAAAAGGTCCAAGCCCAGCGCCGTGCTCGTTTCGGGCGTTGGGACGCCGCTCGGATCGAGTCCCCGCTGCTCGTAATAGGTCTCGATCATGCCGTTCAGGCGCTCCTCGGTGAGCGTCGCCTTGCGGCCAGAGTCGAGCTCGAGCGGCTCTGTCAGGAAGCGCTCGGGCAGGCGGTCCTCGGCCCGGGTCCAGCCCTCGCGGAGGTTGTAGAGGCGCTTGGCGACCACGATGCGGCGCGCGGTCCGGCGCAGCTCATCCGCGCCGACATCCCACCCGGTCACCGGGCCCAGCAGGTGCGGCCATTCGCTCCACGGTTCGTCGAAGACGCCGCGCAGGAACTTGCACAGGATCAGCGAGTCCATGATCGCCGCGCGATCCTCGGTCTCGATGGCCGCGGCCACGTGGGCGCCGCCGCCGGAGAGGCGATCGAGGTCTCCCGACAGGTCGGCCTCGTAGGCGCCGGAGCGGTTGTGGTCGGCGCCGCGGGCGTTGACGGCCAGGCCGAGCGCCATCGCGTGGAGGGTACGCGGCTCGTAGCCGGGGAGCTCGAGGCCCTTCACGTGCGGTGCGAACGCCTCAGAGCCCTGGCCGACCTCCGCCGCCGCGCGGCGCGAGCCCTGTGACAGCAGGTCGCCCAGCCCTTCGCGGGCGCCGATCTCGGTGAGCGCCCGGGTGAGCGCATGCGCGTCGCCGAATCGGAGCCAGGGCGCGTCGATCAGGCCACGCTCGGCGCACTCCATCGCCCAGGCGAGCGTGCCGCCGGCGGAGATCGTGTCGATGCCGAGGTCGTCGCACAAGCGGCTGGCCGCAAGCACCGCGTCGGGGTCGGACACGCCGCACAGCGGGCCGAGCGCGAACACGTTCTCGTACTCGACCCGGGTCGTGCCGCCGCCGGGAGCCGCGTAGATGTGCTCGCAGCCGATCGTGCAGGAGGCGCAGTTGTCGCGCGCCACGTGGCGGAGCTCGTGGAGCTCCTCGGCCGCGAGCTTCGGCGCCTCCTCGAACGAGGCGGCGCTGAAGTTGCGGGTCGGCAGCGTGTTGATCGCGTTGAAGGAGAGGAGGTTCGCCAGCGTTCCGAGCTCGCGGTACTTCGCGGTAGCCGGGCCGAAGGAACGGGCGCGGAGGTCGCGCGCGGCGGCCAGAACGGCCTTGGGGTCGGCGAGCGGCGGCTTGGTGCCGGCGCCTCTCACCGCCAGCGCCTTGATGTACTTCGCGCCGAGCACGGCGCCGAGCCCGCCGCGGCCCGCGTGACGGCCGTCGTGGGAAACGGTCGCGTACCTGACAAGCCGCTCGCCCGCGGGGCCGATCGCGGCGACGCGCCATGCCGCGCCGAGCCGTTCCCGGAGCCGGCCTTCGGCCTCGGCCGCGGAGAGACCCCACAGGTCCTCCGCCGGCGCGATACGGGCGCCGTCGCCATCCACGAGCAGCACGGACGGCTGTGAGGCGGCGCCGCGAACGACGATCGCGTCGTGCCCGGTGAGCTTGCCCGCGATGGCGAAGTGGCTTGAGGCGAGCGCGTCGTTCAGCAGGCCAGTGAGCGGCGACTTGGCCACGACAGCGAACTTCGCGCTTGTCGTCAGGGGGGTGCCGACCAGCGGCGAGAACACGAAGGCCAGCGGCGCCTCGGGCGCAAGCGGGTCGACGCCGGGCGGACCAAGGCTGTGCATCAGCCATGCGCCGAGGCCCGCGCCGCCGATGCAGGCGCGCAGGACCTGCTCGTAAAGCTCCAGCCGCTCGGCCTCCCCGCTGCCGACGTCGACGACGAGCGCGCTTCCGAAGTAACCGCCGGGCGCCCCCACGAGGGCGCTCGCGCCTGTGGTAGCCGCGCGAGTCATCGCGCCACCATCCCGAGGCTGTCCTCGTGGAGCGCGGCCCGCAGACGGGCGCCGAAGTGGAAGGGGGGCTCCGGTCCGTCCGCGAGGCGGGCCGGATGGATCCCGCGGATCGAGGACGCGAGCAGCAGCTCATCCGCCCCCGCGATCCGGTCGAGCGTCAGCCGCTCTTCGCGGGTGGGATGGAGCGCCAATACCCGAGCGCGCACGGTGCCCGGCAGCTGGCGACCGTCGAGCGGCGGCGTCACGAGGTGGGTGCCCTCCACGACGAAGATGTTCGCGTAAGCCGCCTCGAGCACGTCGCCGTCGAGGTCCACGATCAGCGGGACCGCGTCCACCCGCTCCGCGAGCTCGTCGAGCAGCCGCCGGTCGCACCACTTGTGGGCGCCGATCCCGCCTGGAAGGACTGCAGGTGCGAGCACCACGGCATCCGGGGCCGGTTCCGCGGCGAGCGGCTCGGCCTCCACCGCAACGTCGTCGCCGCCGGTGAAGACGATCCTCACCCTCTGTATCGGCGAGGCGGCGGCGGCTGCGATGACCCGAGTGGGGAGGTCCTCGGGGAGCTCGCCGCCGTACACCGTCCGCACGCTTCGCTCCAGCCTCATCAGATGCGCGCGAAGCTCGACCGGCGCCCCGCCGCGCACGAGGATCGTCTCGAACACGCCTAGCGCGGGATCTGGGCGCTCGGCGTCGCCGGCCAGGGCGGGCACCGGAGCAATCCGGCTCACGCGCGGATCCTCGATGAGGCGAGCGCCGGCCGCCGAGATCACCGGCCGCGCCTTGACGAAGCACTCCTCGAGCTCCGCGTCGGCCACCGAGTCCGCGACGATGCCTCCGCCCGCGCCCATCCAGATCCGCTCGCCGCGCATCTCGAGCGTGCGGATCACCACGCTTAGCTCCAGTCCGGCCACGGGGCTCGCATACCCGAGCGCGCCGGTGTAAGCCTCGCGACCGCCGGCCTCAAGCTCCGCGATCACGCGCATGGCCTGGATCTTGGGCGCGCCGGTCACCGAGCCGGGGGGGAAACTGGCGCGGAGGAGATCGGAGTCGCCGGCGTCCCCGCGGAGCGTGCCGCGCACGGTCGAGACCAGGTGCCACACACCCGGCGCCGGCCGCGGCTCGTTCAGCGCATGCACCTCGATCGAGCCGTACTCGCTGACACGCCCGAGGTCGTTGCGCATCAGGTCGACGATCATCACGTTCTCGGCGCGGTCCTTCACGGAGGCGGCGAGCGCGCGGCGGTTGTCCTCGGCGCGCGTGCCCTCGCGACCCGCGGCGAGCACCCGCGGAGCCGTTCCCTTGATCGGCTCCGTGACGACCTGGCGTCCCCGGCGCCGCAGGAACAGCTCGGGGGAGAGGCTGCAGACGGCGCCCCACGGCCCCGCGACCACGCCCGCGTGGCGCGGCTCGAGCGTGCCGGCCGTGCGCGCGAAGAGGTCGAGCGGGTCGCCTTTCCACTCCGCGTCGAGCCGCAGGCAGAGGTTCGCCTGGAAGATCTCGCCGGCGGCGATGCGCTCGCGACATTCGTCGATCGCGGTCACGTGAGCGGCACCGCCGGGCGGCGCGGGCTGGAAGTTGCCGACCCAGACCGGCCGCTCCCGAACCCCCTCGGCGAGCCGGTGGCGGAGCAGTTCGAGCCTTTCGCTGAGGACGCTGTCGCGCTCCTCGCTCCACAGCGCCTCGAACCACCACCGCCCGTCTGTGTCGAGGTGAAGAACGTGGTCGTAGAAGGCGAGCGCGAAGTCGGGCAGCGGCACACGCCGCGGCGGCGGCGGAGGCACCCGTTCGAGCCGAGCGCCGAGGTTGTAGCCGAGATAGCCGAACCAGCCTCCGCCGACGGCGTCGCACCCTGCGCCGTTCTCCGGCTCCGGCTGCAGCTCCGGCAGTCGGTCGAGCAACGCGAACGGATCCTCGTCTGGTCCCGCAACGGCGATCGGCTCCGACCCCACCAGCGCTCCGCCGCCCGCCCAGTCGCCCGCGAGTGCGAACGGGTGAGCATCGCCGCGCACAAGAAGCGCGCCCTCGGCTGCGCTTGCTGTTCCCTCCAGCTGGACCCGAACGAGGCGGGCGGTTGCGGGCACGCCCATCTCAGCCCCCCGCGTCTGCCGCGAGGAAGGCCACCTCGTCGCCGCCCGCGAGCGGCAGCTCGGGGTGGCGCGTGATCTGGTCGCCGTTGACCGCCGCCACGACATGGCGGTCGAGGGCAACGCCCGCGGCCGTCGCGGCCGCCTCGAGGGTGGCAGCGCGTATGACGACCGGCTCGCGGCCGAGGTTCGTCGCGAGCGTGCCGAACCGCCTCACGGTGACGCTCGGCGCGGCCCGTGCCCGCGCGCGCTCGTACTCGTCGGGCTCGTTCAGGTTCAGCACCGAGAGCAGCTCGGGGTCGGCCGCGGCGAGCTCGCGGTCGCTGAGGAGGTCGTCCTCGCCGAGCTCGCGCACCCGACTGCATTCGAACAGAAATGCGGGACGCATCCGGCCCTCGGCGATCAACTCCTCGACGGACGGCGCGAGCGACGTCCGGTACGCCGCGGCGAGCGGGTGCTTGAAGCCGTGGACGACGGGGAGCGCCACATCGACATCCTCGCTGGTCGCGGCGCGAACGACAGCGCGGACGAATGCCGGGTGGAGCAGGGGGACGTCGGTCGAGGAGACGTAGGCGATCGCAGCCGTGTCGGCAACCGCCGCCAGTCCCGCCGCCAGGCCCTGTAACGGTCCGCGGCCCTCGGCCGCATCCTCGACCACCCTCACGCCCGGCGGCAGCGCGGGCAGCTCCTGGCTGGGCGCTCGCACCACGACCACCGAACCGTCGACCGCGCGGCTGACGATGCCCGTGACCCGATGGAGCAGCGTAGAGCCATGCCACTCGAGGTTCGCCTTGGGCCGCCCCATGCGAGTGGAGCGGCCCCCGGCCAGCACAACACCGGCCACCTCACTCACACGGGCGAGTGTACCTATTTGTTCGAGTCGGTCTGGTTGACGAGCAGCGACGCGCCGATCGCGCCGCCCAGGTCGCCGAGCGCGGCGAGGTGCACCGCCGGCGGGTCGTAGTCGACGAACAGGTGTGGGGTCATAGCCGAGCGGATCAGGCGCACGTAGGGCTCGCCCATCCGCAGGCCCATGCCGCCGCCGATGGTCACGGCCTCGACGTCGAGCAGGTTCACCGCCGAGGCGATCCCCGCGCCGAGCGCGGCCACGGCCTCGTCGATCAGCTCGCTGGCGACCGGATCGCCCGCCTTCAGCGCCCGCGCCCAAACCCCGCTCGTGAGCCGGTCGCGGCCGCGCTTCTCCATGATCTCGAACAGCTCCGTCTCGTGGCCCTTGGCCTGTAGCTTGCGCGCGCGCCGCTCCATCGCGAGGCGGCCCGCGTAGGCCTCCATGCAGCCGCGCCGGCCGCAGGGACAGCGTCGGCCACCCATTCGCACGACGACGTGGCCGATTTCGCCAGCGGCCGAGCGACCGAGCCACGGCTTGCCGTCGAGCACGATCCCGCCGCCCACTCCGGTGCCCCAGAACACCCCCAGGATCGAGGAATAGGGTTGGCCTGCCCCGAGCGCGAACTCGGCGTCCGTGGCGACTTGGACGTCGTTCCCGAGCCGGACCGTGACGCCGAGCTCCTCGGTCAGCTTGTCCCGCAGCCGATACGGCTCCTCCCAGTTGGGAAGGTTGCGGGCGCTTGCGACCGTGCCCTCGGCGTCCGCCACCGCGCCGGGTGAGCCGACTCCCACGCCCTCGAGATCGGTCGTGTCGGTGCCGGCCTGCTTGGCGGCGTCGCGAATCGCGTCGATCATAGCCGCGGCTACGTCCGGCGGCCCGCCCGTGGTCGGCGTGGGCCAGCGCGATTCCCCCAGCACAGCGGCGCCATCCGCAACCACGACCGCCTGGATCTTCGTGCCGCCGAGGTCGATGCCGCCGCGAATGCTCATCCTTCCTCCAGACAGTATCCGCCTAGCGGTCGTTCTTGGACAGGCAGGTGGTCGCCACGTAGCGGCCCCGCGTGTCGGTGCGCTCGAGCGGAAACGCAAGTGAGTCGTTCACCGCCCAGAGACCGGTGCGGCGGTCGCTGACCGCCCAGCCCGGCGGCCAGCGGCTGACGTCCGCGTTCTCCAGCGCGATGACCAGCGCCTCCGCAACCGCCTCCGAGCCCCGTTCGCGCACCGGCCGACGCTGCCGAAACCGCACCACGCAGTGGTGTGAGGGCACGATCTCGTGCACCTCCGGGTGGTGCATATGCGCCACGCGTTGCACTGCAAGCGAGAATAGGTGGATGGAGGTGAATCGCGAGCCCCACGGTGACCTGGCGGAGCCCGTGGTCATCAAGGTCCGCAACAACGGCCCCTACAAGGTGACAGGACCGGTCACGATCATCGACGCGGACGGCAACGAATTCGAGCTGCCGCCCGGCGACGGCATCGTCCTGTGCCGCTGCGGCGGATCGAAGACCAAGCCGTTTTGCGACAAGACCCACTCGAAGATTGGCTTCGAGGCGGCGGAGCGGGCGGTGCGCGAGTCGAGCTAGGCATGCAGCGATCGAGCACGCAGTGCGCGCGGATCATGCACTCATGGCGTGAGAGGTCTCAGCAGAACCTGAGAACCGCAGCAAGGCCGCTTCCGTCGGCGCCGGGTCGAGAGTGAGCGCGGGCGGCTCGTTCTCAGCGACCCAGCTCGCCACGATCCGGATCTCGTCGATCTCGTCGGCCGGGATCACCGTGCGGCCGGCGGGCCGGGCCAGCGCAGCCTCCGTCCGCGCCGCGAGCTCGGTCGCCCCCGGCAGCGGGCCCCAGTCCACGAGGCGGCCCTGCACGATCCAGAAGGCGTCGAAGCGCTCCTTCACCGGGTGCTGTGCGAGCACCAGCCGTGGTGCGCTGTGGGTTGCCTGCAGCATCCCCTCGAGGCGTTCGACCACCCACGCCAGCCGCTCCTTCCGGCGGAGCAGCGCCGCCGCGCGCTCGAAGCGCTGCCCCTCCGCGGCCTCGCGCATCCGCTCGTCGAGCTCGTCGATCAGCGCCTCGCCTGCGCCGGGCCGCTCGAAGTGCGCCAGCGCCGCGTCCAGCTGGCGGCGGTAGGCGTTCGGGTCGAGGTCGCCAAGGCAGGGCGACACGCAGCGGCCCATCTGGCCGTACGCCGACGGGTGTTCGCGGAGCTTCAGCTTGCGCCCGCAATGCCGCAGCCGGTACATCGAGGTGAGCTGGTCCGCCAGCTCGGACGCCAGCGCCCGGCTTCCCAACGGGCCGACGTTCACGGCCTGTCCTGCCGCCGGCTCGCCCGCCACCTCCAGCACCGGGTAAGGGATGTCCAGCCGGCAGCGGAGGTAGCAGTAGCGGTCGGTTCGCTTCAGCGCCTTGTTTCCCGCCGGCTTCCATTGCTTGATCAGCCGGTTCTCGAGCACGAGCGCGCCCAGCTCCGAATTCGTGGGCCGGTAGTCCACGATCTCGGCGCGCTCGGTCCACCCCGCCGGTGCGCAGAAATGCGCCCTGGCGCGGGAGCGGAGCGACACCGACTTCCCCACGTACAGCGGGCGCCCGCGCTCGTCGCGGAAGACGTAGACGCCCGGGTCGTCCGGCAGCGTCGACAGATCCGGCCGCTGGTCTGGCGGGATCGCCTCGCCGGGCTCCGTCTTGCGCGCGCGCCTGCGCGCGCGGAGCAGGTCGATCGCGTCGCCGATCGTCACGGCGTTCGCGCACAGCTTCGGGAACAGCGCGCAGAACACGCGCGCGCACGTGAGAGCGTCGGGCAGCGCGCGGTGCACCTCGTCGACCTCGATCCCGAGCGACCCGGCGAGCGACGCGAGGCCTCGCCTCCGGACAAGCGGTGCGAAGCGGCGCGCGAGCTGAACCGTGCAGAGCACCGGCGGCTTCGGCCACTCGAGTCCGGCGCGCTCGAAGGCCTGGCGCAGCACGCCCACGTCGAAGCGCGCATTGTGCGCGATCAGAATCCTGCCCTCGAGCAGGTGCGCGATCTCGGGCAGCACCTCGTCCGGCGGCGGGGCTCCGTCCACCATGCCCTGTGTAATGCCGGTGAAGCGCTGGATGCCGCGCGAGAGCGGCCGCTCGACCTGGACGAGCGAGTCGTACGTCTCGTGCAGCTCCCCGCCGCCCACGAGCACGGCCCCGACCTCGGTCATCTCGCACAGGTCGCCGCCGTAGCCGTTCGTCTCGGTGTCGAGCGCGATGAACTCGGCGGGAGCGAGGGGTGCGTGGAGTGCGGACACGAACCTGCCATCGAACCGCGCCGTCCGGACGGATGGGTTGGGGGGTTGCGGGTCGGACGCATGGGACGAGTCCGTCCATCGGGACTCTTAGCCTCGCTGGATGGCACGTTCCTCAACAGTCTTCGCCTGCACCGGGTGCGGTCACGAGAGCCCGAAGTGGCACGGCCGCTGTCCCGGCTGCGGTGAGTGGAACACCATGAGCGAGGAGAAGCGGGGGGCGGCGCAGCCCGGACGCAGCCACGCGGGCGGGTGCGCGCTGAAGCCGGTGCCGCTGGAACAGGTCGAAGCGCCGAAGGTCGAGCGGCTGACGACCGGTATCGGCGAGCTCGATCGTGTGCTCGGCGGGGGCATCGTGCCCGGTTCGCTTGTGCTGATCGGGGGTGCGCCCGGAATTGGCAAGTCCACGATAACCACGGCCGCGCTGGCGAACCTCTCAGCCACCGGGCGCAACGTCCTGTACGTCTCAGGTGAGGAGTCTGCCGCGCAGGTCAGGCTGCGAGCGGAGCGGCTCGGGTCGCACGCGCTCGGCATTCCTATCGTCGCCGACACCGATCTGGAATCGGTGGTTGCAACGCTCGAACACGAGCGACCTGACGTCTGTGTCGTGGATTCCGTCCAGGTTCTTTACGACCCCGCCTTGACCGGTGCGCCGGGGTCGGTTTCGCAAGTGAGGGAAGTCGCGGGCCGTCTGATGCGAGCCGCGAAGCGGCGCGGTATCGCGACGCTGCTCGTCGGCCATGTGACCAAGGAGGGCTCGCTCGCCGGCCCGCGCGTGCTCGAGCACCTCGTGGACTGCGTGCTGTCGTTCGAGGGCGAGCGCGAGCGCACCTACCGCACGCTGCGCGCCCTGAAGAACCGGTTCGGTTCCACCAATGAGGTGGGCGTCTTCGAGATGCACGAGCAGGGGCTCGTCGAGGTCGAGGACGCCTCCGCCCGCTTCGTGAACGAGGCCACATGCGCGCCCGGCAGCGTCGTGCTCTGCGCGATGGAGGGGTCACGCCCGCTGCTCGTGGAGGTGCAGGCGCTGGTGGCGCCGAGCGAGCTGGTACCGCCCCGCCGGGTGGCCAACGGGGTTGATCGCAACCGGCTGGCCCTGGTCCTGGCGGTGCTCGCCCGCCACGGCGGGGTGTCGCTGGGCAGCGCGGACGTATTCGTCTCCGTCGCCGGCGGGGTGCGCGTGGAGGAGCCGGGCGCCGACCTGGCCATCGCGCTGGCCCTGACATCGGCCGCCAAGGGCATCGCGCCCACAGCCGACAAGCCGATCGCCGCCTTCGGAGAGCTGGGTCTCACGGGCGAGCTTCGGCACGTCGGCCACTCCGACCGCCGGACCGCGGAGGCGCGGAAATTCGGGCTGGACCGGGTCATCCATCCGACGGCCCATGTCACCAGTCTGAGGCAAGCGCTCTCCAACCTGTTACGGGAAGCCCCGGCTGCCTCTGAGGCCGCCTAAACCCCTGCATAACGCTGTAAACGGCGCCAAAGCGCGGCATTTCCCGTAGAATTGGCGCAATGCCGTACGCCGGAGACGATGTCGCAGAGCTCGAGGCGCGGCAGGAACCGAGGCTCGTTCGAGCCCTGGAGATGGTCGCTCCCGGCACCGCAGTCCGGGAAGGATTGGACAGCATCGTCCAGGGCGGAACCGGGGCCCTCATCTGTATCGGGGAGTCGGAGGAGCTCAGCTTCCTGCTGTCTGGTGGCGTCAAGCTCGACGTCGACTACACCCCTGCGCTGCTCTATCAGGTGGCCAAGATGGACGGCGCGATCGTCCTTGCTGCGAACGGCACGAAGATCATGTGGGCGAACGTCCAGCTCATGCCGGATCCGACGATCCTCTCGCTCGAGACTGGCACGCGACATCGCACCGCCGAGCGCGTCTCGAAACAGGCGGACGCTCTCGTGATCGCCATCAGCGCCAGCCGGAGCGTCGTGTCGCTCTACCTCGACGGCGCCAAGTACATCCTCGAGGACATCCCTGTGGTGCTCGCGAAGGCGAACCAGGCGCTCGCCACGCTCGACAAGTACCGCAGCCGGCTGGACCAGGTCTCCACGCGCCTCACCGCGCTTGAGTTCGAGGGCGGCGTCACGCTCCACGACGTACTGACCGTGCTTCAGCGTGCGGAGCTCGTCACGCGCATGGCGGTGGAGATCGAGCGCTACATCGTCGAGCTGGGCGCCGAGGGACGCCTGATCGAGATGCAGCTGGAGGAGACGATGGTCGGCGTCGCCGCCGACAAGTCCGCACTCGTGCGCGACTACATCGTCGAGCCCTCTGAAGAGGGATTCGCAATGGTCCTGGATTTGCTCGCACGCCTGCCGCACCAGGACCTGCTCGACTTTGGCCGCCTGGCCGAGCTGCTCGGTTACGACCGGAAGCTGAACACCCTCGACCATCCCGCCTCGCCACGCGGCTACCGCATCCTCGGGCGCATCCCGCGCCTGCCGAAGATGGTGGTCCAGTCGATCGTCAGCGAGTTCAACGGACTGGACGAGATCCTTGCCGCCGCCGACCCGGAGCTCGAATCCGTGGACGGCGTCGGGGATATGCGCGCGAAGGACATCCGCGAGGGCCTTCGCCGCCTACAGGAGATCAACCTCGTGGACCGTTATTTGCAAACCTGAACCAGAACGGCGCGCCGGGGCGTGCTCGGGACAACGCAGGAGGGGAACATCATCAGCGACGCAGTGTTGGAAGAGGAGTTCATCGAGGACCTCGACATCGACCGGGAGCCGACCGTCTACGAGATCGGCGACCAGGTCGTGTACCCGCATCATGGGGCCGGCAAGGTCCTCAAGAAGGAGATGAAGGAGGTGCTCGGCGAGAAGCGCGAGTACCTGACCATCAAGATCCTTCATAACGACATGACCGTCATGGTCCCGTGCTGCAACGCCGACAAGGCGGGTCTAAGGCGCGTGATCGGGGAGGACGACGTAAAGAAGGTTCTTGCAGTCCTTCGCGACGACGTCAGCCAGATGCCGAAGAACTGGAACCGGCGTTTCAAGCACAACCGCGAGAAGATCAAGACGGGTGACGTCTTCGAGCTGGCGGAGGTCGTCCGCAACCTCGCCATCCGGGAGACCGAGAAAGGCCTCTCGACGGGCGAGAAGCAGATGTACACCCGTGCCAAGAAGATCCTCGCCTCCGAGCTCATGTATGCGCTCGACATGGAAGAGGACGAGGCCGAGACTCATCTGGAGGAGCTGATCGCCGAGGCGCACGCAAGCCGCAACGGCGCGCCGGCGACGGCGTAGCTCTCTGAGATATGTCCGTCGTCGGGATCGTTCCCGCCGGCGGCAGCGGCGAACGCCTTGGTGCCGACCGGCCCAAGGCGTTCGTCGTTTGTGCCGGCCG
>JBKPME010000047.1:0-8197 GCA_046731915.1 Actinomycetota bacterium
GCCGGGGGCTGCGCGGCCGCCGCTTCGCGGCCGTGCTGGACGAGTGGCGCGCGCTGGCGGCGGCAGGCTCGCCGGGGCCGGCCGTCGCCGACGACCGGCCACGGGCCGACCTGGCGATCGAGGCCGTGGCCGGCGACCGCATCCGCAAGGTGTATCGGCGCATGGTCCGGGACGGCCTCGTTATCGATGACGAGAGCCCACAGGAGGCACTCCACGACCTGCGCAAGCGCGGAAAGGAGCTCCGCTACCTGCTCGAGCTCTTCGGCGGGCTGTCCCCGGGGTCCGTGGTGAAGCCGGCGGTGTCGACTCTCAAGCGCCTGCAGGACGTCCTGGGCCGCTTTCAGGACCGCGCCGTGCAGGCCGACCTGCTGCGCGGGTTGCGCGACGAGCTCGCTGCCGAGCCAGGCGGCCCGCAGGCGCTGATGGCGCTCGGGCTGGTGGTCGAGGCGGTGCTGGCCGACCAGGCCGCGGCGCGCGAGGAGTTCGCCGAGCGCTTAGGGGTGTTCGCATCGTCGCGCCGGCGCGCGCGGATGAACGAAACCTTCGCGAGGCTCGCCTCGGCGTGAGGGTCATCGCGACCTACTCGATCAAGGGTGGCGTCGGGAAGACCTCCGCCGCTGTCAACCTGGGGGCGCTCGCTGCGCGTGAGGGCCACCGCACGCTGCTTTGGGACCTCGATCCCCAGGGCGCCGCCTCCTTCCTACTGCGTGTGAAGCCGAAGGTGAAGGGCGGGGGGCGGAAGCTCGTCCGCGGCCGCCGCGACCCGCTCGCCGTCCTCAAGGGCACCGACGTTGAGGGACTCGACCTGCTCCCCGCGGACTTCTCGTACCGCCACCTGGACCTGGTGCTCGACAGGTCGAAGAAGCCGCTGCGAGGGCTCGCACGGGTGCTGCGCTCACTGGCCGACGGCTACGACATCGCGATCCTCGACTGCGCGCCGTCGATCTCGCTCGTGTCAGAGAACGTTTTTGACGCGGCCGACCTCCTGCTGGTGCCGCTGGTGCCCACCACGCTGGCGGTGCGGACGCTCGAGCAGCTGCAGGCGTTCCTCGCGACTCAGCCGGAACGGGCTCCGGCGGTGCTCGCGTTCTTCTCGATGGTCGATCGGCGCAAGCGGCTCCACCGAGAGGTCGTGGCCTCCCTGCCCGTCGCGCTCCCTGAGATGGGCACGGCAATCGTGCCGTCTGCCAGCGTCGTGGAACTGATGGGGCCGCGCCGCGCACCTGTCGTCGTGACCCACCCCAGCGCTCCCGCCGCGCAGGCCTACGCCGCGCTGTGGGCCGAGGTGCGCGGCGCCCTGGACGGCGCGAGCGTGGGCGGCCCCCGCTAGCGCGGGAAGACGAGCCGGTGGCCGAAGACGCGGCGGAAGGCCCAGTCGCCCATCTGCCGGCGCGCGTTCCACAGCGCGAGGTGACCGTCGCCTTCGAGGAGGAGCCGCACGCTGCTGCCGTCGCGGACGAGCCGGGCCTTGCGGACCGACTGGTCCTCACCGATCTCGAGCAGCTCCGCGAGTCGCAGCAGCAGGGCGCAGCGCTGCACGAGCTCGCGATCGCCGGGCCGAGCAAACGGGCGTAGGTCGTCGAGGTCGGGGGTGCCCTTTCGGTCGTAGCGGACGATCTGAGCGATCAGCGCCAGCTCACGCGGGCCGAAGCCGGGCAGCCCTGCGCTGAGGATGAGGTAGTGGGAGTGCCCCTGGTGATCGTCGTGCCGCGGTCGGGTCGCTCTGTCGAAGCCGCGCAAGCTCGGCCCCTCAGAGGCCGGCGCCACAGCGAGATCCCCGCGGCTCGGGTAGTGGCCGATCACATCACCGACTGAACTTCGTCGGCAAGCGGACGCAGAGCGCGACGAGCTCGGCATCGCCCTCCAGATGGCGATGCTCGCCGGCCTGGTCCTCCTCCTTCGCATCGACTGGGCCGCACCTCAAACGCCCAACGCCCTCAGGCTTAGCGCTCGGCTTGCTGGACGAGCGCGGCGAGCGTTTCCGGGAAGTCGGCGCTGATCTGCGGACCCACTTCGGGACCGACCGCATCCGCCGCGGGACCGCTGATCTCCATCCGGTAAACGACCCGGATGCGCTCGCCGGCCAGGTGCTCGACTCGGTGGATAGTGCGCACGACGACGTGCCCGAGGTCGGCCTCGTCGACGAACAGGTCGGGCTCCAGCGCCTCGGCGATGCGCAGCTTGACCGCCTCCTGGCCACCCGGAGTCATCAGGATGGTGCTACCGGTCGCAAAGGGGCCCGAGATCTCGATCTGCTCGATATCCGCGTTCCAACTCGGGCCACCCGTCGACGTCGGCCCAGAGCCGCCAGATCGCCTCTGGTGAAGCCGTGGTCTCGACGCTCTGCTCGTTGGTCCACATGGGTTAGTGCGTTCTGTCAGTACTGCCGCTTCGGGTTCTGCGGGTCCAGGACATCGATCGTGGCTGGCATGGCTGCAACGTAGGTCGGATAGCCGGCAATACCAAGCGTTTGTGGTTGTCGTCCCGTCGCGCCCCACAGCCCGAGCGCGCGGGCGCGCTCCCCTCGCTCGGTGAAGACGTTGGTGAGCAGCGACAGCGTGGCGGGAAAATCAGCGCCGCCCCGAGCCCCATGACCGCGCGCGCCGCGATCAGCTCGGCCGGGTTCGCGCCGAGGCCACCCGCCACGGCTCCGGCGCCGAACACCGCGAGTCCGGCGAGCAGCACGCCCTTGCGGCCGAGCCGGTCGCTCAGGTTCCCCGAGGCGAGCACCAGTGCCGCGAAGACGAGGTTGTAGGCACGACGATCCACTCGAGCTCCGTCGTCGAAGCGTGCAGTTCCCGCACGAGCGTCGGGAGTGCCACATTCACGATCGTGGTGTCGACGTTGATCGCGAAGGCCGCCAGCAACAGCGAGCCGAGAATCAGCGGCTTGCTATTCCATCTTTGCCATTCAGGCACGCATGGACCGTAGGTCCGGCCTGCCGGCGCCAACAAGCGTTTGTGGTTGTCGGGCGACAGCGATCGGTTGTGACTGAGCAAAGGCGGCCGCCGTAGAGCTGGGCGGGCCCCGCGCTAAGTTGGCCGGGCGACCTGCACCGCAGTGGCGCTCAGTTTCGGCACGCTGGACGGTCTCATCAATTAAATGGCTGGTCCGACCGCAGACGTGGATGAACCGCTGGTTGCGGCGCTCCGCCGCGGCGACGCGGACGCGTTCGCAACGCTCGTCGATCGGCACAGCGGCGCGATGACCCGCGTCGCGCTCGCCTACGTCCCGACCCGGGCGGCGGCCGAGGAGGCTGTGCAGGAGACCTGGATCGCCGTGATGCGCGGAATCGACGGGTTCGAGGGTCGCTCCTTGCTGAAGACGTGGATCTTTCGCATCCTCACCAACGTGGCGATGCGCGCGGGCGCGCGTGAGCGGCGGAGCGTGCCGTTCTCGGCGCTGGCCGAGCATGAGAACACCGGCGAGCCGACGGTCGATCCCGATCGGTTTCTGCCAGCCGACCACGCGCTGTTCGCCGGTCATTGGGCGATCATGCCGGCGCGCTGGCCGACTCCCGAGGAGGGCCTGCTTGCGGGCGAGACCCGGGACGTGATCGCCCGCGCGATCGCGGCGCTGCCGCCGGCGCAGCGGACGGTGATAGCACTCCGCGACGTCGAGGGCTGGAGCTCCGAAGAGGTCGTGGAAGCGCTCGAGATCTCGCCCAGCAACCAGCGCATCCTGCTCCACCGCGCGCGCGCCCGAGTCCGACACGCAATCGAGGAGTACTACGGGGCCGTCGTCGAGATCGACTACGACGCCGTAACGGCCCACGTGATGGACGACACTGCAACGCAGGAGACCGATTCCGAGTGATGTCCGGCGAGCACCTTCACACCCCCTCCGACGACCTCGCCTGCGTCGAGGTGGTCGAGCTCGTGACCGACTACCTCGAGGGCGTGCTGTCCGAGGCCGACGCGCTGCGGCTCGAGCGCCACCTCGATACCTGCCCGGGCTGCACCGAGTACCTCCAGCAGCTTCGGGCGATCGCCGGCTCGCTGAAGGGCCTCACCGACGAGTCGTTCCCAGCGGACATGCGGGACGGCCTGCTCGCCGATTTCCGCCTGCACGACCGCTGACGGCTCCGTAACGCCCGACGCTCGCCCTGTAACAGGGAGGTCAGATATGTCGCACTTCGAGGAGGCCGAGATGGAACAGACGAGCAGAGCCACCCGGCGTGAGTGGATCGCCCTCGCGGTGATCGCGCTCCCGTCGCTCGTCTATGCCATGGACCTCACGGTCCTCACGCTGGCGATTCCCTCGATCAGCGCCGACCTGCGCCCGAGCAGTACCGAGCTGCTGTGGATCGTCGACATCTACGGCTTCCTGGTTGCCGGCTTCCTGATCACGATGGGGACGCTGGGCGACCGGATCGGCCGCCGCCGGCTGCTCCTCATCGGCGCCGCCGCGTTCGGCGCAGCGTCCGTCGTCGCGGCGTTCTCGTCGAGCCCCGAGATGCTGATTGCCTCACGCGCCCTGCTCGGCATCGCCGGGGCGACGCTGGCGCCCTCGACGCTGTCGCTGATCCGCAGCATGTTCGAGGACGACCAGCAGCGCACGGTCGCGATCGGTATCTGGATCACGAGCTTCTCGGTCGGCGCGGCCATCGGCCCGCTGGTCGGCGGCGTCATGCTCGAGAGCTTCCACTGGGGCTCCGTCTTCCTGCTGGCCGTGCCGGTGATGGCGCTGCTGCTGGCGATCGGCCCGCGGCTCCTCCCCGAGTACAAGGACCCCGACCCGGGCCGGCTCGATCTGGCCAGCGCGGCGCTCTCGCTGTTCGCCGTGCTGGCCGTGATCTACGGCATCAAGCAGCTCGCCAAGGATGGCGCGGGCTTCGCGAGCCTAGGCGCGATCGTTGCGGGGCTCGCAGTCGGCGCCGCGTTCGTCGACCGCCAGCGCCGGCTGGCCGACCCGATGATCGACCTCGGGCTCTTCCGCCGGCGTGCCTTCAGCCTGGCGCTGGGCGCGAACACGCTCGGCTTTGCGGTCGTGTTCGGAATCGAGGTCTTCGTCGCGCAGTATTTCCAGCTCGTGCTCGGCTACTCGCCGCTGGAGGCGGGGCTGTGGAGCGTGCCCGGCGCCGCCGCGTTCGTCGTGGGCTCGCAACTGACGCCGCCCCTCGCCGCACGAGTCCGCCCACCGGTTGTGATGCTCGGCGGTATCGCCGTCGCGATCGTCGGCATCGCGCTGCTCACCCAGGTCGGCGTGGCCGATGGCCCGGGCCTGATCGTGGCCGGGATCGTCGTCCTGTCGCTCGGCCTGGCGCCACTGTTCACCTTGGCCGCCGACCTCGCGGTAGGGAGCGCTCCGCCCGAGCGAGCCGGCGCCGCCGCCGGGATCTCGGAGACGAGCTCGGAGCTGGGCGGCGCCCTAGGCCTCGCGATCCTCGGAACGGTCGGCACGGCCGTCTACCGCGACCACAGCGCGAACGCACTCCCCGCCAATCTCCCGGCCGATGCGGCCGGGACCGCCGGCGACACGCTCGCCGGCGCGGTGGCGGTCGCCGACCGGTTGCCGCAGGCACTCGCCGCGGATGTGCTCGAGTCCGCCCGCGAGGCCTTCACGCAGGGCCTCCAGGTCGCGGCCACCGTGAGCGGCCTGCTCGTGGTGGCGGCGGCCGTCATGGTCGCACGGCTCCTGCGGAGCGGCGACGAGCCGCACCCGTCCGAGGCGCAGGAGATCACACTGACGGCCACGGTCACCGCCCCGCAGCCGTGCGCATAGGCGCTCGTGCCCGATACAGGGAGCGGAAGGGGAGCGATGAGATGCTGAGGAGCGCGGCGGTCCGCGGTCTATATTCGATCGGTGCCCACGCTGTTCGAGCATGCCGGTGGTGAGGAGGCGCTGCACCGCCTGGAGCAGGCCTTTTACGACAGCGTCCTTGCCGACCCTCTCCTCCAGCCCCTGTTCGGCGCCGGACGGCCCGATCACGTCGATCACCTGACCGCCTTCACGGCTGAGTCGTTCGGCGGTCCGGATCGGTTCTCGCGCGAGCTCGGCTTCGCCCATCTGATTTCCGTGCACCGCGGGCTGAGGATTACCGAGGAGCAGCGCCAGCGCTTCGTCGAGCTCTACATGGCGGCGCTCGACGCGGCCGAAATGCCGTCTGACCAGGCGTTTCGCGAGGCCGTGCGCGAGCATGTCGAGTTCGGCTCCAAGGTGGCCATGCAGAACTCTCACGCCGATAGCGACGACGAGCGACACCCACTGCGCGAGGTGCCCCACTGGACGTGGGCGGGCGACGGCGAGGCGCGCCTGACCCGATTGCGCAGGGTGCGGTCACGCTGATGGCGCGTCCGCTTCGCGGGCTCCGCGCATTGCGTGGGTGTCGAACACGAGGGTGTCGCGGGTGATCTTGTCGGCCGAGAACACGAAATCCTCGGCTGCCCGCAGCTTGCCGAAGGGGCCCGTTGTGACCTCATACATGATCATCGCCCGCTCGTCGTCGCCGACCACAGCGAGTATTTCCAACCCGGTCACCATCTGTGCGAATCGGCTCAGCCCTTCGATGTACCCGGTGATCCCGGCTGCCTCGCTCATCGGGCCTTCGAAGACGACCTCGTCGTCCACGTAACGGGCGGCGGTGGTCATGTCGTGGCTGGTCCATGCTTCGGTGAACGCGATCGCAACATCGACCGGGGTGTGGTGCTCAGGCATGAGTTGCCTCCGTTGTAATTCTTGGCAGCCGGAAGGATCCCAGTGGTGCCCGAGTGAGTCGACCTCTGACTGCGCGTCTACTCAAGCGAAAGCGCTGACGGCGGGACGATCGCCGGCGCCCGGATGCGGCAGAGTACGGGCATGGTCCCCGAGGCGCAGCTCGAGCAGACGAAGCACGGGCTCCTCCCCAACGGCGACGGCTGGTTCGTGGTGAACGCGCGCAAGGCGCGCTGGCTGGAGCGGCCGGGGCGGGGGATGCGCTGCGGCTTCGAGGGCGAGCCGTCGTTCCCTCAGCTCGGCGTGAGCCTATTCATGCTCGACCCAGGCGAGCCGATCGGGATGTACCACTGGGAGGCCGACCAGGAGGACTTTCTCGTGCTCGACGGTGAGGCGCTGCTTATCGTCGAAGGTCAGGAACGGCCGCTCCGGCGATGGGACTTCGTGCACTGCCCGCCGGACACGAACCACATGATCGTCGCCGGCGGCGAGCGGCCGTGCGTCGTGCTCGCCGTCGGCGCGCGGGAGAAGTCAACGGGCGAGGACTGGGGCGGCTATCGGGTCGACGAGGTGGCGCGCCGGCACGGCGTCAGCGTCGATCGCGAAACGAGCGACGTTCGCGAGGCCTACGCGCGCTTTCCCGAGCCCCGGCCGGCGCCGTACCGCGACGGGTCCCTCCCCGGCGGCTGATCGACGATGCATCCGGCCGAGAAGGCCCTGCGAGCTGCCTACCGGGCGTTCAACGCCCGCGACATCGGCGCCGCGGTCGAGCTGATGCACCCGGACGTGGATTGGCCGAACGCGTGGGAGGGCGGGCGCGTCGTCGGCCGCGCCGCTGTCACGGACTACTGGACGCGGCAGTTCGCGGCCATCACGAGCCAGGTCGAGCCGGAGGGCTTCAGCGAGAACCCCGACGGCAGCATCACCGTGGACGTACACCAGGTCGTCCACGACGCCGAGACGGGCGAGCTCCTCGCCGACTCCAGAGTGCAGCACCGCTACCGGATCGCGGACGGCCTGATCGTGCGCATGGACGTGCTGGAGCCGCCCGCCTCCGAGTAGCGATCAGCTCGTTCGGCCTGAGCGACGGCCAACGTGCAGCGCGGGTAGGCGGTTCATCTAGGCCCTCTCGGAGCGCTCGGCGATCGCCTCGAGCGCCTCCGTCTCGGTCGAGCAGTTGCGCCACCAGGTGCAGCGGCCGTCCTTCAGCTCGATCGCGTGCCAGAAGGGATCGACTACGGGCGTCCCGCTGTTCGCTCCGTGTCCCAGACCGCGGGCGTGGACGAGGACGATGTCGCCGACCTCGCGCAGCTCTTGGATCTCCACCCTGTAGTCGGGGATCGTCTCGAACACCTGGTCCCACCAGCGACGCAGCCCATCGAAGCCCAGGTAGCCGCCGTCCATCTGTACGAGCCGGGATTCCACGACGACGTTAGGGTCCATCAGGCGCACGAACGCATCCCAGTCGCGGCGGTTGAACGTGTCGTACGACCGCCGGATCTGATCCACAGTCTCCCGGGACATCCCGCCGGGAGTATCGCTG
>JBKPME010000048.1:0-9762 GCA_046731915.1 Actinomycetota bacterium
TGCTGCTCCTGGTCACGTTCCGCTCGATCGTCATTCCGCTCAAGGCGATCGCGCTGAACATGCTGTCCGTGGGCTCCGCCTACGGCCTGCTGACCCTGGTGTTCCAGCACGGGCTCGGCAAGTCGATCGGCCTCACCGAGGGCCCCATCGCAGCGTGGCTGCCGCTGTTCCTGTTCGTGGTCCTGTTCGGGCTGTCGATGGACTACCACGTGTTCATTCTCACCCGCGTCCGCGAGGCTTTCGATCGCGGAATGAGCACCGGCGACGCCGTGGCTTACGGGATCAAGAGCACGGCCGGCGTGGTCACGAGCGCGGCGGTCGTCATGGTCGGCGTGTTCTCGATGTTCGCGCTGTCGCCCGAGGCTGCGATGCAGCAGCTCGGCATCGGCCTCGCAGCCGCCGTCCTGATCGACGCGACGGTCATCCGCGGCATCCTGCTGCCGTCCACGATGAAGCTCCTCGGCGACCGGAACTGGTACCTGCCGAGCAAGCTCGGCTGGCTGCCGAAGGTGACCGTCGAGCCGGAGGTCGCCCCGGCGGCTGCCTAGGACAGGCAATGGGGGTGCGGTTCGGTTAACCGCACCCCCATAGGCCGGAAGACCGAATCGGAATCGCGCCCGCCGGGCGCGATTCTGCGTTTCATGGACTCTCCTCGCAATCTCGCAGCGCGCGCCGGCCGCTGGAGCGCGCAACACAGAAAGAAGGCGATCTTCGGCTGGCTCGCCTTCGTGATCGTCGCCGTGTTCATCGGCGGCTCCGTCGGGACGAAGACGCTCGGCGACTCAGACTTCGGCATCGGCGAGTCCGGCCGCGCCGACGACGCCGTCGCGGCGCACTTCCCCGAGAAGGGCTCCGAGAGCGTTTTGGTGCAGAGCCGCGACAGCGCCCGCACCGACGACGCCGGGTTCCGCTCGGTCGTCGACGAGGTGGTCGCCCGGCTCGAGCGGGCTCGCAACGTGCAGAACGTGAGCAGCCCCTACGGCAGCGACAACGCCGGCCAGCTCTCCGAGGACGGCCGCTCCGCGCTGGTGACCTTCGAGCTCCCCGGCGAGAACCCGGAGGACAAGGTCGACCCGTCGCTGGACGCCGTCAGCTCGATCGCCCCGGCGAACCCCGGCTTCCGTGTCGAGCAATTCGGCGACGGCAGCGCCGACAAGGCACTGTCGAAGGCCTTCGAGGACGACTTCCGCAAGGCCGAGGTGACCTCCCTGCCGATCACCTTCGTGATCCTGATCCTTGCATTCGGCGCCCTCCTGGCGGCGTTCGTTCCGCTGATTTTGGCGATCACGGCCGTCGCGGCCGCAATCGGCCTGATCGGGCCGATCAGCCAGATCTGGCCCGTGGACGAGGCGATCAGCTCCGTCGTACTGCTGATCGGGCTCGCCGTCGGTGTGGACTATTCGATGTTCTACCTGCGCCGTGAGCGCGAGGAACGCGCCCGCGGGCGCTCTGAGGAAGCCGCCCTCGAGGCAGCCGCCGCGACGTCCGGCCGGGCGGTGCTCGTCTCCGGCATCACGGTCATCGCGGCGATGGCGGGGATGTACTTCGGCGGCGCACCGACCTTCATGTCCTTCGCCACCGGGACGATCCTCGTGGTGGCGATCGCCATGATCGGCTCTCTCACCGTGCTTCCGGCGATCCTCTCGAAGCTCGGCGACCGCGTGAACAAGGGCCGCGTGCCGTTCATGCGCCCGGAGCGACGCACCGGCGAGGCGCGCGCCTGGGGCTGGGTGCTCGACCGGGTGCTGAAGCGCCCGCTCGTCTCGGCGCTGTTGGCGGGATCGGTGTTGGTGGCGCTCGCCGTCCCCGTGCTTCACATCCACACCGCCGACTCCGGCGTGGACGGTCTGCCGCGCTCGCTCGAGATCATGCAGACCTACGACCGCATGCAGGCCGCCTTCCCGGGCGAGACCTTCAGCGCGGACATCGTGATCGACGGCAAGCGGCTCGACGAGGCTCAGATTCGCGAGGCGGTGCAGGACATGCGCCAGGTCGCGCGCGAGTCGGACCAGTTCCAGGAGCCGGTGACCGTCGACGTGAGCAAGGACGGGCAGCTCGCCGTCGTCGAGGTGCCGCTCGCGGGCACCGGTACCGACGAGCGCTCGATGGACGCCGTAGGGACGCTCCGCTCGGACGTCGTGCCCGACGTGTTCGGCGGCGTGTCGAGCGGCAACGTGGTCGGCGTCACCGGCTTCACCGCGGGCTCGGTCGACTTCAACGACCTGATGGCCTCACGCATCTGGTACGTGTTCGCGTTCGTCTTCTCGGTGGCGTTCCTGCTGCTCCTGGTCACCTTCCGCTCGATCGTCATCCCGATCAAGGCGATCCTGCTGAACATCCTGTCTGTGGCCGCCGCGCTCGGCATCGTGACCTGGGTCTTCCAGGACGGCAACCTCGAGAGCGTGCTCGGGTTCGACTCCACGGGAGCGATCACGGCTTGGTTCCCGCTGATGCTGTTCGTGATCCTGTTCGGCCTCTCGATGGACTACCACGTGTTCATCCTGAGCCGGATCCGGGAGGCGGTGGACCGGGGCGAGTCGACGGAGGACGCTGTCGCGCACGGCATCAAGTCGACGGCCGGCGTGGTGAGCGCCGCCGCGCTCGTCATGGTCGGAGTGTTCGCGATCTTCGCGACTCTCTCGTTCATCGACATGAAGCAGTTCGGCGTGGGCCTGGCGGCGGCCGTGCTGATCGACGCCACGCTCGTGCGCGGCGTTCTGCTGCCCGCGACCATGAAGCTGCTCGGCGACTGGAACTGGTACCTGCCGAGCTGGCTCGAGTGGCTGCCGAAGGGGCCGGCGCTCGAGGGCCATGTGCCCTCGCCGGAGCCCGAGCCCCGGCGCGATGAGCTGCCTCAGGCCGCGTAGGGCCGGCCCAAAAAAAAGAGGCTCCTGGGCGGCTGAGCCGGCCGCCCAGGAGCGCTTTCGCCGTACGCCGATTCAGGCGTTCCGGGTACGCGCCCGGAACGGGGCCAGGGCGGTACGCATACGGTCGGGCAGCGAGGGCGTGCGCGCGTACGCGCTGAGGGCCCCGTGACGCATGTGCAGCACCTGGGTTGCGACGGCGGTCTGCTGGAACGGGTCGGCGATCACGCGGCCGTCGGCCAGCGAGATCGCTGCGGCGGGCTTTCCGTCGATCTCCGCCACGAGCGCCTCGCCCGTGAGCGGGCGCTGACTGTCCAGCTCTGCGAGCCAGCGAATGGCGGACTCGTCAGCTTCGGTTGACTTGCGGATGTTGTAGGCGTCGGCGGCGTACATGGCGAGTCCTTTCGTGTGTGCCCTCAGTGCTGACAACCGTACGACCGGGCGCAGGCGCCGACCACGCCGTTCTGCACGCTCCCAGTGGGTACTTGTACGCACTGCGCTCTCGAGCGCTAAGCGAGGCGCGCGTGGCTGCGGAGCAGCTCCGGATTGCGCAAGGTGATCGTGCGGCGGCCGGTGGTGATCTCGGCGACCTCGCGCAGCGTCCGCAGCGCCTTCACGGTCGCCTCGCGCGAACAGCCGCACCAGCTTGCGAGCTGCTCCTGGGAGAGCGGCAGGTCGATCCTGACCCCCTCGTCGCTGGGCTCGCCGAAGCGTTCAGCCAGCTCGAGCAGGCGCAGCGCCACGCGCCCAAGGCAGTCGAGCATCGCGACCTCCAGACGGTGGCGATTCGCGTCGCGCAGCCGCTCCGCAAGCAGGCGCAGCAGCTCGCCGGCCAGTTCGGGGTCGCGCTCCAGCATGGCGCGCACAACACCGGCGGGCGCAACCACGGCTTCGACCTCATCCACGGCGAGTGCGGTCGCGTTCCGCGGCTCACCGTCGAGCGCCGACAGCTCCCCGACGACGTCGCCCGGTCCCCGCAGCCCAAGGATCACCTCGCCCCCCGCCGGCGTGGCTATGCGCACGGTCACCCAGCCATGTTCGATGAGGAAGACGCGGTCGGCCACGTCGCCCTCGGAGAACAGCGCAGTGCCGCGCCGAAACGAGCGCGAGGCCCCTTGCGCCCGCAAGGCGACAGCGAGTGGACTGGTGGCCGCCGCGCTCTCGTGTGCTCGCTGCACCTCAACCGATCGTAGCCGCGAACCCAGGTTGCTAGCTACCCTGATCTAAGTGGTGGCCCCGGTCGCACAACCTGCTGTGCTTCATTTCCTGACGCCTGGGAATCCGGCGTACGCGATGCTCAAGGTCGGGGCCATCGGCGGCATCTTCGCGCTGCGCTTCGCGCTCGTTCGGAAGAACAAGGCCAAGGAGGACCCGGCCGGCCAGGCCGAGCCGGTTCAGGTCGCGGAACCGGTGCGACGCGATCCGCACCCGGTGAGCAAGAAGAAGAAGCGCCGCCGGCGCCGCTGAGGCGTGATCACCACGCCCTACTGGCTCGATGGGCCGTACGAGGCGCGTCCGCCGCTCACCGCGGACATCGAAGTGGAGGCCTGCGTGATCGGCGGCGGCGTCGGAGGCCTGTCCTGCAGCCACCGGCTCGCGCAGCACGGAATCGAGACTGCTCTGCTCGAGGCCGGGACGGTCGCCGGAGGCGCCAGCGGGCGAAACGGCGGCTTCCTTATCGCGGGGACCGCGCTGTTTCACAACGACGCTCGCGAGCGCGAGGGCGCGCAGCGCGCGCGAGAGATTTACGCCCGCACGCTCGAGGCGCAGCACGAGATCTACAAGCTCGCCGCCGAACTCGATGCCGGCGAGGCGTTGAGGAGCATTGGACTGTTGCGGCTGGCCGTCTCGGAGGAGGAGGCCGGACATGTGCGCGACCACGCCGCCGCTCTCCGGGACGATGGCTTCCCAGGCGAGCTCGTCGAGCGTGATGAGCTGCCCGCTGTGCTCCGGCGCTCCGGCCTCGTCGCATGCCGTACCGACAATGACGCGGCACTCCATCCTGTGCGGTGGTACCGGATGCTCGCTGCGGCTGCAGAGGCGGCCGGAGCCAGCATCTTCGAGCACAGCCGGGCCGGCGCTCCGGTACCGGCGCCGGGCGAGGGCCCCGTCCGCACCGAGCGCGGAAGTGTGCGCGCGCGGCACGTCGTGGTGGCGGCCGACGGCGCTTTGCCCGCCCTCGTCCCGGAGTACGCCGGACGTGTGCGGGCGCGGCGGCTGCACATGGTTGCGACCGAGCCGCTACCCGCGATGATCGACCCCATGGTCTACGCGCGCTGGGGCTACGAGTACCTCCAGCAGCGCCCGGACGGTCGCGTGCTCGCAGGCGGCTTCAGCGACCTGGACGGCGAGCAGTCCTACACCGACAGCGACTCCGGTGATCCTCTCATCTGGAAACGAGTGGAGACCTATCTCCGCGATGATCTCGGCGCGGACGCGCGCGTGACCCACCGTTGGGCCGGTGTGGTGGGCTTCACCGACGACCAGTTGCCGTTCGTGGGCGAAGTCCCGGGGCGGCCCGGGCTCTACGTGGCGGGGGGATACTCGGGGCACGGCAACGTGCCGGGATTCATGTGCGGGCGCGACATCGCGGACGCGATTGTGGGCCACCGGCCGGAGCCGCTGTTCCCGGCCGGCCGATAGACGACCGCAGGCCTTTGACCTTGTAGTCAGCCGCACGATATCTTGTGCCCGTGAGGGCCTCCCTCGACCATCTCTGGCTGCACTTCACGGATATGGGCAGGTACCGCGCCGGGGAGGAGCTGCAGGTCATCGTTCGCGGCGACGGCTGTTACCTCGAGGACGCTGCCGGGCGCCGCTACCTCGACGCGCTCGCCGGGCTGTTCTGCGTGAACATCGGCTACGGCTTCGGCGAGGAGATGGGCGAGGCAGCCGCCGCGCAGATGCGGGAGCTCCCGTTCGCCATCAACTGGACGTTCGCCCATCCGCGCTCGATCGAGCTGGCCGGGGAGGTCGCTGTGCTGGCGCCCGGGGACCTGAACCGGGTGTTCTTCGTGTCCGGCGGCTCGGAGGCGGTAGAGGCCGCCTGGAAGCTCGCGCGCCAGTACCACACCGCCCGCGGCGAGCGGCGCTGGAAGGCGATCGCGCGCCGGGTGGCGTACCACGGCACCACGATGGGCGCACTCTCCATCAACGGCTGCACGGACCTGCGCACTCCCTTCGAGCCGCTCGTCCCGGACGTGCTGCACGTCTCGAACACGAACCGCTATCACCGGCCCGGGGAGGAGACCGAGGAGGAGTTCACCTCGTTTCTCCTCGACGAGCTCGAGGCGACCATCGACCAGACCGGCCCAAGCACCGTCGCCATGGTCATCGTCGAGCCGGTCCAGAACGCCGGCGGGTCGTTTATGCCGCCCGCCGGCTACCTGCAAGGCGTGCGCGAGCTGTGCGACCGCTACGGCATCCTCCTCTGCTTCGACGAGGTGATCACGGCCTTCGGCCGCGTGGGCCACTGGTTCGCGGCCGAGCGCTTCGGCGTCACCCCGGACCTGATCACATGCGCGAAGGGCCTCTCGTCCGCCTACGCCGCGATAGGCGCGCTTGTCGCGAGCGACCGCGTGATGGAGCCGTTCGAGAGCGGCGGCCACATGTACTCGCACGGGATGACGTTCGGCGGCCACCCCGTGCAGGCGGCGGTCGCACTCAAGAACATCCAGATCATGCGCCGCGAGCGGATCGTCGAGCACGTCCGCGAGAGCGAGGGCGCGTTCCGCGCCGCGCTCGAGCAGCTGCTCGAGCTGCCGATCGTGGGCGACCTGCGCGGCACCGGGTTCTTCTACGCACTCGAGCTGGTCAAGGACAGCGACACGCGCGCCGGGTTCAGCGACGCGGAGTGCGACGAGCTGCTGCGCGGCTTCGTCTCTCCACGACTGTTCGAGCAGGGCCTGATCTGCCGCGCCGACGACCGCGGCGACCCCGTGGTGCAGATCTCGCCGCCGCTCGTGGCCGGCCAGAGCGAGTTCGATCGGATAGCCGGCACGCTCGGTGCGGTCCTGGAGGAGGCCGGCCGGCGCATGCAGGTCGCCGCGTGAGCGTGCTGCCTGGCACCTCTCGATGAAACAGATGTACGCGGTGCGCCCGGAGGCCGCCGGCGCCGCCCCGTCTCGCAACAAAAGCTAGACCCGGGGGTTGGCGGGGTCACGCTGCGAAGGCGGCTGTTCCGGAAGGCTTAACTCGCCCCGCACGCCCGCCCAGATCTCGCGGCGCGCGTCGGCCACGTCCATGTCGCCGAACAACGCCCGCACGCCGTAGCCGTCTGCGAGCGCGAGGATGCGGTCTGCGATGCGGTGGGGGTCGGCGTGGCTCGGGAACTCGCCACGCTCGATACCGGTAGCGATGGCCTCGGCGAACCACTCGCGCATGCGGGTGTAGAGGCGCGCCGCCGTCGGGCGCATCTCCGGATGGCGCACAGCGCGGAGCCAGAGCTCCACGTACAGGGTCCAGTCGCGCTCGAGCAACCCCGGGTAGGGCAGGAACTGGTCGATCATCGCGGCGAGGCGGTGCACGCCGCCGATCTCCGCGGCGGCGTCCCCCTCCGGACCGAGCCGGACGTCGCCGGCGAGCTCGTACGAGTACTCGAGCGCCTGCTCGAGCAGGGCGTCGCGCGTCTCGAAGTGGTAGTGGACCAGGGAGGTCGAGACGCCCGCGTCCATCGCTATGCGGGCGATCCTCACCTCGTCGATCCCGTGGCGGGCGATCCGGTTCACGGCCGCCGACAGAATGCGCTCGCGGGCGTCTCGTTCGGTGGTCGCGGCCATAGTCAGCCGAGGTCCGCGCGAATCCGGTCGGCGAACCAGGCGATGGCTGCCTCGCGGTGCGAGAGCGGGCCGAGCTCGAAGCCACGCGTCTCGAGACCGGCCTGGACGTTCTCGACGAGGTGGTAGTCCTCCTTGCCCACCAGCGTGTTGAGCCTGTTGTTAACGCGCTGCGCGAGGCGCGTCTGCGTGCCTGCGTGCGGGTGGCGGTAGCCGAACGCTTCGTCGCGGGCGCGAAACGGACCGTCGGGGTTGATTCGCCAGGTCACGACCTGGTCCGGATACAGGTCGATCGTGGTGTTCGGGTAGATCATCGCGTAGCGCCAGACGCGCTCGTCCTCGGGGCCAAGGCCGGGCATCGGCGAGACGAGGCGCTGGTAGGCGCGCTCCACCGCGTTGCCCGACGGCTTGTCGCGCAGCGGCGCCTCGAACCAGACCCAGCCGTCGTGCACCTCGACGTCGTAGTGCTTGTAGTCGAGCAGCCGCATCAGCCCGGGGTGCGCGATCGGGACGTGGTAGCCCTCGTTGTAGTTGTCGATCACGATCTTCCAGTTCGCCGGCTGGGTGCCGTGCCACTCGCCGTAGTTCTGGAGGCGCTCGATGCCGTAGCGCTCGAGCCGCGCGGGCAGTCCGGCCACCTGCTCCGCGAGCGGCTGGGCGTGGATGTCGAGGTTCACGAAGATGAGCCCGCAGAGCGTCTCGACCCGAGCCGGGAACAGCCCGAGCTGCGACTTGTCGAGGTCGGCGATCGAGCGTCCCTCGGGCACGCCGATCAGGTTGCCGTCGAGGCGGTAGGTCCAGCCGTGGTAGAGACAGCGGATCGCCTTGCCGCACTGGCCCGACCCGTTCAGGAGGCGCGAGCCGCGGTGCCGGCAGACGTTGCGGAAGGCGCGCAGCCGCCCCTCGTCGTCGCGCAGGACGAGCACGGGCTGCGAACCGACGGTGCTGGTGATGTAGTCGCCGTTGTTCAGTAGCCGCTGCCCGTGGGCGACGAGCTGCCAGCTGCGGGCGAAGATCCGCTTCTCCTCTAGCTCCGCGATCTCCGGATCGCGGTAGTAGCGCGCTTCGAGCCCCGGGGCCAGTCGTGGAGCTGTTTCAGCGAGGGTCAAGGTCTAATCCTGACTTTGTAATCAGTCACATGATAACATGCGGCTCGTGCGTCCATTCGGCGCTCGTCACAGATGGCTCTCGATCACCCCCGAACCCGAGCTGGAGCTGCCGAAGGCAGTTGCGACGCTGCGCGCCGGCGGGCCTCCGTCGGCTGGGCAGGTCGAGGCCGAGCGCGTACGCGTGGAGCGGCTCGTGCTGCACGGCAGCCGGCGCGCCTGGCGCCGCTACCTGGCCGAGGCGCTCGCGCTCGCGGGCATGGGGTCGGGCGACCGGGCGGTGGCTGAGGCGCGCGCGGTCGTAGAGGACGTCGTCCACAACCACAACAACCTGGAGCTCGCGTTATGACAGTTACCCCCGCCGCCCCGCTCGCCCAGACGGCGGCCGACTTCACCCCGGAGCAGCTCGAGCTGCGCGAGCGGGCAAGGCGGTTCGTCGACGAGGTGCTGATCCCGAACGAGGAACTCGCGGAGCGCGCCGGCGGGCGGATCCCCGACGCGCTGAAGCAACGGATCAAGCGCGAGGCGATCGAGGCTCGTGTCTCGGGCGGGCTCCACGCCGTGGAGCACGGCGGGCAGGGCTGGTCGAAGGTCGAGTGGTTCCTCGTCGAGGAGCAGCTCGGGCGCTCGACGAACGCGCTGTCATGGCACATGCCGGGCGCGTACAACGTGCTCGCGAGCGGCACGCCGGAGCAGATCGAGCGGTACCTGAAGCCGGCCCTTCGCGGTGAGCTGCACGACGCCTACGCCGTGACCGAGGCGGAGGCGGGCTCAGACCCATCGCGGATCACCACCACCGCGCGCCGTACCGACGGCGGCTGGGTGATCGACGGCGAGAAGTGGTTCGTCACCTACGGCGACGTGGCGGCCGTCTACATCGTGAAGGCGAACGCGCTCGTCGACGGCGAGAAGCAGCCGACGTTGTTCCTGGTCGACCGCTCGCTCGACGGCATCGAGATGGTGGACGAGCCGCCGTTCAGCCACACCTATCCACACGGGCATCCGACGATCCGGTTC
>JBKPME010000049.1:0-12723 GCA_046731915.1 Actinomycetota bacterium
CTGCTGCTGCTCGGCGACCAGGTGTACGCCGACGAGGTCTCCCCGGCCACGCTCGCCTTCATCGAAACGAAGCGGGACACGGACGACAAGCCCGGAGAGCGGGTGCTCGACTTCGACGACTACACGCAGCTCTACCTCGAGAGCTGGAGCGAGCCGGGCATCCGCTGGCTGCTCTCCACCGTCTCGACGGCGATGATCTTCGACGACCACGACGTCCACGACGACTGGAACATCTCGCAGTCGTGGCTCGAGGAGATGCGCTCGCATGAGTGGTGGAACGAGCACATCAAGGCGGCGCTGGCCTCCTACTGGGTCTATCAGCACCTCGGGAACCTGCCGCCTGAGGCGCACAGGGACGACGAGCTCCTGAAGCGCGTGAAGGCCGCCGACGACGCCGAGGACATCCTGGAGGCGTTCGCTGTCCACGCCGACCAGGACACGAGCGGCACGCGCTGGAGCTACTGCCGCGATCTCGGCAACACCCGCCTGATCGTGATCGACTCGCGCGCCGGGCGGGTGCTCGAGGAGGGCCGCCGCTCGATGCTCGACGACGAGGAGTGGGACTGGGTCCACGAGCACGCGAAGGGCGACTTCGACCACCTGCTGATCGGCACCTCCCTCCCCTGGCTACTCGGCCGCGGCATGCACTACGTGGAGGCGTGGAGCGAGGCGGTAGCGGGAGGCGCCTGGGGGCCGGTGGCAGCGAAGGGGGCGGAGAGCCTGCGGCAGACGGGCGACATGGAGCACTGGGCCGCGTTCCAGGAGTCGTTCGCCAGGCTCGCCGAGCTCTTCAGGGCCGTGGGCTCGGGCGAGCGGGGCGAGCCGCCGGGGTCGATCGTCGCGCTCTCCGGCGACGTGCATCACGCCTACCTGTTCGAGGTGGGCTACCCGCCTGGCACCGGCATCCGGAGCAACGTCTGGCAGGCCGTCTGCTCGCCGTACCGGAATCCGCTCGGAAAGCGGGAGCGCCAATCGATCCGGATCGGCATGTCGCATGGGTTCGAGCGGGTGGCACGTGCGCTGGCCCGGCTCGCAGGCGTTCGCGATCCCGGCATCGGCTGGCGGATGACGGGCGACGGCCCCTGGTTCGACAACCAGGTCGCGACCCTCGTGATCGACGGCCGCAAGATCGAGATGACGCTGGACAAGGCCGTCCCGATGGACGAGCAGCACGCCCGGCTGGAGCGGGTCCTGGAGCATCGGCTGGCATAGGTAAGGTGGCCGGGCGCCGCATGGATTACCCGGTCGAGACCTTTACTGACGAGGAGCGTGCGCTCCTCGCGTCTCATTTCACGAACCTGAACCGGCCCGTGTTCGCGCTCGTGAACCTGCCAGAGACCGTCAAGGGGGCGCTGTTCGCGCGCTATTCGCGCTACCAGGGCACGCTGCGGCGCCTGTACCTGGAGGAGTTCGCCGCGGATATCACGCGCGACGGGGTCAGGCTTCAGCCTGCCCCCGATCAGGAGGGCGAGCGCGCCCGCAAGCTCTACGAGCGCATCTTCATCGGCTACGGCGACGACTCGGTCGCGCAGCTCGGCGGCGCCCACATCGCGTGCGAGTGGGTCTCGAACGTGATGACGAAGCTCCTCCAGCGCGGCCGGCTTGCGGCGTACCTCGAGCAGTCGACCCGCTACATGCCCTATGACGCGCCCATGGGCGAGGGGCTCGGCTACCGCTACTGGCGCCACCCGGAACTCGGCCCGGAGTACGAGGCGGCGATGGACTTCCTGTTCGACTTGTACTCGGAGGCGCTGCCGCGCGTCGAGGCATGGGCCGCAGAGCGATTCCCGCGGGCCGAGGACGAGCCCGAATCAGCCCACGCGCGCTCGATCCGAGCGAAGGCGCTCGACCTCCTGCGCGGCCTCCTCCCCGCGTCGTCGCTCTCCCACGTCGGGATCTTCGCTTCGGGGCAGGCCTACGAGCAGCTGCTTCTGCGCCTGTTCGCCTCACCGCTTCCGGAGGCGCGCGACTACGCGCGCATGATGCTCGAGGAGCTACAGGCCGTTGTGCCGAGCTTCGTCGCGCGCGTCGAGCGCCCAGACCGCGGCGGCGAGTGGATCGGCTATTTCGAAGAGCGCGAGCAGGCCGGCGAGCGCTGGGCGGCGCGGCTCGGGCTCGACCGAGCGCGACGGGACGAGGAGACCGGGCCGGCGGTGCGGCTCCTGTCCGTCGAGGGCAGCGAGGAGGACCTGCTGGCCGCGCTGCTGTTCGAGGCGGCGTCCGTCTCCGAGGACGAGACGCGCGCCGCGCTCCACAATCTGCCGCCCGACGAGCGTGCCGCGATGCTCGCCGAGCTCGTGGGCGATCGGCGCAACCGGCGCCACCGTCCCGGCCGCGGCTTCGAGGCGCTCCGTTACCGCTTCGAGGTGGTCTCGGACTACGGCGCGTTCCGCGACCTACAGCGCCACCGCCTGCTCACCGTCCAGTGGCAGACGCTCGGGCCCGAGCTGGGCGCCGGTGTGCCTGACGAGCTGGACCAGGCGGGCGTCGGCGATGCCTACCGCGCCGGGCTGGAGCGCTCGCGCGAGGAGCACGCCCGCATCGCCCGCGCCGGCCATCCGGAGCTCGCCCTTTATGCGCTGTCGCTGGGCTACCGGATCCGCTACGTGCTCGACATGAACGCGCGCGAGGCGATGCATCTGATCGAGCTCCGTTCAGGACGCGAGGGACACCCCTCGTACCGCGCCGTCGCCCATGCGCTGCACGCGGAGATCGCGCGCGTGCACCCCGCCGTCGCCGCCACGATGACGTTCGTGGACCGCGACACCGAGCCCCGCCTGGAGCGGATCCTGTCCGAGATCCGCGCCCACGCGAAGCAGGCCGCCCGGGCCTGAGCCGCCGTACCGCAACTAGGCGGGCCCCGAACGGTAAGGGGGCACCCACCGACTCAGGTGGGTGTCCGTGCGTGGCTCGCGCGGCGCTGCGAGCTCCAAGCTGCCAGGTTCCCTAGTCACTAGCGCGCGCCTTAGTGCCGGCTGGCTGGCCGCCGGTAGCGGTCCCGGACGGCAGCTCAGCGTCCCAGCATCGGAGGCCTCAGAGTCCGGACAGGCCCGGACAGCGCGACCTTGCGTCCGCACCTGTGTTCTCGCAATAGCACCCGCGGCGCCGAAGTTTCTTGAGCGGGGGCTTGACACCCACCTACCAAGGAGGATGCCCCCATGGCTCAGCGCACCAACAGGTTTCTCACCGTCCTGAGCGCCGCCGCAGCTGCAGGCCTCGTCGCCGCCACCACAGCGATGGCGGCCGTGGTGATCGGCGACGCGAGTTCGAACACGTTGACGGGCACGGACCAGCCCGACGTGATCCTGGGACGCGCGGGCGACGACACGATCAACGCCCTCGCAGCGGCGGACCTCGTCCGCGCCGGCCGCGGGGCCGACACGGTCAACGGCGGCCGCGGGCCGGACCGGCTTCGCGGCGGTGCCGACAACGACACGCTGAACGGCGACCGTGGCCGCGACTTCATCACCGGCGGCCTCGGAGCCGATGTCGTGAACGGCGAGCGCGGCCGTGACCTAATTGCCGGCGGCAAGGACGACGACACGCTGAGCGGTGGACCCCGCCGCGACGTGATCTTCGCCAATCGCGGCCGCGACCACTCGGACGGCGGCGACGGGCCGGACGTGCTGTGGGCGCTCTCGCGCTTCGATGTGACCGCAATCGGCGACCCCGAAGGCGACGAGCTGAGCGGCGGAAACGGCCGCGACCGCTTCCGCGTGCGTGACGGCGAGCTGGACATCGTCCACTGCGGCGACGGCATCGACCGTGTCCGGGCCGACCAGTTCGACGCGGTCGACAACGACTGCGAGCACGTCGACCGGCGCGACGTGACGTCGCTCGAGCAGGTCGAGGACGGCGAAGAGAACCGGCTGGAGGATCCCACGTAGCGCGCGGCCCTTCAGCACTGAAGAAGCGGTTTCTACGAAGCGTCCTGGATAGGGCCGCGTATAGGGGCCCAGGTAGGATTCTTCGCGGGCTGTCCTCCCCTCAGTGCCGTCGTTCGCCCGGCCCGGCGCGCACTCCTGGTACGGTCGCGCCGCCGTGCCCGCCCGCGATCTCCTGAAGGACGTACGGGTCGCGCCGTCCATCCTGGCGGCCGACTTCGCCCGCCTGGGCGACCAGGTGGAGGCGGTGATGGAGGCCGGCGCGCGCGTGATTCACGTGGACGTGATGGATGGCCACTTCGTGCCGCCGATCTCGATCGGGGCGCTGATCGTCGATGCGCTCCGGGATCTGGTGCACGACCGGGACGGCGCGCTTGAGGTCCACCTTATGGTCGAGCGGCCCGAGCGCAGAATCGAAGACTTCGCGAGCGCCGGGGCCGACTCGATCATCGTGCACTGGGAGGCCACCCCGAACGTCCACTACGCGCTCCAGGCCGTGAGCCAGGCGGGCCTCCACGTCGGCCTCGCGCTGAACCCGGCTACTCCGGCCGAGGTCGTGACCGGGGTGAGCTACGACCTCGACCACGTTCTCTGCATGACCGTGAACCCGGGCTGGGGCGGCCAGGAATACATCGAGAGCTCGACCGCCAAGGTGGCGCGGCTCCGCGAGCTGCTCGGCCCGGACGTGCCGATCGAGGTGGACGGCGGCATCGACGCCGCCACCGCTCGCCTCACGCGCGAGGCAGGCGCCACGCTGTTCGTTGCGGGCTCGTCGATCTTCGGGAGGGACGATCCTGCCGAGGCCTACAGGGAGATCGCCGCGGCCTCGGGGGCCGACTAGGATCGGCGCGTGACCGAGCAGACCAAGTTCATCCTGACCGAGGACCGAATCCCGACGCACTGGGTGAACCTCCTCCCGGACCTTCCCGGCGATCCGCTCCCGCCGCTCAACCCGGGCACGATGCAGCCCGCCGGGCCCGACGACCTCACCCCGATCTTCCCGATGGGGATCATCGGCCAGGAGGTGTCCGGCGACGCCGAGGTCGAGATTCCCGAACCGGTTCGGGACGTCTACCGCCTATGGCGCCCCACGCCGCTTTACCGCGCGCACCGGCTCGAGCGCGAGCTCGATACGCCGGCGCGCATCTACTACAAGTACGAGGGCGTCTCGCCCGCGGGCTCGCACAAGCCGAACAGCGCGGTCGCGCAGGCGTATGCGAACAAGGAGGCCGGTGTCAGGCGGCTTGCGACCGAGACCGGCGCGGGCCAGTGGGGCTCGGCGCTCGCGCTAGCCTGCAGCCTCTTCGGACTCGAGTGCGTGGTCTACATGGTCGGTGCGAGCTACGACCAGAAGCCATACAGGCGCGCGATGATGGAGAGCTGGGGCGCCACCGTGATCCGCTCGCCGAGCGACACGACCGAGGCGGGACGCAGCCAGGCCGCCCACCCGACGGGCTCGCTCGGTATCGCGATCTCGGAGGCGGTCGAGGTCGCGGCCGGCGACGAGGGAACGAAGTACGCGCTGGGCTCGGTGCTGAACCACGTGTGCCTGCACCAGACTGTGATCGGCCAAGAGGCGATCGCCCAGATGGAGATGGCGGGCGAGGCGCCGGACGTTGTGGTCGGCTGCGTGGGCGGTGGCTCGAACTTCGCAGGGCTCTCGTTCCCGTACGTGCGGCGGGTGCTCCGTGGCGAGACGAAGACACGCTTCCTGGCGGCCGAGCCCGCCGCCTGCCCGACGCTCACGCGCGGGGCCTACCGCTACGACTTCGGCGACACCGTCGGCCTCACGCCGCTGATGCCGATGTACACGCTCGGGCACGACTTCGTGCCGCCGCCCGTGCACGCCGGCGGCCTTCGCTACCACGGCGACTCACCGATGCTGTGCGGCCTCGTGAAGCACGGTCTCGTGGAGGCGCGGGCCTACAAGCAGAACGAGACCTTCGAGGCGGCACTCCGATTCGCGAGGACCGAGGCGATCATCCCGGGGCCTGAGCCCGCGCACGCGATCCGCGCCGTGCTCGACGAGGCCGAGGAGGCGAAGCAGGCCGGCGAGAAGCGCGTGATTCTCCTCGGCCTGTCAGGCCACGGGCACTTCGACATGTCCGCGTACGAGAGCTACCTCGCCGGGAAGCTCGAGGACCCGGAGTTCTCGGAGGCCGACATGAAGGAGGCGCTCGAGCGCCTGCCCGAGACCCCCGCGATCGCCTAACGGCGCTTCCGCTTGCGGCGCTTCCGGGACGCCGGCCGCTCCGGGATCTCCTCAGGCTCAGGCGCTCCGTCCCCAGGCTCGGGCTGCGGCGCCTGCTCGTGCGCCGACTCCGACAGCTCGGCGCGACGCTGGGCCGCGCTCGGCCAGGGCTCGGCCTCGCCGGTCTCCCACGCCGGCCCGCGACCGCCCGGCCACCTGCCGAGGAACAGGGCGCCGAGCGCGCCCAGCCAGAACGCCTGCACGACGGCGGAGATCCCGGCCAGCTGGAACACCACCAGCCCACCCGCGATCGCGCCGAGGATGCCCATGAACGGCGTGAGCAGTCCCACCCGGCGGGCGCGCAGCGGCACCATCACAAACAGGAACGCGACGCCGACGGTGCCTGCGGTCTGGAACGCAAGCAGGATTCCGCTGATATCGCTGAGGTCGCGGGCCCGATCGTCGCCCGCCTTTCCGCGAATCGCCCCCGGCTCGGTGGCGAACTGGTCGGCGATGTCCACCGCCTGAAACGCATAGACGAGAGCGGAGACCGCGAAGATGACGGGGGCGGCCACGACGAGATAGATGAACCAGTGCGGCACGCCCCCACCGCGCGCCTCCATCGCCCGGAACAGGTAGAGGAAGACCCCCAGCAGCAGGAGCGCTCCCAGCGCCATCAGGATCGCGGAGGCCAGGTAGGCGCCCGACTCATCGTTGATCGAGAGCAGGAGATCCGGCCCGCGCTCGATGCCCTTGCGGTCCTTCGGGAAGAAGATCATCGCGCTCACGAGGAGCGCAAGAGCCGCGACGAATGCCGAGATCGCGGCGGGCTTGGCCCAGCGGGCCTCCCAGGCGAGCTGCTCGTCGCGGGTCACGTCTGCTTCAGAGGCGGGGCGGACTCGCGCGTAACACGCGGCGGGTAGTACTCGACGTCTTCGGGCTCGACGATCTTCGACATCCGCTCGCCGACCGCGAGCACGAGGTCGAGCGCCGGCGAGGCGAGCCTGATCAGACCCTCGATCCGCTGACGCGTGCGGAGCTGGTTCGGTGTCAGCGGCGCCACCGCTCAGCCTCCGCGCTGGTGAAAGTAGAACTCGGGCAGCGCCGCCTTCGCGACCTCGGCAGTGATCCGCTGCGCCTGATGCAGGTCGCCGGCTCGAACGGCCAGGTCGTCGATGGTCACGATGCCGACGAGGCCGTCGCCCTCGGTCACCGGCAGCCGCCGGATCCGGTGCTGGATCATCAGCGCCACGGCCTCCTCGAGGTTCATCTCGACCTCTCCCGTGACGAGCGGCCGCGATGCGTTGTCGCCCGCAGGGCTGCTCAGGTCGATCCGGTCTGCCACCACCGCGAGCGCCAGGTCGCGGTCGGTGATCACGCCGACCGGGCGGCCGCCTTCGCAGATCACGACGGAGCCGACGTTGCGGTCGCGCATCAGCTCGCCGACGTGCTGCAGCGTGTCGCCGCTGTCCGCCGTCACGACGCCCTGGGTCATGACCTCAGAGATCTGCATGGTGGTCGGGCGACAATATCGGGTCGTCCCCTACCCTTGACCCATGTCCTCTGAAGACCCATTCGGCGGCCTCTTCGGCGACCCGGACGAGCTGCGCCGGCGCATGGAGGAGTTCGCCCAACAGATGCAGGGAGCACAGCGCGTAGCCTGGGCCGACAACGCGATCAAGCTGGCGGTCGACATGACGGTCGCCGGCGTCAACCGCCTGAACCTTCAGGGCAACGCCGAGCAGCAGACGCAGGAACTGCGCGCTGCAATGCAGGCGCTGTTCCCGGAGGCCGTCATTCTTGTTCGCGAGGCTCGCGAGGGCTTCGGGACGTAGCGCGCTCCGCCTGCCCGCGCGCGATCACCTCCCTGAAACTGCGGTAGCGGAAGATGAAGAAGATCGCCGCGAAGCCGATTGCAAAGGTCAGCGCTCCGATGGCGATCTGCTGGCCGACGGAGTAGGACGCGACGGTCGCGCCGGGCGCCGTGCCCGCGAACACCTTGGTCAGGAGCGCCTGCTGGACCCCGGCGCCCTGCGGGGTGAACGGCACGGCGGCCGAGACCGCGTTCACGCCCAGGACCAGCAGCACATTCTTCACCGAGCCGCCCACGTTGAACGCCTCGAGCAGGAACCAGAAGGCCGCGAAGCGGAAGCACCAGCCGCTGAGCTGGACGAGAAACACCTCGCGGATGTAGCGGTCGCGATCCTGAAGGATCGTGAAGCCCTGACGCACGCGCTCCCAGAAGGCCTTCACGCGGAAGCTGAGGAGGGCGAAGCCGCCGAGCCCGCCGACCGCGATCAGCGTGAGCAGGAAGAGCGTGAACTCGGGGTGCTGCGCGAGGTAGGAGAGATCGAAGGCATTCAGCTTCGCGAAGTCGGGCGGCTTCGGGAAGACCCCTTGGCTGAACGCGAACAGCAGGATCACCGAGCCCATGAGAACGTCGAAGATCAGCTCGACGACGAAGGTGGCGGCCACCGCTGGGTAGCTCGAGTTCGGCACTGAGTTCTTCGTCAGGAACAGCCGCACGACGTCGCCGCCGCGCGCGGGAATCACCGCGTTGAAGCCGTAGCCGGCGAAGTAGGCGCCCCAGATCCGCTTGAAGCTGATCCGTTCCGTGGGGTAGGCGCCGCGGAGGACGTTGAAGCTCGCCCGCGCCCTCAGCGTCAGGTAGCAGGTGAACAGCACCAGCGCGAGCAGCAGCGGGAGCAGCCGCACGGACGCGAGGTTCGAGAAAAACGAATCGACCGCGTCGAAGAACGAGCTGAACGACTCACCGAGGCTTGCCACGGGAGCGGCGGACACGCCAGGAAAGTAACGATGCGAACCGCCTGTGCCACGATCGCGTATAGCTTTGGGCATGGCGTCGAGCGACGCGACGCTCGTTGAGAGGCTGCCGTTCGACCGGAGCGGCGACGAGCTGCGCGAGCTCTACCGACGCTACGCCCCCGAGCTGTTTGGCTTCGCGACGAGCGCGCTCGGGGACCGAGAGCTCGCGGAGGAGGTGGTGCAGGACGTCTTCGCGCAGCTATGGCGCCACGCGGGGGACTATGACCAGCGGCGCGCCAGCGTTCGGACCTGGCTCTATGCGATCGCGCGCAACCGCATCATCGACGCTCACCGCCGGGCCGCGGCGCGTCCGAAGTACGCCGAGGGCGACTCGTTCGACACCGCGGCCGAGATCGACGCGGCCCTCGACCACGCCGTGCTGCGCTGGCAGGTCAGCGCAGCGCTCGCGCGGCTGTCGCCGGCGCATCGCGAGGTGATCCGCTTGGCTCACTACGGCGACCTGACCATGCGCGAGATAGCCGAGCGCATTGGGGTGCCGCTGGGCACGGTCAAGAGCCGCACCTCCTACGCGCTGCGCCACCTGCGCCTGATCTTCGACGAGATGGAGATCGAGCCGTGAGCGACTGCCGGAGCCACGCGGACCTGATCGGCCCGTACGTGCTGGACGCGCTCGAGCCTGAAGAGAAGGAGGCGATGCGCCTACACCTGGCCGGTTGTAGCCGCTGCGCCGCGGAGGTGCGCTCGCTCGCCGGGATCCCAGCCCTCCTCGATCAGGCCCGGGCCGACGACGAAGTTGCGAGCCTCTCGCCGGGACTCGAGGACGAGGTCCTCGACCGCTTTGTTCGGGAGCGCGCGGCGGCGCACCCCCGGCGCCGCCGCTGGCCGCGCATCGCGATTCCCGCCATCGCCGTAGCGGCGCTGGTTGCGGGAATCCTGGTCGCGGCGCTCCCGGACGGAGCGGACACCGCCTACGCGAAGGCCGAGCTCTGGAGCATGCCCGCCGGCGGAGGCGCCGGCGGCACGGCCGAGGCCGCCGCGGTCTCGGCGGGCACGCAGGTGAAGCTGCGCGCGCATGACCTCCCGGTGGGACGGCAGCAGGCGTACGAGCTCTGGTGCATTCGCACGGACGGCCGCTGGGTGGACGGCGGCAGCTTCAATGCGCGCGCGGACGGCACGGCGGCGGCCGAGCTGACCGCGGCGGTCCGGCCGGGCGAGTACCACGTGGTGGTGATCACCCGCCACGCCGCAGGCGGCATGCGCGGCGCCGAGGTCATGCGAGGGAAGCTCACCTACTGAACACCGCCGGGGACCGGTGCGTACAACACCCCATGCGCGCGCTCTCCCTCATACTCCTGCTCGCTGCACTCGCAATCCCCGTCGCCGGCTGCGGCGGGGACGACGACGATGACTCCGGTGGGGGTGGCAGCAGTGCGAGCAGCAACACCGGCGGCGCCTCCAAGAAGTCCGATACTGGCGGCGGCGCTTCAGGTGGCGGTGGGGCCCAGACCCTGAAGATCGCAGCGGACCCGAGCGGTCAGCTCAAGTTCGACAAGAGCTCGCTCACCGCAAAGGCCGGCAAGGTCACCGTCGTGATGGACAACCCGTCCGACCTCCCCCATGCCGTAGAGATCGAAGGGAACGGCGCGGAGCTCAAGGGCGAGACCGTGAACAAGGGGGGCGTCTCCAAGGTGAGCGGCGAGCTGAAGCCCGGCGACTACGAGTTCTATTGCCCGGTCGACTCCCACAAGCAGGCCGGCATGAAGGGAACGCTCACCGTCAACTGAGGTCGAGCGGCCGGCCGGGCACGGGCGACGACTGCATGATGGACGTCGTCGTCTGCCCGAGCACGGTGAAGCGGTCGATCACCTCCTCGAGGTGCAGCACGTCGCGCAGATGGGCGCGCATGATGTAGCAGTCGTCACCCGTGACGCGATGGCATTCCACGACCTCCGGCGTCTCCCGGGCCCGGTCCGCAACGTTCTGGATCTGCCCCGGTGAAGGGCGCACGCGGATGACCGCGCTGAGCGAGAAGCCGACCGCCCGCGGGTCCACCTCGGCGCAATAGCCCCTGATCGTCCCGCTCTGCTCGAGCCGCTGGAGCCGTTCGGCGACTGCCGGCGAGGTGAGGCCGACGCGGCGGCCGAGCTCGGCGAGCGACAAGCGTGCATTTCGCTGCAGCTCGGTGATCAGAAGGCGATTCGTGTCATCGAGCAGCCCATTCGTAGCCATTTCGAACAGAATACCTTCGATTGGCCATATACGCACCGCCGGCTCTGATGGACGCTGTCCGGCTGTGACCGACCGGGTTCCTCCGCACCTCTACTTCGTCGTCAGCGCGGTGTTCCACTATCTCGGGCCCGCGTTCGCGGTGCTGCTGTTCGTGCGCGTGGACGTGCTCGGTGTGGCGTGGCTGCGAATCGCGTCGGCGGCGCTCGTGTTCGCGATCTGGCGGCGGCCGTGGCGCGCGTTCGCCCGGCTGGACCGGGAGGGGAGACGGCTCCTCATCGCCTGGGGCGCGGTGCTCGCGGTGATGAACGCGTGCTTCTACGTGGCCATCGACCGGCTGCCGCTCGGCACCGTCGCGGCCATCGAGTTCCTGCCGGTGATCGCGCTTGCCGCGGTCGGCGCGCGCTCGCAGCGAAACGTGGTGGCGCTCGCCATGGCTGTGTCCGGCGTGTACATGCTCACCGGCGTCCACCTCGAGGGCGAGCCGCTCGGCGTGGCGGTGGCGTTCGCGAATGCGGGCCTGTTCGCGGCGTACATCGTGCTCGCGCACCGCGTCGCCCGCTACGAGGCGCTGTCCGGCATCGACGGGCTCGCGGCGTCGATGCTGATCGCCGCGGTGGTGGTCACGCCGATCGGCGGGTGGCAGGTCGTGCCCGCCCTGACAGACCCGCTGGCCCTGCTCGCCGGGGCGGGCGTCGGCATCTGCTCCTCCGTGATCCCCTACGTCTCCGACCAGCTGGCAATGCGCCGGCTGCGGCGCGCCACCTATGCCCTGATGGTCTCGCTCCTGCCGGCCACGGCGACCGTCATCGGCATCGTGGTGCTCACGCAGATCCCGTCCACGAGCGAGCTCACCGGGGTGGCGCTGGTGATCGCGGGCGTCGCACTGCACCGCGAACCGCCGGAGCCGCGCCCGCAAAGCGCTCCAGCGGGCCGAGCAGCGCCACCGGGCCGGGCCAGTGCTGCCGCACGAGGCGCGGGCCGGCACTCCGAAGCAGCCCTCTGAGGACGAGCGCGACCAGGATCGCGTCGTCGAGCTGGCCGGCCACCGGGATGAAGTCCGGAACGAGGTCGAAGGGCACCGCGAGGTAGACGAGCGCGAAGCCGGACGCCAGTTTCCAGCGCGCAGGGACGCGCGAGTCGCCGAGGAGGCGCTTGAACAGGACGGCGCAGTGGGGGACGGCACGGGCGATCATGCGGACGTCCCACTGCCGGGCGCCGACCGCGAGCACTCCGATGAGCGCCGCGTAGAACCCGAGGACTACGACGGCAATGAAGGCAAGCCAGCCCATGAGCGGGGGCATCCTACGGGGTGTGGCGCTTTATGTACCGAGCCGGGTACACAAAGCGCCACACCTGTCCGGACCGCCCTTCAACGGATCGATGATGAACGTGGCTCGCTGGGTACCCCACGACTTCCTTCCGTACATGTTCTTCTCGACCCAGACGCCGTAGGCGTCCGACACCGAGTGGCCCTCATCGGCCAGGAGCCGGAAGTTCAGCCCCTGTTTGTCGTGGAAGCGCTTCACCCCCGACACCGGGTCGGGCGAGAGGCCCAGCACGACAGCGCCCGCGTCCGTGTAGTCGGGCAGGTGATCGCGAACGCCGCAGGCTTGGGTGGTGCAGCCGGGCGTG
>JBKPME010000050.1:0-29794 GCA_046731915.1 Actinomycetota bacterium
GCCTCGACCGCCCTGGAGCGGCGCGTCGTGGACCTGGAGTCCGGTGCGCGCGGCTTCGTGATCACGGGCGAGGAGCGCTTTCTCGGCCCATGGGAGGCCGCGCGGAGCGCAATACCGCGGGCGTCGACGCGCCTGGTCCGCCTCACCGACAACGCCGGCCAGAGGCGCCGCGCGCAGGGGATCGCGCGCGCCGTCACGTCGTACCTCGAGGACTATTCGATCCCGCTCGTAAGAGCTGCGCGGCGCGGCGACCAGTCCGCGAGCAGCGTGGCTACGACCGCTGCGGGGAAGGCCCGCGTGGACGCGATTCGCGCCCGCTTCGACCGCTTCGTGGCGACCGAGCGGGCGCTCGTGGCCAAGCGCCAGGACGACGCCGACGACTACGCGCGGAAGGCGCTCGTAGCAGCGAGCGCAGGACTCGCCGTGTCGGTAATTCTCATCCTGCTCTTCCTGGGTTATCTGACCCGAGCGATCGTGCTGCCGGTTCGACGCGCGGCGGCGATGGCGAACCGGCTCGCGGACGGTGATCTCAGCGTGCGAATGCCGGAGACGGGCGCGGCGGAGATCGGAGAGCTCGAGCGCGGCTTCAACAGCATGGCCGGCTCGCTCGAGGCGAGCCACGCGGACCTGACGCAGTCGCGCGCGCGGGTGGTCGCCGCGAGCGACGAGACGCGTCGCCGGATCGAGCGCGACCTGCACGACGGCACGCAGCAGCGTCTCGTATCGCTCGGGCTCGAGCTCCGCGCGGCGGAGGCAATGGTGCCGCCCGAGCTCACCGACCTCAGCTCGCAGCTGTCGCGCACGGCGAGCGGCCTGACCGGAGCGATCGAGGAGCTCCAGGAGATCTCACGCGGGATCCACCCGGCGATCCTCTCCAAGGGCGGGCTCGGACCGGCGCTCAGGACACTCGCTCGCCGCTCCGCGATACCGGTCGAGCTGGAGTTCGACGTCGCCGAACGCCTGCCGCAGCCGGTCGAAGCCGCCGCGTACTACGTTGTCTCCGAGGCGCTCACGAACGCGGCAAAGCACTCGCGCGCATCGGCCGTATGGGTCGAGGTCGATGCGGATGACGCGGTCGTGCGGATCTCGATCCGCGACGACGGGGTCGGAGGCGCCACGCCCGGGAAGGGCTCCGGCCTGCTGGGCCTCAAGGATCGCGTGGAGGCGCTCGGCGGCCAGATCGACATCGACAGCCCTAGCGGATGCGGGACGTCACTTCAGGTGAGGATCCCGGCGCAGTGCTGACTGGCCGCTCGCGGGGCGCGCCCGCCTCCCCGGCCAAGCGAATGACCGAGCGCGCGATCACCGCCAGCGCGCAGATCGCCATCGCGCCGCCGATGACGTCCCCGACGATGCTGTCGAGGAACACCACGGCGCAGGCGCCAACGGCGCCGAGAGCGATCGAGACGACGAGTCGCATGTGCTTCCGAGAGTCGACCGCTGCGTGATGAGCGCGCGATGAACTCGTTCATCGTGGCTTCACCTTCGGGCACGACGGTGGCCTGATGAGAACGCACCGCAGCATCCTTCCGGCTCTGGCGGTCCCGCTGATTGCGGCGGCGATCGCCGGTTGTGGAGGAAGCAGCAACGCCGCCACCCCATCGACCACGACGTCGAAGTCGTCCTCGTCTCAGGCGGGCGGCGCGGCCACCGTGAACGTCAGGGGCACGAGTCTCGGCAAGATCCTGGTGGACTCGCAGGGCCGCAGTCTGTACCTGTTCGAAAAGGACGCCGGACCGAAGAGCACCTGCATCGGCACCTGTGCGAGCGCCTGGCCGCCTTTCCGGACGAGCGGGAGGCCGAAGGCCGGCAGCGGGGTGAACGCCTCCAAGCTTGGAACGACCACGCGCTCGGACGGCATGGACGAGGTGACCTACAACGGCCACCCGCTCTACTACTACGCGGGCGACCAGAAGGCGGGCGACACGAACGGCCAGGACCTGAACCAGTTCGGCGCCCCCTGGTATGTGGTCTCCCCTTCCGGAAACAAGATCGGTGATTAGCACGCCGGCACCGTGAGGCCCTCAGTGCCGACCGAGGTCGAGGTCGAACGGTCCGAGCGCAGCCCTCCGTCGCGGACTTTCGCGCCCAACTGACCCAGGCGTCCGGAGCGATTCAGCCCCCATCTATGGTTCTGAACGCCCATGCGGAGAGCCCTCTCCCCCGTACCGATCGCCGTCGTCTGCGTCCTCCTGGCGTTGATCGCGCTGCTCGCGTACGGGCTGGCTCAGAACGAGCCCGATAGGGGCGTCGACGAGGCACTCGCGCGCGGCGAGCGGTCGCCGGCGCCGGCGCTGGAGCTGCCCAAGCTCGGCGGCGCCGGCAGCGCCTCGCTCGCCGACTACCGCGGCCAGATCGTGGTGCTCAACTTCTGGGCCTCCTGGTGCAAGCCGTGCAAGGACGAGTCGCCGCTGCTCCAGCGCTGGCACCGGCGCATGCAGGAACGCGGCGGCACCGTGCTCGGAGTCGACATGATGGACGTGACGGACCAGGCCGAGGAGTTCATCGACGAGTACGACCTCACCTATCCGATGCTGAAGGACAAGGACGGGAAGGGAGTCGAGCAGTTCGGCGTGGCCCAGTATCCAGAGACTTTCGTGATCGACCGCCAGGGCCGGATCGCAGCGGTCGCGCGAGGGCCCGTCGACGAGCAGTTCATGCAGCGGTCGGTCGCACCCCTCCTGGAGCGCTCATGAACAGGGCGGCGATCACGCTGGCTGCGCTGGCGCTGGCGCTCCTGCCGGCGACGGCGGCGGCGCAGGACTGCCCCAAGACGAGCCTCGGCGACATCGAGGACGAGGTGATGTGCCCGGTCTGCGGCACGCCGCTCGGCCTGGCGAGCGAGGCCCCGCAGGCGCAGGACGAGCGCGCCTACATCCAGCAGCTGATCGACAAGTGCAAGTCGAAGGACGAGGTGAAGCGGGCGCTGGTGGCGGAGTACGGCGAGAACGTGCTGGCGCTCCCCGGCGACCAGGGTGACGACGACCTCGGAGACGTGCTCGTCTACGTGATCCCCGCGCTCGGCATCGTGCTCGCGGCGGCGGGAATCGCGTTCGCGGTCATCCGCTGGCGCCGGCCGGAGACGCCGGGCCGCTCTCTCGCGGGCGCAGACGGCGCCCGCCTCGACGACGACATGGAGCGCTACGAGCTGTGATCGCCCAGGAGTCGGTCGACGCCACCGTCTTCGCCGCCTTCGCGGTGGGCTTCATCTCGTTCGTCTCGCCGTGCGTCCTCCCGCTCGTTCCCGGCTATCTGTCGACGATCTCCGGCGTCTCGTTCGCGGACATCCAGGAGGGGAAGGGCCGCATGCAGGTGCTCGGCCCGGCGATCCTGTTCTGCCTCGCCTTCACGGCCATGTTCGTGGCGCTCGGGATGACGGCGACCGGTCTCGGCCAGACGCTTCAGGACAACCGCGCGCTGCTGCGCCAGATCTCCGGCATCGTGATCGCGCTGCTCGGCGTGCTCTTCATCGCCACGCTGTTCGTGCCGAAGCTGAACCGCGAGTGGCGGCCGGAGGAGTTGATGCGCCGCGCCCATACCGGCGGACCGATCATCGCCGGGCTCGCGTTCGCAGTCGCCTGGCTGCCGTGCACCGGGCCGACGCTCGGCGCGATCCTGACCGCGGCCTCCCAGGAGTCGACCGTGGCCCACGGCGGCGTGCTGCTCGCCTTCTACGCCCTCGGCCTGGCCGTGCCGTTCATCCTCAGCGCGCTCGCCTTCACCACCTTCTCGGGCGTCTTCCGCTTCTTCCGCAACCACTACACGGCGATCACGCTCGTCTCCGGCGTGATCCTGATCGCGATGGGCTACCTGCTGTTCACGAACGAGCTCACGACGCTGAACTCCGAGGCGCTCCGCGTGATGGACGACCTCAATCTGAACTTCTTCAGCGAGATCTAGCTGCCACCCGCGCTCGCACGCGGCGGTGGTGCGCCGCCGCAGCCGCACCCTACATGGCCTCCGGCGCCTCCACCCCGAGCAGGTCCAGCGCCTGCGCCAGCACGCGCTTCGTGAGAACCGCGATCGCGATCCGCACGTCCTCGTCGCCGCCCTCCTCCGCGGCACCCACCACGCGGCAGTCGCGGTAGAAGGCCGAGAAGTCTTGGGCGGTCTCCGTGGCGTAGGCCGCGATGCGGTGCGGTGCGCGCCGCTCGGCGGCGTCGCGGATCTCCCCCGGCAGCTCCAGGAGCCGCTTCACCAGCGCCCGCGCCGACGGGTGGAAGCGCTCGGAGCTTGCCCGGATGTCGGCGGCGAGCGCCTGTTCCACACGCTCCTCTCCGGCTTTCCGGAGGATCGATGCGATTCGCGCGTGCGCGTACTGGACGTAGTAGACCGGGTTGTCCTGCGACTGGCTCGTCGCGAGCTCGAGGTCGATCTCGAGCGGCGAGTCGTGACTGCGAGCGGCGAGGAACCAGCGCGCGGCGTCGACGCCGATCTCGTCGATCAGATCGTCGAGCGTGACGATCGCCCCAGCCCGCTTCGACATCTTCACGCGGTCGCTGCCCTCGGTGAGGTTGACAAGCCCGATGATCACGATCTCGTAGGCGTCGGGGTCGCCGCCGAGCAGCCGCCAAGCGATCTTCATCCGCGTGACGTGGCCGTGGTGGTCCGGGCCCCAGACGTCGATCGCGCGGTCGTAGTCGCGGCCGATCTTGTGCACGTGGTAGGCGATGTCCGAGGCGAAGTAGGTCCACTCGCCGTTCGAGCGGCGAAGCACGCGGTCCTTGTCGTCGCCGTGGGCGCTCGTGCGCAGCCAGAGGGCGCCGTCGTGCTCGTACACGCCGTCGAGCCGGTCGACCGCCGCATGCACGTTGCCGCGCTCGTGCAGCGTCCGCTCGAAGAAGAAGTCGTCCATGTCCACGCGGAAGCGGGCCAGCGTCGCCCGCACGCCCTCGAGCATCAGCTCGATGCCGCGCCGCGCCAGCTCGGCGGACTCGGCCCCGGGCGCCCCGTCGATCCGCTCGGCGAGCTCGGCCACGTAGTCGCCGCGGTAGCCGTCGTCCGGCGGCTCGTCGCCGCGGGCACGCGCGCGGATCGACTCTCCAAACCGCTCGACCTGGCTGCCGGCGTCGTTCACGTAGTACTCGCGCTCGACCCGGTGGCCCGCCCGCTCCAGGATCCGCGCCAGCGAGTCGCCGTAGGCCGCGTGGCGCGCCGAGGCAATCGTGATCGGGCCGGTCGGATTCGCGCTCACGAACTCGAGGTTCACGTGCTCGCCGCCCTCGCCCGCGCCGTAGCCCTGGCCCGCCTCGAGTAGGCCGGCGAGCGTCTCGAGGTACCAGCGGTCCGCCATGAACAGGTTGAGGAAGCCGGGGCCCGCGATCTCGACGCGCTCCACCGTCTCGCCGAGCCTGTCTCCGAGGCGATCGCCCAGCCGCTCGGCCACAGCGCGCGGCGACTCCCCGAGCGCGGGAGCCAGCAGCATCGCCGCGTTGGTTGAGTAGTCGCCGAAGTCCGGCCGCGGCGGCCGGTCCAGCTTGAGGCCCGCGCCGCGCCCGTTGCCAGCCACCTCGGCGGCGGTCTCCTCGACTGCGGTGATCAGGTTGGCGACGGGGTCCATGCCTCTACTAATAGTGATACGGCTCGCCGGCAAGGATCTTGTGGGCCCTGTAGAGCTGCTCGAGCAGCACCACGCGCGCCAGTTGGTGCGGCAGCGTGAGGCGGCCAAGTGACAGGCGTGTGTCGCACTGCTCGAGGTCGAGCCCGTGCGGGCCGCCGATGATGAAGCAGAGGTCGCGACCCTCCTGCCTGCGCTGCTCGAGCCAGCGGCTCAGCTCCACGGAGTCGAACTCGCGGCCGTCGCTCGCCAGCAGCACGAGATGCGCGCGCTCCGGGATGCGACGCGGCACGCGCTCGTCCTCGCGCACCTCGATCAGCTCGAGACGCGCGTGTCCGGCGAGCAGCTTGCGGTAGTGCTCCACGTCGTCCTGGAAGGGCGGCCTCAGGCGCCCCACCGCGATCACCGAGATCCGCATGAGCTGCTGCGATACTACGCGCGTGGCCGAGGACGGCGAACGCCACTTCAACATCCATACCGACCCCGACACGATGGCGGGGCACTACGCGAACTTCGCCAACGTCTCGCACTCGGACTACGAGTTCACGCTCACATTCGCGCGCGTCGACCACGAGGTTGAGGAGGGCGAGGTGCCGGGGGTCGTCGTCTCGCGCATCAACCTCTCGCCGCGCTTCATGCGTGAGCTGATCGACGCGATGGAGGACAACTTCTCGAAGTGGCGCACCCGCGAGGGGATCCGCGACCTGCCTGAGCTCGGCGAGCCCGGCGAGTCCGACTAGCCGCTCGCATAGCGCAGGCAGACCTCGACCGCGCCCTCGATGCTGTGCCAGTGGAGGTTGTCGGGCGTGTCGGAGGGCCAGTGGTACTCGGCCGGGAACTTCGTCTCGTCCACGCCGCCGAGCAGGCAGCTCGGGTAGCCGGCGCGCAGCGCTATCAGCGCATCCGTCGCGGCGACGGTGCGCAGGCCGCGCGTGAGCTCGACGCCTGCCTCGGCGCCCGCCCGGGCGAGCGCCTCGCGTGAGCTCTCCGTGTAGTGGCGCATCCGGAGCATCCCCTCGGCCTCGACCAGGCACAGGTTGGGCGAGCCCACGCACTCGATGCAGACGAACTCCGTCGTCTCGCGGTCGAGCGCCGGGAAGTGGCGTCGCCCGAACGCCTGCATGCCCTCCATGAAGCCCTCCTCCGAGCCGGTGGAGAGCAGGATCACGCGCGTGCCGGCGGACAGGCGCTCCGGGAGCTCGTGCGCCAGCGCCATGAGCACGCCCACCGAGCTCAGGTTGTCGTTCGCGCCGGGAACGACGCGGCTGGCCCCGATGTTCGCCATCACGGCGGCGGCGCCGAACGAGAAGAACAGCCCGCCCCGCTTCAGCCAGCGCCGCCCGAGAAGGCCCCAGAGCGCCATCAGCACCGGTCCGAGAAAAACGCCGTAGATGATCGGGATGCCCTGATTCGCCCGCTCGTGCAGCCTGGGGACGAGCCGCATCCCGGTTCGCGGCAACGCCGGATGGAACACGAGCCCGCTGTGCGCCGCATCGTGATGCGCGACGAAGACGATCGTCCGCGGCGCCTCCGGATCGCCGAGCTCCGCCACGACGTTCCAGGTCGGACGTTGTGGCAGCGTGCGGCGGCGGAACCAGAGCTTCCCGCCGCCCACGTCGTCGTATACCGCGGCCGAGGCGAAGCCGCCGACGAGCGCGGCGGGGAGCCGCCCGATCAGCGCCGCGAGCCCCGATACGGCGTTCAACAGCCCGAGCGGCCACCAGTAGCCGCCGTGGGCGCGCTCCTCCTCCACGCGCACGTCCCCGCAGCCGGCCGCGCGGAACTCGCCCGCGAGCCAGTCGGCAGCGCGGCGCTCGCCGTCGGAGGCCGACGGGCGCTCGTAGGAGGCAAGCTCGCGGACGACCCGCTCGATCAGGGCGCGGCGCGACACGAGGCGCGGCAGCCTACTTGGACTTGAAGGCCTCGCCTGCGCCAATCCGCTCGAGCGTCGTGGGGTGCGTGCCGAAGAGCGCCTGGTAGAGATCCGGTGGGTCGGGGTCGCCGACGTTCTGGACCGAGAGCCGGCGCTGGAAGTTGATGAAGGCGTCTGGCTCATGGGTGAGCTCGAGCGAGAAGGAGTCGGCGCTCGCCTCGACCCTGCGCGAGAGCGCGTTCGAGGCGCAGGTCATCCCGAGGCTCACGAGCGCGACCGCGAGCGCGATGGCCGGAAGCCCTGCCGGCATCCTGAGCCGGTCGCGGCCCGCGAAGCGCTCGGACAGGGCCTGCACGAGGAACGTGGCCGCCGGCGCGACGATCGCGAGCCAAGCAAGCCCGCGTAGGAGATCCTTGTGCTTCTGGTGCCCCAGCTCGTGCGCCACCACGCCGCGGACCTCCGCGGGCGTGAAGTCGTCGATCAGGTTGTCGTACAGCACCACCCGCTTGCTGTGCCCAAGGCCGATCACGTATGCGTTTGCGGCGCTGGTGCGGCGGCTGGCATCGACGCGGTACACCTGGCCGACATCCACGCCGGTGCGCTCGGCCAGCTGGAGCACCTCGGAGCGGAGCCGCCCGTCGGGCAGCGGCTCGAACTTGTTGAAGATCGGGTCGACCAGGATCGGATAGAGCCAGATCGTCACCACGCCGTAGGCGACGACGAGCACCGCGGCCGGCGCCCACCAGCTTCTGGGGAAGCGCCGCACGAGGGCGATGGCGATGAGACCGCCCACCGCGGCGGTCACAGCGCCGATGCCGGCCGCCTTCAGCACATCCACGGCCCAGTCCGGCCAGGACTGAGTCGCGAGACCGACGTCGAGCGAGCGCTGCCGCATCCACGCCTGGACCGGCAGCCCGGTGACCAGGAGCACCAGCGAGATCCCGGCGGCCGTGGCGGCGCCGCCCAGGAACGGCCGCCGCCCGAGGCTCCCCAGGAGCCGCTCGGGCGGGCGCCAGGCGAGCAGGGCGACGGTGCCGATCCCGATGCCCAGCCCGGCGAGGCCGAGGAGCCGCTGGAGGCCGCGAAAGTCCTCAGCGCGGTCGAGCTGCGAAGCCGTGAAGTACTGTTGGGCCTCGACCGGGGCGGGCTCGATCAGGCCGCTGCGCGGCCGAAGCACGAACGTCGCCACAGCGGCGGCGGCCACCGCGACGACGAACGCAATCGGCAGCCGCGAACGCCCCATCCGCCGAAACTGTAGAAGCCCCCGCAAATGCGAATCGCCCTGCTCTCTGACGTCCACGGCAACCTGTCCGCGTTCGAGGCGGTGCTCGGCGATGTCGAAGACCAGGCCGTGGAGGAGACGTGGTGCCTCGGCGACCTGGTGGGCTACGGCGCGCAGCCCGACGACTGCGTGGCGCTGGCGCGCGACCGCTGCGACCTCTGCCTTGCCGGGAACCACGACCTCGTCGTGACCGGCGAGATCCCGATCTCGGACTTCTCCTCGAGTGCAGCCGTGGCCGCCCGCTGGACACAGGAGACGATCTCCGAAGACACGCTGCGGTTCCTCCAGTCGCTCGCCCACTCGGATCCAACCCGCGAGCCTGCGCTCTACCATGCCAGCCCGCGCGACCCGGTCTGGGAATACGTCCTCTCTACCTGGCAAGCCGACGAGTGCATGGACTTCATGGACGCTCGCGTCGGCGCGGTCGGGCATTCGCACGTCGCGCTTTGGTTTCGGCGCGACGACGAAGGCAAGATGACGGGCGATACGGCGGATTCCGGGTTGGAGCTCGACCTGTCCTCGGGCCGCTGGCTCATCAACCCCGGAGGCGTGGGCCAGCCGCGCGACGGTGACCCCCGGGCCGCGTGGCTCCTGCTAGACACCTCTACGTGGACGGCCGAATGGCGCCGAGAGGAATATCCGATCGACGAGGCAGCGCGGGCGATCGAGGATGCGGGACTCCCCCGCATACTCGCCGAGCGCCTCTACAGCGGGCAGTGACGGCCTGGAAGCCGACAATCTCGCTAGTCGCGCTCGCCATCTGCCTGGTGGCCGTCGCGGGCTGCGGAGGCGACGACGAGGGCAAGCCGATTCCTGCGGCGACGGCGTCCGGGCTCCAGACCGAGCTGAACGGCGTGCAGGCGCGGCTCAACCAGGGCAGCGCGGGCGCCTGTCGGGACATCCTCGGGGGGCCTCGGGGCCCGAACAAGCAGCGAGTGCAGGGCCTGATCGACGCGATGCCGGACGACGTGGACACCGACATCCGCTCCGCGCTCCAGGACAGCTTCGACAACCTCTGGGACCTGGTGCAGCAGGACTGCGACGACAAGGCGGCCAAGGAGGACAGCGGGCAAGAGGAGCAGCAGCCGGCGGAACCCGAGCCGACACCGACCGAGAGCACGCCCACGGAGACGACGCCAACCGAGACCACCCCCACCGAGACCACCCCCACCGAGACCACTCCGCCCTCCGAGGAGCAGCTGCCGCCCGAGGGCAACGGCAACAACAACGGCAGCGTGCCCGGTAATGGGAATGGAGACGGAAACGGCAAAGGCGGCGGCGCCGTCTCGCCCGGCGGCGCGGACCTGGGAGGCGGCGAATGAGCCGGCCCGCCGAGGTCGCAGGCCGCTACCTGATCGAGCGCCGCCTCGGCGCCGGCGGCATGTCGACGGTGTTCCAGGCGCGCGACACTGTGCTCGAACGGTCGGTAGCCGTGAAGCTTCTGGCCGAGCACCTGGCCGACGACGAGGCCTTCGTCTATCGGTTCCGCCGAGAAGCGCTCTCCGCGGCGCGCCTGCAGCACCCCAACATCGTCCAAGTATTCGACTCCGGCCAGGACCCTGCGAGCGAGCGCCACTACATCGTCATGGAGTACGTGGACGGTCCGTCGGCCGCCGACATGCTCAGGGAGCACAAGCAGCTCGACATCGAGAAGACGGTCGAGCTCGTACGCGACGCCTGCCACGGACTCGACTACGCGCACCGCGCGGGTGTCGTGCACCGCGACGTGAAGCCGGGCAACCTCCTGTTCGCCGAGGAGATGGGGATCACGAAGCTCGCCGACTTCGGCATCGCGAAGGCGGCCGAGCAGACCCGGATCACGCAGGTCGGCTCGGTGCTCGGCACAGCCGCGTACCTGTCGCCCGAGCAGGCGCGGGGCGAAGAGGCGGGGCCGCCGTCGGACATCTACTCGCTCGGCGTGTGCGCATACCAGTTCCTCACCGGGCGGCTGCCGCATGAGTACGGATCGCTCACAGAGCTCGCCCTGAAGCAGCAGGAGGATGCGGTCGCGCCGGTGACCGACTACCGACCCGAGGTGCCGCACGAGCTGGACGCAGCCGTGCGGATGGCGCTCGAGCGCGACCCGGAGGCGCGCTACTCGAGCGCGCTCGAGATGGCCGGGGCGGTCGAGGCGGGCATGCGCGGCGAGGCCACCGTGGCCACACAGCAGCTCGCCACGAGCGACGACGACGCGACCCAGGTGCTCGACGACACCGCCGCGACCCAGGCGATGCCGCGCACGACCGTCGCGCCCGTGCCGGCCGAGGCTGCACGGACGGACCGGAACGAGGCCGCTGCGCGTCAGCGCGCCGAGCGGCGCCGGCGCTGGGGCACCTTCTTCGCCCTGCTCGCGGCGATCGCCGCGATCGCCATCGTCGCGATCGCGCTCCTGTCCTCGTCGGGCGGCGGCAACATCGACCCGGTTGACACCGGCGCCACTCAGCAGCAGATCGACGGCCTGCGGGACTTCATCTCTCAACACTCCCGGTGAGCACCCGCTCCGCCTCCGCGGCGTAGGCACCGGCTGAGACCGCGGCGCGCAGTCGCCGCATCAGGCGCTCCATGAAGGTCAGGTTGTGGAGCGTGAGGAGCCGCTTCGCCGTCAGCTCGTTTATGCGCGTGAGGTAGTGCAGGTAGCCGCGGGTGTGCTCGCAACAGGCGGGACACGGGCAGTCCGCGTCGATCGGCTCGCGGCTCCGGCGGTGCACACTCTTCGCGAGGTCGAGCCGCCAGCGTGAACCGGGATCGTGCACCAGCGCGCTCCCGTGTCGCGCGAGCCGGGTGGGAGTGGCGCAGTCGAGGGTGTCGATCCCGCCGCCGACGGCGTGCACGATGTCGTCCACGTCGCCGATCCCGAGCAGGTGCCGCGGCGGTGCCTCGGGGAGGCCGGCGAGCGACCACCCCACCACCTCACGCATCTGCTCCTTCTCCTGCCCGAGCGAGCCGCCCACCGCTATCCCGTCGACGCCTGCGCCCGCCACGTAGGCGGTCGACTCGGTACGCAGATCCTCATAGACCCCGCCCTGTACGATCCCGAAGAGCAGTTGACCGGGCGGCGCGTGCTCGCCGTGCCAGGCGACGCAGCGGTCGAGCCAGCGGTGCGTGCGCTCCATCGACGCCGCCGTGTAATCGCGCTCGACGTGGAAGGGCGTGCACTCGTCGAAGGCCAGCGCAATGTCCGACCCGAGCGCGGCCTGGGCCTCCATCGAGGTCTCCGGCCCCATGAAGCGCTCGCGCCCGTCGGCATAGGAGCGGAAGCGGACACCCTCCTCCTCGATCGAGATGACCATCGACTGGCGCCTGTCGCGGTTCCGCTTGATCTCCTCGGCGACCGACCCGTGGCCCATCGAGAAGACCTGATAACCGCCGGAGTCGGTGATGATCGGCCGCCGCCAGCCCATGAATTCGTGCAGGCCGCCCAGTTCTGCGATCAGCTCATGGCCTGGCTGGATGAACAGGTGGAAGGTGTTGCCAAGCACCATGTCGTAGCCGAGCTCGGCGACCTCGCTCGCGTGGAGCGACTTGACGGTCGCCGTCGAGGCGAGTGGGACGAAGGCCGGCGTGCGCACGTCGCCGCGGGGCGTGTGGATCACGCCCGTGCGGGCGCTGCCGTCACGGGCGCTGATCTCGAAGGCGGACACGGGCCCGTGAAAATAACGAGGCCGCCCCTCGGGGCGGCCTCGGTCGTGCCGCAAGCCGCGGCGGTGCCCGCGGCGCTGCGACGCGCTTCACCGGCTCTGTGGGCGCCGGTCAAGCTTCCTTTGCAGTGCCCTCCACCTCGGCGGGCTTGCCGTTCTCGCCCGTGCTCGTGATCGAGATGCGGCGCGGCTTGCGCTCCTCCGGCTTCGGGATGCGCACCTCGAGCACGCCGTTGTCAAACGACGCCTCGATGCGCTCCGGGTCGACGCCGTCCGGCAGCGTGAGCGAACGGTTGAAGGAGCCGAACGAGCGCTCGATGCGATACCACCCCTTCTCGCGCTGCTCATGCTCGGCCTTGCGCTCGCCCGAGATGGTGAGCGTGCCGTCCTGGACCTCGATGCTCACGTCGCCCTCCGACAGGCCCGGAAGGTCTGCCTTCAGGACGAAGTGGTCCTCGGCTTCGACGAGATCCATCGGCGGGACCCAGCGGCGTCCCTGGTCCGTCTGGCCGAAGAAGGCGTCGAAGACGCGGTCGATCTCACGAGTAAAGGGCTCAGGCTTAACGACTAGGGCCATGTCACATACCTCCGTCTTGTATGACATTGGCAACGATAAAACCTAAGTCCCCCTATGTCAAGTTTTCTACTCCACCACGCAAGGTGGGGTCAGACCCCGTTTCACGCCCCCGTTTCACGCCAAGGTGGGGTCAGACCCCATTTCACGCCGTTTCACGCGTTTCGCGCGGTCAGACCGCTTCCCGTCATCTCGTCAGGCTGCTGTTCGCCGAGCAACGCGAGGATCGTCGGGGCCACGTCGGCGAGCGTGCCGCCGTCGCGGAGCTCGCCCACATCCTCCGTCACGATCAGCGGCACGGCGTTCATCGAGTGGGCGGTGTTGGGGCTGCCGTCGGGCTCCAGCATCTGGTCGGCGTTGCCGTGGTCGGCGGTGATCACGCACACGCCGCCAGACCCCTCGACCGCCTCCACCACCTGACCGAGGCACTCGTCTACGGTCTCGATCGCCTCGACCGCTGCCTCGATCACGCCGGTGTGGCCCACCATGTCCGGGTTCGCGAAGTTGATGATCCCGAACGTGTAGCCGCCGTCGTGCCAGCGCTCGGTGAACGCAGCCGCCGCCTCCCGGGCGCTCATCTCGGGCTTCTTGTCGTAGGTCGGCACGTCCCGCGGCGAGTCGACTAGCTCGCGCTCCTCACCCGGGTACTCGTCCTCCTCACCCCCGTTGAAGAAGTAGGTCACGTGGGCGTACTTCTCGGTCTCGGCCACGTGCAGCTGCGCCTTGCCGCGGTCAGCCAGCGTCGACGCCAGCGTCACCGACGGCCGCGCCGGCGGGAACGCGATTGGGTAGTCCCAGTGCTCGTGGTACTCCGTGAGCGTCGTGACCTGGAAGCCCGCCTCGCCCAGCTTCTGCGTCAGCTGGCGCGCCCGATCGGGGCGGAAGTTGAAGAAGATCACGGAGTCGCCTCCGCGGATCCGCCCCTCGTCCGCGACCAGGGTGGGCTTGATGAACTCGTCGGTCTCGCCGCGCTCATAGGCGGCGCGTACCGCATCCTCACCGGTGTCGGCGCTGACCTCTGCCTCGCCCTTCACGATCGCGTCGTACGCGAGCTCGGTCCGGTCCCAGCGCCGGTCGCGGTCCATGGCGTAGTAGCGGCCGCTGACCGTGGCCACGCGGGCGCCGTCCCATGAGTCCACCTCTGCCAGGTGGCCGGCGCCGCTGTCGGGCGCCGTATCGCGGCCGTCCGTGAACGCATGCACGACGACGTCCTCCACGCCTTCGCGCTGCGCCAGCTCGACGAGCGCACTGAGGTGCTCCATGCTCGAGTGCACCCCACCGTCAGAGACGAGACCGAGCAGGTGCAGGCGTTCCGTCCGGCACGCCTCTCGCAGCGCTTCGTTCTCGTAGAAGGACCCGTCGGCGACCGCCTCGTCGATCCGCAGCAGATCCTGCTTGACCACCGCCCCCGCTCCCAGGTTCAGGTGCCCGACCTCCGAGTTTCCCATCTGACCCTCGGGCAGCCCGACGGCGGGGCCGTGGGTGACCAGCGTGGTGTGCGGATACTTCTCCCAGAGCGCGTCGAACACGGGCGTGTCGGCCAGGTCGACGGCGTTGCCGGGCCCGGGTTCGGCGAGCGCCCAGCCGTCCAGCACCACCAAGACCGCGGTCGGAAAGCTCACGGCGCCGCGGCGGCGATCTCCAGCAGCCCCTTCGGGTCGAGGCTCGCACCGCCGACGAGCGCGCCGTCCACGTCCGGTTGGGCCAGGATCTCGCGGGCGTTGTCGGGCTTCACGCTGCCGCCGTAGAGGATCCGCACGCGCTCGGCGGCGCCCTTCGAGCGGTCGCCCACCAGCGCCCTGATGAAGCCGATCGCGTCCTGCGCGGTCTCGGGTGTGGCGACCTTCCCGGTGCCGATCGCCCAGATCGGCTCGTAGGCGATTACGACGTCGGCGAGCCGCTCATGGGCGACCTTTTCGAGCGCCTCCTGGACCTGTGAGCGGAGCTTGCGCTGTGTCTCGTCGCGCTCGCGCTCCTCCTCGCTCTCGCCGACACAGAGGATCGGCCGCAGCCCCGACGCGAGCGCGGCGGGGACCTTCTCCTGGAGCGCGCGGTCGCTCTCGCAGTTGTACTCGCGGCGCTCGGAGTGCCCCAGCACGACGCCGTCCACGCCCAGCTCCGTGAGCATCTCCGCCGACACCTCGCCCGTGAACGCACCGGTCTCCTCGTTGTGCATGTTCTGAGCGAAGACGGCCACGCTCGCGCCGTCGAGTGCCTGCACGCACGTCTCGAGCGCGGTGAACACCGGGCAGACGCCGATCTCGGCGCGCTCCTCGCCGTCGGGCGGGAGCAGGCCCTTCAGCCGCTCGCAGTACTCGGCGGCCTGGGCCTTGGTGCCCCAGAGCTTCCAGTTGCCTGCGATCAGCGGGCGGCGCCCATCCTCAGGCGTCATCGAGCACCTCCACGCCGGGCAGGGGCTTGCCCTCGAGCAGCTCGAGCGACGCGCCGCCCCCGGTGGACAGGTGGTCGACCTCGTCGGCGAGCCCGAACGCGGCGAGCGCCGCGCCGGAGTCGCCGCCGCCGACGACGGTCGTGCCAGGCGCGCGGGCGACGGCCTCGGCGACCGCGCGCGTGCCGGCTGCGAATGGCCTCAGCTCGAACGCCCCCATGGGGCCGTTCCAGAAGACGGTGCCCGCCTTCGCCACCTCGTCGGCGTAGGCCGCGGCGGTGCGCGGACCCACGTCCAGGCCCATCCAGCCGTCGGGCACCTCGACGCCGTCCAGCTCGCGCGGCTCGGCATCGGCGTCGAAGCGCTCGCCGGCCACGACGTCCACGGGCAGCTCGAGCCGGCACCTCGACGAGCCGGCCTTCTCGAGGGCCCGGCGCGCTAGCTCGACACCCTCCTCCTCCACCAGCGAGTCGCCCGTGGGCATGTCCTGCGCGCGGAAGAACGAGAAGCACATCGCGCCGCCGATCAGGAGCACGTCCGCCGTGTCGAGGAAGCGGTCGATCAGCGCGATCTTGTCCGTGACCTTGGCGCCGCCGAGGACGACCACAAGCGGCCGCTCGGGTGCCTCGATGATCGAGCGCAGCGTCACCACCTCGCGCTCCAGCAAGAGGCCCGCGACCGCCGGCTTCAGGTACTCGGCCACCCCGACAGTGGAGGCGTGGGCGCGGTGCGCGGCCCCGAACGCATCGCTCACGTAGGCGTCGCCGATCGAGGCCAGCTCGCGTGAGAGCGCGGGGTCGTTCTCGGTCTCGCCCCGCTCCCAGCGCGTGTTCTCGAGCACAAGCACTGACGACGGCTCGAGCCGGTCTGCTCCGCGCCGCACCTCCGGGCCTACAACGTCCGGCGCCTGATGCACCTGGACCTCGATCAGCTCGCCGAGCCGCGCCGAGACGGGCGCGAGCGACGTCTCAGGGTCGCGGCCCTTCGGGCGGCCGAGGTGCGAGCACAGCACGAGCCGCACCCCGCGCTCGAGTAGCAGCACTATCGTGGGCAGCGCGGCACGGATGCGCGCGTCGTCGACGACGCGGCCATCCTCGAGCGGCACGTTGAAGTCCACGCGCGCGAGGACGCATTGGCCCGCCGTCACATCGAGGTCGCGAACTGTCTTCTTGCCCAGTGTCGAGCGGGTTGCGCCTCGATCGGCCACCTCAGGCGACCGGCGAGCCCGCCAGCACGCGCTGGGCCAGGTCGACCACCCGGTTCGAGTACCCCCACTCGTTGTCGTACCAGGCGACGATCTTCACCAGCTGCTCGTCGATCACCATCGTCAAAGGAGCGTCGAAGATCGACGAGTACGAGGACGTGACGATGTCGGTCGACACGATCGGCTCGTCGCTGTACCTGAGAATCCCCTCAAGCGCGCCCGCGTCGGCTCTGTCCGAGAAGGCCGCGTTGACCTCCTTGGCGCTCGTCGGCCGCGACACGTCGCAGACGAGGTCCACGACCGAGCCCGTGATCACGGGGGCGCGCACGGAGATGCCGTTCAACTTGCCGTCGAGCTCGGGCACCACGAGGCCGATCGCCTTGGCGGCACCGGTCGAGGTCGGGACCAGGTTCGCCGCGGCCGCGCGGGCACGGCGGAGGTCCTTGTGCGGCCCGTCCTGCAGGTTCTGATCCGCGGTATAGGCGTGGATCGTGGTCATGATCCCGCGCTCGATCCCCACTGTGTCGTGCAGCACGCGCGCCACCGGGCCCAGGCAGTTCGTGGTGCAGGACGCGTTGGAGATGACGTGATGGTTGTCCGGGTCGTACGCGTCGTCGTTCACGCCCAGGACCAGCGTCACGTCCGGCTCGGTGGCCGGCGCGCTGATGATCACTTTCTTCGCGCCCGCCGTCAGGTGCTTGGCGGCGTCGTCGCGCTTCGTGAAGAGCCCGGTCGACTCGATGACGACGTCCGCGCCAAGGTCGCCCCACGGGAGCGCGGCCGGATCGCGCTCGGCGAACACCTTCAGCTCGTCGCCGTCGACGATCAGGGCGTCGTCGGTGTAGTCGATCTCGCCCTGGAAGCGGCCAAGGATCGAGTCGTACTTGAGCAGATGGGCGAGCGTCTTCGTGTCGGTGATGTCGTTTACGCCGACCCACTCGATGTCGGCTCCCTGCGCATGGGCCGCGCGGAACACGTTGCGTCCGATGCGGCCAAAGCCGTTGATGCCGGCCTTCAAGGCCATATCTCGTCGTCCTTCCTTCGCGTTCGGTGCGGAAGCCTGAATCTATCGGCCCGCTAGGGGCGATGTGGCGGCTTGCCCACGTCCCTGTGGACAACTTCCACCATGAAGTCGCCTCTGGCCTGGTATTCCCGTACGAGGTGCTCGGCTATCACCACCGAGCGGTGCCGTCCGCCGGTGCAGCCGATGGCCACGGTGAGGTGGGACTTGCCCTCCTCCTCGTAGGCCGGCAGCAGATAGTCGAGCAGCGGCGTGAGGCGCGCGTAGAACTCACCGACGCCGTCCGAGTTCTCGACGTAATGGATCACGTCGGCGTCGAGTCCGGTCTGCTCGCGGAGCTCGGCCTCGTAGTGCGGATTCGGCAGGAAGCGAACGTCGAAGGTGAGATCGGCGTCCCGCGGCGAGCCGTGTTTGAAGCCGAAGGTCAGGAACGTCACCGCGAGCTTGCCGGGCCGCCCATGCGGCAGCATCTTGTCCGCCACGACGCGGCGGAGGCGGGCGGCCGAGAGGTCGGTCGTGTCGATCGAGACGTCGGCGCGCTCCTTCAGCGGGGCGAGCAGGGCGCGCTCGCGGGCGAGCGCCGATTCCACCGCGCCGCCGTCGGCGAGCGGATGGCGGCGCCGGGTCTCTTTGAAGCGGTTGATGAGGACGCCGTCGTCCGCTTCCAGGTAGAGCACCCTGTACGGCAGGCCGGCCGCGTCGAGATCGTCGAGCACCCTGACCAGGCCGTCGAAATACTCGCCGCCGCGCACGTCGGACGCCACCGCCGCGCGCTCGACGTTGCTGCCCTCGTGCCCGAACAGCTCCGCCAGCGAACGGATCATCCCGGGCGGCAGGTTGTCCACGCAGAAGTACCCGGCGTCCTCGAAGGTGGCCATCGCCTGCGACTTGCCGGCGCCCGAGAAGCCGGTGATCACGACGAAGTCCTCCATGCCGCGGTCCGTCATCTCACCTTGTTCACCTGCGCGTAGATGTCGCGCGCGACCTTCCCGGGGAGGCCGGGAACCGCCTCGAGCTCCTCACGGCTCGCCCGCAGGAAGCGCTCCGGCGAGCCGAAGTGCTGGAGGATGCTGCGCTTGCGCGCCGGCCCCACGCCGGGCAGCTCGTCGAGCACCGAGTGGGTCATTGCCCTGTCGCGCTTTCCGCGGTGAAACTCGATCGCGAAGCGGTGGGCCTCGTCGCGCACGCGTTGGAGGAGCTGGAGCTCAACCGTGTCGTGCGGAAGCCGCAGCGGATCGCGCCGACCCGGGAGGAAGACCTCCTCGATCCGCTTCGCAAGGCTGACCACGGTCACGCCGAGGTCCCCGAACTCGCCCAGCGCCGACAGGCCTGCTGACAGCTGTCCGCGGCCGCCGTCGATCACGATCAGCGCCGGGAGCGACGCGAAGCTCTGGTCGTACTCCTTGTCGTGAGGGCTGCGCTCGCGCTGCTTCACGTACTGGGCCATCCTGCGTGAGAGCACCTCGGCCATCGCTGCGAAGTCATCCTGAACGGACTCCCGGATGGCGAAGCGGCGGTAGTCCGACTTCTTGGGGGCTCCCCCCTCGAACACGACCATCGAGGCGCCGGTGTGGTGCCCCATCAGATTGGAGATGTCGAAGCACTCCATCCGCATCGGGATCTGCTCCATCCCGAGTGCGCGCTGGAGGCCGTCGAGCGCCGCGATGCGCTGTGAGCGGCGCCGCTCCGACCGCAGCCGGTCCTGGTCGAGCGCCAGGCGCGCGTTGCGCTCCGCGAGCTCGAGGATGCGGCGCTTGTCGCCGCGCTCGGCGTGCCGGACCTCCACCGGCGCGCCGCGGCGCTCCGTGAGCGCCTCGGCCAGGACGTCCAGGTGCTCGACCGAGCGCTGCACCACCACCTGCGGCGGCACGGCAATCGCGCTCGCGTAGTACTGGAGCACGAACTCCTCGCCGACCTCGCCCTCGTCACGCTCACCGGCGTTCTCGAGGTAGAAGCTCTGGCGGTCGGCGAGCACGCCGTCGCGGATCTGGAACACCTGCGCGTTCGCGTCCGTGCCCTCCTCGGCGACCGCGATCGCGTCGAGGCTGCCCACCGGCGCGTTCGAGATCCGCTGGCGCTCGAGCAGCGAGCGGACGGCCTTGAGCTTGTTGCGGTACTGGGCGGCCTGCTCGAACTCCTGCTCGGCCGACGCGTTCTTCATCCCCTTGTTGAGTGCGCTCTCGATGTGGCGGTAGCGGCCGGAGAGGAAGTCGATGATCGTCTCGACGTTCTCGCGGTACTCCTCCTTCGAGACATAGCCCACGCACGGCGCCTGGCAGCGCTTGATGTAGTAGTCGAGGCAGGGGCTGCCCGACGCGCGGCCCGGCTGGGGACCGTCGCAGGTGCGGTACATGAACACCTTGCCGAGCAGGTCGAGCGTCTCGCGCACGCGCTTCGCGTTGCTGAACGGGCCGAAATAGACCCGGTTCCGGCGGTGCTTCTCGCGCGTGAAGTAGATGCGCGGGAACTCCTCGTCCATGCTGATGCCGATGTACGGGTAGGACTTGTCGTCGCGCAGCCGTACATTGAAGACGGGCCGGTGGCGCTTGATGAACTCCTGCTCTGCGAGCAGCGCCTCGGCCTCCGTCTCGGTGGCGATGAAGTCGATATCGGCGATCTGAGCCACCATGTCGGTGGCGCCGCGACCGCCCGGCTTCGAGAAGTGGCTGGCCACGCGCTTCCGAAGCGAGCGCGCCTTGCCGACGTACAGGACCTTGCGCTTCGCGTCCCTGAAGATGTAGACGCCAGGGCCATTCGGCAGTGCACGGCGCTGCTCTGTGACGCGATCTGGTGCCTCGGTGGCCACGACCACCGAGGATAGGTGCCGGTCCTCTTGCCTCCCGGCGCTACGCCAGCAGGCGTACGACCGACTCCGCAAACAGCGCGGGCTTCTCCTGGCCCTCGATCTCGACGGTCCACTTCTGGACGAGCTGGTACCAGCCACCGCCCTTGTCCTCGACCGAGAGCGTCTCGAGGCCGGCGCGAATCCGGGCTCCGGCCGGCACGGGCGCCGTGAAGCGCACCTTGTTCCAGCCGTAGTTGATGCCCATCTTGAAGCCGGACTCCGCCTTGAAGAGCTGATCGCGGAAGCTGTCGCAGAGGCAGAGGGTCAGGTTGCCGTGGGCGATCGTGGTCCCGAAGGGGCTCTCGGTCTTCGCCCGCTCGACGTCAACGTGGATCCACTGGTGGTCGCCCGTGACGTCGGCGAACTTGTTGATGTCCTCCTGGGTCACCTCGCGCCAATCGCTCGGGCCGATGGTCTGGCCGACGAGCGCCTTCAGCTCGTCGATTCCGTTCACGGTTGTGGGGGTCATGGGGCCGCAGGCTATATCAGCCGTGGTGGTACCACGGCTTCGCTTTCAGGGCGTTTTGGAGCGCCTTCCTGCCTCCTTGGAGCAGCGGCTGCCCGTGGGTGGGAAAGACCGCATCGAAGGTGAGCTCAAGGAGCGGCTCCAAGGTCGGGTTGAAGCGTTCTCTGTAGAAGCGCTCCACCTTGGCGTCGACCTTGTCGGTGGCCCACACCTTCAGTGCCCCCTCCACCTCGACAACGGCGTCGCCGAAGACGAGTGCGTCGTGGCTCGGTACGTGGAGCGGCATCTCGTGCCTGCGCGGCTTGCCGATCGTGTGCGCGGTGACCCCGCCCGGGAGCGGAGTGCCCGGTTCGGTCTCGCGGAACGCCTTGCGATCTTTCAACCGCTTCGCAGCTGCGCGGTGGCCGTGGATGGTGGTTTCGGCGTCGCTTCCGTAGCGCCGCCACAGCTCCTCGGAGCTGCGCACGTGGTAGGGAACCGTGATGAGGATGGCGAGGCGATTGGCAAGCGCTTCGTCGATCACGTCCAGCACGCGCTCGGGCTCCGGCGGCAGCAGCGGATCGATGAGAAGCGTGGTGTCGCCCGCCTGCGCGGCAAAGCTGGCCACCTCGGCGCCGAACTCTCCCGGGTGCCATTCGGGATGTCTCGCCGTCCAGCGCCAGAGCCCGTCAGTGAGTTTTTGCATGGCGAGAGTATAACCGTCCAGAGCTGATAGACGGTTACGCGAGAAGCGCTACCTCGAGCGCAAATTCGGCCGCGAGTACGCGGATTACAAGGCCGGCGTGCGGCGCTGGATCTGACCGCGGCTCAGGCCACGAGGCGCACCTCGAGGCCGGCGGCGGCCGCGTCGCCGGCGCCGCCCAGTAGGCCGAGGATGCGCGCGACGTAGGCACGCGTCTCCGAGAACGGAGGGATGCAGCCGCAGCCGGCCACCGCGCCCGGGCCGGCGTTGTACGCGGCGAGCGCCAGCGGAACCGAGCCGAAGCGTCCGAGCAGGTCGCGCATCAGACGGGCCTGCGCGTTGATCGCCGCCCCGGGGTCGAACGGATCCGCCAGGCCCATCGTCGCCGCGGTGCCGGGCATGAACTGCGCGATTCCCTCCGCGCCCGCCGGCGAGCGAGCGAAGGGGTTGAAGTTCGACTCGGCGTACAGCTGCGCTGCAAGCAGGTGAGCGGACACCCCCCAGCGCTGTGCCGCGCGGACGATCAGCGGCGCGAACCGGGCCGGCACGAACGACTGGACTGCGCGCGTCGCGCGGCCGTCGCCGCCACGGGTTCCGAACCCGACCGAGGAGCTCGCGGGGCTGCGGGTGTACCCGTAATGCCAAGCTTCCCAAGCGTACCTCTGAGCGAAGCCGAACCGTCCCGCGTTCGAGGCTAGCCAGCCGTAGGCGGCCGGCGGTCCGAGGTCGAGTTCGGTGCCGTAGCGGTGCAGGCTCTCGCCGGGCGGGGCGACCCATTTGGGGTCGGGGTGGGCTGCGAACAGCCTGGCCTGCTCGGCGTCCGAGCGAAATCCGCTGCTGATGCTGATGAAGAGCCCCGCCTCCTCACGCGCCGCCGCCGCGAGCCGGTCGAAGGCGAGCGCGACATCGGGCCTCATCGGCTTCTCTTGCCTATACGCCAGCGGGCCGTCGTAGCCGCCACCGCTCGCATGACTCGGCAGATCGCCACCGGCGTCGGGCAGGAGCTCAGCGGTTGCGCGCGCCCGGACTCGGACGCGCGCGACCCCGTCGTGGCCCGGATCGGTACGCACGTGAGCTTCGCCTCGCACCCGCACCGTCACGCGCGTCGGCGCGAAGCCGGTCCCGCCGAAGCTCACGTCGCTCGCACGCAGGCGGACGCCGTTCCGCTCGGCAGCCCTCACCGCGGCTGCCACGGCTCCGTCGCGGTACTCGGCCTCCTCGAGATGCCGCGGGTTCGGAAGCTCCGGTTCTATGAACGGCGGCTCGAACAGGCGTGGATACAGATCGCGCATCACCTGGGCGGCGCTGATCGCCGCGAGGTCGGCTGCCCGCTGCTGCCGCGCCTTGGCGCCAAGCGCATTGCCGAACGCGAACAGGACAACCGCGCCGGCCAGCATCGCCGCGACGACGGCAAGCATCATAAGCGACGCCTGGCCGCGCTCGTTGGACCTGCTCTGGGCGCGGTTGGATCGGAGGCGGAGCATCGACCGCACCCTCTCCCCAGTCGAGTTGCGGCTCAACGCCCGCCGGCAACAACGCTCTCACGAGCGCCTTCCGGCTCCGCTACTACGGGCCTGGTGCACCACGTCCCGGGACCTGACTCGGCAGGCACCGGCGAGCGCGTCCTAGACGCAGGCCCGGGCCGTCCGGCGCAGCTTAGGGAAGCATCACCACCTGTCCCGGTGCCTCCCTGCGGACGTTAAAGCGCCGCCCGCCGGTCGCCGACCTGTTCGGCCTAAACGGCCGCCGCTGGCTCTCCGAGCTCGAGTTCCCGCTCGCCGAGCAGGAGACGGTCGACGCGGCGCTGCGCCAGGTCGGGGTCCTCGATGCCGAGATCGTCCAGGTCGAGACGCTGATCGCGGCCGCGGCACTGTCCTGGCCCGAGGTCAAGCGGCTGATGACGGTGCCGGGCGTCAACGTGATCGTCGCGGTCGGCTGCACCACGTTCCCCGGCGAGCTCTGGGCTGCCCCGCGCAGCTGGGTCGAGGCGGCCTATCCGGGCCTCAGTTACTTCAACGAGGTCGACAAGGGCGGCCACTTCGCCGCCTGGGAGGAGCCCGATTTGTTTGCCAGCGAGGTTCGCGCGACCTTCCGGTCGGTCCACCAGGTCACCGCGCCCGGGGGTCCGCCGCTGGCGTCGCTCGGCGAGCCGTAGATCGGCCCGGTCACTGCTGCTCTGGACGCGAGGCTGTTGCACAGAGCCGTCTCGGAAAGCTGCTGCTCGATCGCTGAAATGGCCGCCGGAGCAGCTGGGTGTGACGACCTCGGGACGGATGCATCTCGCATGACGCATGCGGTGGCCGATTTCGGAAACCCACCCTTAGAAACCCATCCAGCGGCCTCGCCCGGGGTTTGTGCAACAGCCACCCGTGATTGCGACACTCTCCGGCGCCGCGCCCACACGACGGGCATTCCCTCTCCCGCCGACACGCGAATTTGTGGGCTAACGGCAACCCTAGTGCTATGGGCACGTATGCGGTACCGACCCACTCGGATCAGCCACGAAACCGCTCCTGGTTTCGCTTGGCGAGGCAGGCGCGCGCCACGGCGCGAACGTGCTGTCGTCATGCGTCCGGAGCAGCCATGTGGTCACGGATGACGACGACTGCTGCTAGCCCAGCGGAAGCGGGGCCCGTCCCTGCCTTTGGCGACGAGCGGGGAGTGGCTGTCCCGGACGTCGGTCCTGCTTTCGGTCTGAGGCCGAGCCCCCGCTACGCTCGGTCAATGGGTACGCAGGACGAGGATTCGCTCCGCGAGGCGGGAACGCTGCCCAGAGGCCGACTCGCCCGGACGGCGCGTGTCGGCGGGCTCGTGACGGGGCAGGGGCTGCGCTGGGCGGGGATGCGAACCGCCAACCGGGTGCGGACGCCTCAGCGCGCGGCGGCGGCCCAGAAGGAGCGCACCGCGGCGCTGGTCCAGCAGCTCGTCGACCAGCTCGGGCAGATGCGTGGCGCGGCGATGAAGGTCGGTCAGATGATCTCGATGGTCGAGTTCGACGGCCTTCCTGAGGACGAGCGGGACGAGCTGCAACGGAGGCTCGCGGCGCTCCGCGACGACGTCCCGCCCGTTCGGTTCGCGGAGCTCGAGAAGTTGATGCGCCGAGAGTTCGGCGGTCCGCTCGGGCGCGTGTTCCGCGACTTTGACGAGCGTGCGTTCGCAGCGGCCTCGATCGGTCAGGTCCATCGCGCCACGACGATCGATGGCGACGACGTGGCCGTGAAGATCCAGTACCCCGGGGTGGCGGAGGCGGTCGACACGGATCTGCGCAACGCGATGCTGCTGCTGCCGCTCGTGAAGCGGCTCGCCCCTGGCCTGGACGCAAAGGCGCTCGCCGCGGAGATGCGCGAGCGGATCGGTGAGGAGCTCGACTACGAGCTCGAGGCCCAGAATCAGCGCCGCATCGGGCGGCTGCTGCGGGGACATCCGTTCGTCCGTGTGCCGCGAGTCGACACGAGCCTGTCGACCCGGCGCGTGCTGGTGTCCGGGTACGTCGAGGGGGAGCGCTTCGAGGCGGTCCGCCGAGCCGATCAGGTGCAGCGCGACCGCTACGGCGAGATCGTCTTTCGGCTCTACTTCGGGTTGCTTTATCGCGACCGCATCGCGCTCGGGGACCCTCATCCGGGCAACTACCTGCTGTGTCCCGACGGTCGGGTGTGCTTCCTCGACTTCGGCCTTGTGCGCGGCGTCGACGCCGCGCGCGTGGTCGCCGAGCGGGCGATCGCTGTCGCCGTCCGGGATGGGAACGCGGAGGCTCTCAAGGCGGCGCTGCGCGCGGGCGGCTATCTGCCGGCGAGCCGCGCAGATGCCGTGCACGCCGACTTCGCTCTGAGCCTGATGCGTATGGCGATCAAGTGGTACGCGGTCCCGGGAGTGCGCCGCTTCTCCCCCGTCGACCGTCGCGACCGCGATCGTGAACGGCCGGACCCTGAGGAGCGGGCCGCGATGAGGATGCAGGTGAATCAATTCACCTTGCCGCCGGACGCGATCTTGATCCGGCGGATGCACGGCATCGTCGCCGTGGTCCTGGGGCAGCTGCGCGCCGGCGCAGACTGGGGCGCGATCGCCGCGGAGTACCTGCACGGCGAGGCGCCCGCGACGCCGCTGGGGCAGGCCGAAGCCGAGTTCCTCGCCCGCCGTGGTCGGACCGCAGGCGCCGCCCTCGCGCCCGCCGAGTAGGCATCGCGCGGGGCCCCTGCATTCATCACGACGGAAGCATCCCGGCCCGGCCGCGGCAGCCTTGCTCCGCGCGGATAGGAGGACGCGAGGCGCCGTACGCGGTCTTTCGAACCTCCTGTTGCTACGACGGGCGAACGTCCCCCCGCGTGACAGCTCCACACCAACCCCGCCAAGGACGGAGCTGTCACGGATCCGGGTCTTGTCTCGTCACTTCGTCTGTCGAACCAACAACACGGAAAGGAGCGGGGCGCACAATGGCACCGAGCGCTTGCCACTGTCACGGGCGGCGCCTCTGTTTTCATCTTTAGAGCAACCAGACGGGAGGCGCACTGATGAAGGTCTTCGTAGCCGGCGCCACGGGTGTTCTCGGCCGAAACCTTGTCCCACAGCTTGTGGAGGGAGGCCACGAGGTGGTCGGGATGACAAGGAGCGCATCGAAGCAGGACCTGGTGCGCAGCCTGGGAGCGCGCCCGGTGGTGGCCGACGCTCTCGATCCCGATGCGGTCGCCGAGGCGGTGGCGTCCGCCGAGCCCGAGGTGATCGTGCATCAGCTCACCGCGTTGTCCGGGCCGATGAGCGTCCGTGAGGCGCGGCACCCCGAGCGCTCCCTCGCGTTCACCATGACCAACCGACTGCGTACCGAGGGAACGGACCATCTCTTGGCCGCCGGCCGCTCCGTGGGGGCACGGCGCTTCGTGGCGCAGAGCTTTGGGGCGTTCCGATGGGCTCGCGCGGGCGGGCCGGTGCTGACCGAGGCCGATCCCATCGATCCCGACCCGCCGACGGCGCTGCGGATGGCGCTGCCGGGAATCCTCCACGTGGAGCGGGCGGTGACGACGATCGAGTGGGGCGACGGTCTCGTGTTGCGCTACGGCGGCTTCTACGGTCCGGGGACCTCTATCAGCCTGGCTCCGGACGCGGTGATGGCGGGCCCGATCCGCAAGCGTCGGTTCCCGATCGTCGGCGACGGTGGTGGCGTGTTCTCGCACGTCCACATCGAAGACGCCGCGGCGGCGACCGCGATTGCGGTCGAGCGCGGCCAGCCGGGTATCTACAACGTGGTGGACGACGAGCCCGCGCCGGTGCGGGAGTGGCTGCCCGTGCTGGCCAGCGCGCTCGATGCCAAGCCGCCACGGCGTATCCCGCGCTGGCTGGCGCGGCTCCTGGCCGGTGAGGCGGCGACGCTCATGATGACCGACGTGCGCGGTGCCTCGAACGCGAAGGCCAAGCGCGAGCTCGGCTGGCAGCCGCGCTATGCGAGCTGGCGGCAGGGTTTCACGCAGGGGCTCGGCTGAGCGATAACCGCGCAGCAGTCGACACTGCGCCGAGCGATCTCTGGACCGTCGCTGGCAGGCGTTCCGTCAGCACGTCGGAGTTCGCCTTCTACCGCGTCGATTGCGGCCGGATCGCCGAGGTGTGGGGCACGGCCTTCCACGTCGATCTCCTCGAGCAGCTCCGGTAGCCCATGTCGACGTCGAAGCGATGAGCGTGCCGCTGCGGCCGACGAAGAACGATCCAAACGCAATGGTTGCGCCGGCACGGCGCGGACCCCGGGCTCGCTGCGGCGTGAGGGACGCTCAGTGTCCGCCCGCCTGGGTCTCGGCCGGCGTCAGCTCGCCCCGCATCCCCTCGACGAGCGCGAGGGCTGCCGAAAGTGGCCTGACCATGACGACGAGCTCGTCGATCAGACCCGCATCGTTGGTGTGCAGGAAGTCGCATCCCTCGAGCTCGCGATCGCCGACCCGGGCCCGGAACACGAGCGCGTGGTCGGAGGCGCGAGCGTCGCCGATCTCGCGTTCGTAGCGAAAGTCCTCGAAGACGCGGGCGACCGCTGCCAATAGGACGGCGACCTGGTCGCGGCCTCGGTAGGGCTTGACGACGACCGGGCTGCGAAAGACGACGTCCTCGTCAAGGAGCACGACAAGGCGCTCGAGGTCCTGAGCCTCCACGGCTGCTCGAAACTCGTTCATGGGAGTCTTCCCTTTCAGTGGGCTATGCCGTGCTGCCGGCACCCACGGACTCCATCGCTGCCTGGCGCATGCGGTCCGTCTTGCTGTCCGGCTCGTCGCGTTTCAACCCGTACGCCGCAGCGTCGGCCAACGTGAAGAACTCACCGAACGCTGCCCAGTGGCCGTCGGCGATCTGCTTTAGGTGAACCCAGACGCGGTGGGCCTCGACCATCGTGTTCTCGCTGCCCTCCGCGGCCAGCACCGCCGCGGTGACGCGCTTGACGAGCTTCTGGCGGCCCCGCTCCGCGAGCGGGCCGAACACGCCGGGCGCGCCGGCGGGGATCGTCACGGTCACGCGGTAGATCGGCTTCGCGTGGGGCCGGCCACCGACGAACACCTCCTGTTCGTTGACGAAGCACCATGAAAGCGCCTGCATGTGCGGGGCATCTCCGAAGTCAGCAAATGGCGCAGCCTCGAGCTCGAGGGCGATCGTCGACAGCTCGCCGGCGAGCCGTCTCTTTGCGGCGTCGTCCAGGGCCCCTTTGGTCGTCGTGAGTTCCACCATCGGCATTACAGGACCTCCAGTGAGTTGCGGACTTCCATCGGCTCGTTCGGTCGTGTGTATCATACATACATGTATGTATGTACATCGGCCGGTCCGGTGAGCATTTGATCACGTCGGCTTCCGCGCCCAGCCGTCGCTCAACGCAGGCCGAGAGAAGCGCGCGCACGCGTAGCGCCCTGCTCGAGTCGGCCGCGAGGGGACTCTCGCGCTACGGCTACGACAACCTCGTGCTCGAGCGAGTGGCAAGCGACGCCGGATACACCCGCGGGGCGCTCTATCACCAGTTCAAGGACAAGGAGGACATGGCCCTCGCGGTGATCGAGTGGGTCTACGAGAACTGGATGCGCGAGGTGGGCGGGCCCGCCAAGGAAGAACCAGATCCGGTCGCCGAGCTGATCGCGCTGGCGCGCGGTCACGCGGTCTTTTGCCGTCGAGACATTGCCCGCGTCGTAATGGCGCTGAGAGTCGAGTTCAGCAGCCAAGACCATCCGGTCGGGCGGAAGATCGAGCGGATCTCAGAAGGGGGCGTCAAGCGCGCCGCCCGACTGATCAACGCCGGCCGCGCAGACGGGTCGATCCCACCCGGTCCGCCGGCCAGAGCCGTAGCGCTCGCTTTCTTCGGTGCCATGGAGGGCACCGTCATCCAAGTCGCCGGAATGGCGCCGCACGACGAGGTGCTGGCGGCCCGCGCGGTCGCCGGTGTGCTTGGACTAAGCCATGGCGGGGGCCCCACCGAATGAGGCTCCCCAAGACCGAGCACACCTCCCGGCCCTGGCGGATCCACGAGCTCACGCGCGACTTCCGTGTAGAGGACGTGTGGGAGCTGCCGGGGACGGGCAGGCCGGACGACTTCCCCCGGCTGGTGCAGCGGTTTGCCTCGGGCGATCCCTCCCAAGGTCCCTCCCGCGCGGTACGCGCGCTCTTCGCGATCCGGTGGACGCTCGGACAGCTGCTCGGCTGGGAGGGCCAGGACGCCGGCCTCGGCTCCAGGGTGGCGACCCTGCGCGACCGGTTGCCGGCGGATCTGCGCGACGCCCCATCCGGCCCCAACTTCGACGCGCTCCCCTTCAACCCGCTGTACCAGATCCACGACGAGTTCGCGGCGGAGATCGCCAACCGGACCATGCACGGCGTCATGCACCTCGGTTGGGTCTCGGACGGGACCGGCGGCTACCGCGGCCGGATGGCTGTCCTGGTAAAGCCGAATGGACGCTTGGGGGACGTGTACATGGCCGCGATCAGGCCGTTCCGACACCTGATCGTGTATCCCGCGATGATGCGACAGATCGAGCGGGAAGCTCGGGCGGTCGCCGCGACCGGATCCGTTGACCGGCCGCTCCGGTGAGCCATCTGGCGGTTAGGGTCGGGGCGTTCGCGCCGCTTTCAAGCCCGGGTTTTGTTCCGGCCGGGCGTCACTTGAGGGCTGGGCTGGAGCTTGGCGTCGAGGACTTCAACCAGGCAGCGGGTGTAGACGGACAGCTCGTTGAGCTGATGATGCGCGACACAGAGGGCCGTCCTGATCGCGCGACATCCCTCTTGGAAGACCTGGACGCCGAGGGGGTCGTGGCGGTCG
>JBKPME010000051.1:0-13376 GCA_046731915.1 Actinomycetota bacterium
GCTCGGCCGCGAACTCCCTGAGGGCGGCGCCGCGGCGCGCCCGGACCCGGCGCGCGGTGAGATCCGTCAGCGCGCGGTGGGCCTCGAGCGCGTCCGCCAGCTCGCCGATCCCGCTCGGCGGCGGCACCGACGACACGGCGAGCACCGGCACCTCCGGCGACCCAACCGCTTTCAACGCCTGGCCGAGTTCACGGCGCGAGCGCGTGGCCACGTCCCCGAGGTCGGCCTTCGTGACCACGAGCAGGTCCGGCACCTCCATGATCCCCGCCTTCAGGAATTGGAGCACGTCGCCGGAGGCCGGCTGCACGACGACCGCGACCGTGTCGCACACGTCCTCGACGTCGGTCTCCGACTGGCCGACGCCGACGGTCTCGACCACCACGACGTCGAAGGCGGGGGCGAGTGCCTCGATCGCCTCGCGCGTGGCCGCCGCCAGGCCACCAAGGCGGCCGCCCGCCGCCGTGGAGCGGATCAGCACGCTGTCGTCGCGGGGGTCGTGCTCGATCCGCGCGCGGTCGCCGAGGAGCGAGCCGCCCGAGCGCTTGGAGGACGGGTCGACCGCGAGGACCGCGACCGTGTTGCCGCGCTCGCGCCACTCAGCCACAAGCACCGACAGCAGAGAGGACTTGCCCGCCCCCGGCGGTCCCGTGATGCCGATCACGTGCGCGCTCGGCTCCCGTCCGAGCGCGGCGGGCGAAACCTCCTCGAGCAGTGCCCAGGCGGCGGCCCGGTCGGCGCGGTTCTCGATCACGTTGAGCGCCGCGGCCGCGGCGGAGCGGTCGCCCTCACGCAGCCGCCGGCCGAGCTCTGAGGGATCCGTGGCCATCGGCGCGGGAAGCTAGCGCGGCGCGCTTGCGCCCGCCGGCAGCAGCGCGCGCAGGTCGTCGATCGTGTCCGCTTCGCCTGCGTCCTTGTCCAGCCGGTAGCGCTTCACGCGTGCGAAGCGGAGCGCCACGCCGCCCAGGTAGCGCGTCGAGGACTGGACGCCGTCGAGCGCGATCTCGACCACCAGGTCGGGCCGAACCATCACCGCGATGCCCTGTCGCTCGGTCTCCCGCGCGAGCAGCTCGTGCGTCTGCCACTCGAGCAGCTCGTCGGTCATCCCCTTGAACGTCTTGCCGACCATCACGAACTCGCCGGTGCGCGGGTCGCGCGCGCCCAGGTGCAGGTTCGAGAGCCGGCCCTGGCGGCGCCCGTGGCCCCACTCGGCGCCCAGGACGACAAGGTCGTAGGTCCGCACGGGCTTGACCTTGCGCCAGGACTTGCCGCGGCGGCCCGCGACGTAGCGCGAGCGTGCGTCCTTCACGACGATGCCTTCGTGTCCGGCGCCGATGGCCTCGTCGAGGACGCGCTCCGCGGTGTCCGGGTCCGACGTGAGCACGCTCGGGATCCGCAGCTCCGGTGCGATTGCGTCGAGCCGCGCGGCACGCTCCTCGAGCGGCGCGTCGAGCAGGTCGTCGCCGTCGATATGCAGGGCGTCGAACAGGAAGGTGACGATGCCCTCCGGCGGCGCGTCGCTGTCGATCTGCGAGACCGTTTCCTGGAAGGCGGCCGGCCCGCCTGCCGTCATCCACAGCGCTTCCCCGTCGAGCACGGCCTGGCTCACGGGCAGCGCCCGCACGGCCCGGACGATCCCGGGCAGCGTCTCCGTGATGTCGTTCAGGTTGCGTGTGTACACGCGCACCTCGTCGCCGCGGCGGTGGATCTGAATCCGGATCCCGTCGAGCTTCCACTCCACCGAGGCCCGCTCGAAGCTCCCGACGGCCTCCTCCGCGCTCTCGGCGGTCGACGCGAGCATCGGGAAGATGGGGCGGAAGATCTCGAAGCCGACCTCGCGCAGTCCGTCCTCGCCCTGCGCGATCGCGATCTCCGCCGTTCGCGTCAGGTCGCCGGACAGCATCAGCGCACGCCGCGTGAGCTCGCCCGGCACGCTCGCCGCCTTTGCCACTGCGTCGACCATCAATCCAGCCAGCGCGCCCTGGCGGAGCTCGCCGGTGAAGAGCCGCCGGACGAAGTCGGCCTCCTTCTCGGTCGCCCGAGCGAAGAGTTCGCTCAGTATCTGCTTGCGGGCTGCGGCCGATCCGCTGCCCGTGGTCTTCTGGATCGCAGTGATCGCGCCGTCGAGGTCCCCGATCGTCAACGAGGGCTCCTCCGCATGCGTGTGCTCGAGCCGGTAGATCGTGGCGTAGCCCACGCCGACGCGGCCCTGGCGCGGCACGCCGGCCAGGAAGCCGACCGCCGACGGGATTTCGGCCGGATCGAGCTGTTGCAGGAGCGCCGCGAGGACCGCGACCTTGCGCGAGCGGGAGGTGGTGCCGGCCACCTCGTGCGAGGCGGAGACAACGTCGGCGAGTAGAGCTACGGGACCGCCACCACGCCGTTGCGCTCGGCCACGAGCGACACGATGTCGCCCATGATCCGGGTGACCTCGAAGTCCTTCGGCGTGTAGACCCGCGCCACGCCGGCCTCGAGCAATGCCGCCCCGTCGGCCGCCGGGATGATGCCGCCCACCACGACGGGCACGTCGGCGCCGGCGTCGCGGAGCTCGGCCAGCACGTCAGGGATCAGCTGGGCGTGCGAGCCGGACAGGATCGAGAGGCCGACGACGTGCACGCCCTCGTCGACCGCGGTGCGCGCGATCCGGGCGGGTGTCAGTCGGATGCCCTCGTAGACCACGTCCATCCCGGCGTCGCGGGCACGCACGGCGATCTGCTCGGCGCCGTTCGAGTGCCCGTCGAGCCCGGGCTTGCCGACGAGGATCTTGATCCGGCGCCCGAGCGCGGCGGACACCTCCTCGACGCGGTCGCGCAGCGCCCGCAGCGAATCGTCCGAGGGCGCCGAGGCGGCGTCGCCCACGCCGGTGGGCGCTCGGTACTCGCCGAACACCTCGCGCAGCGCGCCGGCCCACTCGCCGGTCGTGACACCGGCGCGGGCGGCGTCGAGCGTCGCCGCCATGATGTTCACCTCGGGATCGGCGGCCGCCGCGCGGAGCGCATCGAGCGCGGCGGTCACGGCGCCCTCGTCGCGCGACTCGCGCCAGGCACGGACCGCCGCGATCGCGGACGCCTCGACGGCCACATCCACGCGCAGGATGCCGCCGTCCTCGCCGGCCTGAAGGGGCGACGGCTCGGCCTCCGTGTACACGTTCTGGCCCACGACCTTCAGCTCGCCCGCCTCGATGCGCCGGACGCGTTCGCGGTGAGACTCCACGAGCTGGGTCTTCATGTAGGGCACGGCGGCCACAGCGCCGCCCTGCTCGGCCACGATCGCCATTTCCTCACGGGCGCCCTCCATTAGCTCGGTCACGAGGCCGTCCATCACCTTGGAGCCCACGAAGATGTCCGGGTACTCGAGCAGGTCGGTCTCGTAGGCCAGGATCTGCTGGATCCGGAGCGACCACTGCTGGTCCCAGGGCCGCGGCAGGCCGAGGGCCTCGTTCCAGGCCGGCAGCTGGAGCGCACGCGCCCGCGCCCCCCGGCCCATCGTCACCGCGAGCGCCTCCAGCACGATCCGGATGATGTTGTTCTCCGGCTGCGACTCGGTCAGTCCCAGCGAGTTCACCTGCACGCCATAGCGGAAGCGGAGCAGGCGGTCGTCGTCGACCCCGTAGCGCGTGCGCCCGAGCTCCTCCCAGAGCCGGCCCATCGCGCGCAGCTTCGCGTGCTCCTCCACGAAGCGAATGCCGGCGTTGACGAAGAAGGAGATGCGGCCGAATACGCGCGGGAAGGTTTCCTCGGGTACGCGCAACCGCACGCGGTCGAGCACGGCCTGCGCCGCGGAGAGCGAGTAGGCGATCTCCTGGACCGGCGTCGCGCCCGCCTCCTGGAGGTGGTACGAGCAGATGTTGATGGGGTTCCAGCGCGGCACCTCGTCGACCGTGAACGCGATCATGTCCGCGATCAGCCGCATCGACGGCTCCGGTGGGAACGCGTAGGTCCCGCGCGACAGAAACTCCTTGATGATGTCGTTCTGCGTGGTGCCCTGGAGCGAGTGGCGGTCGACGCCGTTCTCCTCCGCCACCGCCATGTAGAGCGCGAGCAGCCAGGCGGCGGTGGCGTTGATCGTCATCGACGTGTTCATCTCGTCCAGCGGGATGGCGTCGAGCAGTGTGTGCATGTCGCCCTTGTGAGCGATCGACACGCCGACCTTCCCAACCTCCCCGCGCGAGAGCTCATGATCGGGGTCGTAGCCGGTCTGGGTGGGCAGGTCGAACGCCACGGAGAGCCCCGTCTGACCCTTCGCCAGGTTCCTCCGGTACAGCTCGTTCGACTCCTTCGCCGTGCTGTGACCGGCATATGTGCGCATCACCCAGGGCGCATCGCGCTCGGGCAGCCTGTGCTCTTCCACGGAAGGGATTGTATGGTCAGGCACTCCGTGAGCCGCCCGATTGACGTGCTCCACCTCGGGCGCGACCGAGTGATCTGCGCCTACGAGATCGACGGCGTAATCGTCGATCCGGGCCCGGCGTCCTCGGTCGACACCCTGATCGACCGCCTGGGCCCGGTGGAGCCGCGGGTCCTCCTGCTCACCCACATCCACCTCGACCACGCGGGCGCCACGGGCGTGCTGTGCCGGCGCTACCCGAAGCTGAGGGTCTACGTTCACGAGTTGGGCGCGCCGCACCTGATCGACCCTTCGAAGCTGTTGAAGAGCACCGGGCGCCTCTACGGAGACGACATGTGGGAGCTCTGGGGCGAGGTCGCTCCGGTGCCCGAGGAACGCATCACCACGCTCGGCGGGGGCGAGACCGTGGAGGGCTTCCGCGTCGCCTACACGCCCGGACACGCGAGCCACCATGTGTCCTACCTCCACGAGGCAACCGGAGATGCCTATGTGGGCGATGTGGCGGGAGTCCGGATACCGCCCTACGCCTGGACCGTTGCGCCCACGCCGCCGCCCGACATCGACGTGGAGGCTTGGCTCGACTCGCTGCACACGCTCGCCTGCTGGAACGCGCAGACGCTCGGGCTCACGCATTTCGGCCGGGTCACCCAGGTCACCGACCACCTCCACCGCATTCGAATGGCGCTCGTCGAGCAGGCCGAGCGCGCGCGCCGGAAGGACGAGGAGACGTTCATCGCTCGGATGGAGGAGGAGCTGCTCCACGCCACGGATCCCGCCGCGGTCGAGAGCTACGAGCAGGCTTCGCCGCCGAATCAGCTGTACATGGGGCTCGAGCGCTACTGGCGGAAGAAGGCCGAATGACGGAGACCGTCGAGCTCCCCCGCGTGGGAGGGCCGGACACGGGGCTGGACGACAACTGGCGCGTGATCGTCCTGAACGACAACCACAACACCTTCGAGGGCGTGGCGTTCGCGCTCTCGTCGACGCTGCCCGGCGTGAGCTACGACGACGGCATGGCGATGGCAAACACGATCCACAACAAGGGCCAGGCCATCGTGTGGACCGGCGCGCGCGAGCCCGCCGAGCTCTACTGGGAGCAGCTGAAGGAGGCGGGGCTTACGATGGCGCCGCTTGAGCAGGGGTGACGGCGGCCTCGCCGGCTCCCAGGACGTCCCAGTAGGTCGGGAGGATCGGCACCTGGTAGCAGCCGGCCAGGTCGATCCGGTACTGCGCCATCCGCTCCGAATACCAGTAGCGCTCCCAGTGCGCCTTCGACGGGAACAGCGCCGTCTGCACGAAGTCGAGCCGCCCCTCCCGGGCGCGGCAGAACGACCACTGAGTCGCGCCGTAGTCGACGGCGAGCTCGGCCGCGGGTAGCCAGCCTTCGGCGAACTTGTCGCCCCGGAACGGGTTGATCGGCCAGCGGATCTCAACCTGGATCATGCGCCCACCTCCGCGCGAATCGCGCCCGGCCCGTCGGCCGTCTTGCCCTGTCCCTCGTCGTCAGCCCCCACGAGGATCGAGATCTTTCCGAGATGCTTGTTCTCGAGCATCAGCTGGTGCGCAGCGGGAACGCCATCGAAGCCCAGCGTACGCCACAGCACCGGCCGGATCTGGCCTGACTCGATCAGCTCGTTCGCCTTGTTGCACTCGTAGGCGTTCGCGAAATGCGACCCGATGATCTGCTTTTGGCGCATCCACAGGTAGCGCACGTCGAAGTCGAGGTTGTAGCCGGTGGTTCCGGCGCAGATCACGACCTTGCCGAACGGCTTGACCGTGAAGACCGATGTCGGGAAGGTCGCCTTGCCGACGTGCTCGAAGACGATGTCCGGAGCGTCGCCGAGCAGCTCCTTGACGCGCTTCGAGAACTCGCGTGAGACCTTGAAGCGCGCCTTCTCCTCCTCCAGCGTCTCGACGCCCGTCCGCATCATCCCCGCGAACTCGCTGCGGTCGATGTAGTCCACCGCGCCGAGCTGCTTCACGAGCGCGCCCTTGTCCGGGCTCGAGACGACGCCGACCGCGTGCGCGCCCGAGAGCGCGCACAGCTGGGTGGCGAACACGCCGAGCCCGCCGGCTGCGCCCCAGATCAGCACCCGGTCGCCCGCCTGGAGGTCGCACTGGGTGATCAGCATGCGGTAGGCGGTGAAGTAGACGAGCCCGTAGGAGGCGGCCTCGTCCCAGGCGAGCGCCTTCGGCTTCGGTAGCAGCTGCTGCGCCTGGACCTTGGTGAACTGGGCGAACGAGCCCCAGGTGGTCTCGTAGCCCCAGATCTTCTGACTGGGGGCGGCGAGCGGGTCGAGGCCGTGCACCTCAGGGTCCTCGTAGGAGGCGACGTTGCAGTGGATCACAACCTCGTCGCCGGGCTTCCAGCGCGTCACGCCCTCGCCGACCTTCCACACGACGCCCGATGCGTCCGACCCGCCGATGTGATGGCCGTACTCGGGGTGGTCGCCGTAGCGCCACACCCCGACCGGCTCGCCGAGGGCGGCCCAGACGTTGTTGTAGTTCACGCCGGCCGCCATCACGCGCACGATCACCTCGAACGCGCCGGGCTCCGGCACCTCGATCTCCTCGACTTGGAAGGCGTCCTTCGGCTCGCCCTCGCGCTCTTCGCGGATCACCCAGGCAGCCATCCTCGCGGGCAGCTGCCCGGGCTCGACGTCGATCTCCGAGACCCTGCTCACGTCCACCGCCATAGGGGGCGGCAGATTACCGTGCGACCGATACCGCCTCGGCAGTTGCCGCCGCCTCCGGCCGCGCGGCCGCGTCGGGTTGCTCCACGGGCTTCCCGCTGATCGTCACAAGCGAGATGAGCACCCCGACCGCCGCGACGCCCGCCGACAGCCACATCCCGCTGGCGAGCGCGTGGATGAACGCATCGTGCGCAGCCTGCGCGACGGTGGGTGGCAGGTGAGCGGCGTCAGAGGCTGTCCCGAGCCCCGCCACCAGGCGGTCCTGCTGAGCTGCGCTGATCCCGGTCCCGGCCAGCGAGCTCGAGAGATCGTTGCGCGCGAGGTGCTGGAAGAGGGCGCCGAGCGCCGCGACCCCGAAGGTGCCGCCCACCATTCGGCTCATCGACAGGATCCCCGACGCGACGCCGGCCTTCTGCGCCGCCACGGCGTTCATCGCGGCGGTCGACATCGGCGACATCGTGAGCGCCATCCCGATGCCCAGCAGGATGAACGCGGGAAGCAGCAGGCCGTAGCCGGTGTGGATGTCGATCCGCGTCTGGAGGAACAGCGCGATCGTGACGAGGCTGAGGCCGATCACCATCGGCGGCCGCGGCCCGATCCGGTCCGTGAGCCGGCCCGCGAGCGGCGCGATCAGCACGATCATCAGCGTCGCCGGCAGGAAGCGCACGCCGGCTTCGATCGCCGAGTAGCCGAGGATGTTCTGCATGTAGAGGGCTGTGAAGAAGAACATCGCGAGCATCGCGAACGACACGATGAACGCGACGGCGTTGGTGCCAAGGAAGGTGGAAGAGCGGAACAGGGAGAAGTCCACCATCGGCTCGCGGACGCGCCGCTCCACGATGGCGAAGCCGGCCAGGCCCACGGCCGCGGTGACGAGCAGGGCGACGACCTCAGGCGATCCCCAGCCCCACGAGTTGCCCTCGATCAGGGCGAGCACAAGGGCGGTGAGGCCGGTCGAGATGGCGGCGATGCCGGGCCAGTCGATCGTGTGACGGCTGGTCTCGTCGCGCGACTCGTGTGCCGCGAACAGCGTCACGATGACGGCGCCGACGGCGACCGGCAGGTTGAGGAAGAAGATCGCGCGCCACGTGACGTACTCGGTGAGCGCCCCTCCCACGACCGGGCCGATCGCGAGCGCGAGCGCCGACACGCCGGCCCAGGTGCCGATCGCCTTGCCGCGCTCCTCGGGCGGGAAGGTCACGGTGATGATGGAGAGCGTCGCCGGCATCATGAATGCGGCGCCGATGCCCTGGACCGCGCGGCCGGCCACGAGCCAGGCCTGATTGGGCGCCAGCCCGATCGCGGCGCTCGAGAGCGCGAAGACGATTACGCCGAACAAGAACATCCGGCGCCGGCCGAGGATGTCGCCGAGCCGGCCGCCGGTCACGAGCAGGACGGCAAAGGTCAGCGTGTAGGCGTTGACGGTCCACTCGAGGCTCGAGAGCGACGCGCCGAGGTCCTTCTGGATCGAGGGCAGCGCGACGTTCACGACCGTGTTGTCGAGCATGATCATGAAGAGGGCGAAGCACATGGCCGCAAGGGTCCACCAGCGGCGGTTGCCCTCGTTGAGGCGGATACGGTCGGTCACGGTTCGAGCCTTTCGACGATCGGGCGGAGGGCGGCCGCGAGCGCATCGAGTTCCGGCGGGTCCAGCTCGCCCAGGAGCCGTTCAACTCCCGCGCGCCGGACCGCCATCAGCTTTTCGAAGGTCTTGCGCCCGCGGGGGGTGATCGAGACGAGCCTCGAGCGCCGGTCACGGGTGTCCTCGACGCGCGTTAGCTCGCCGCGCTGGACGAGGGCATCAACCGCGCGGCTAGCGGCCGGCAGCGACAGCACGAGCTCGTCCGAGAGCGCCGAGACCGACAGGGCGTCGGCGTCATTCAGCAAGCCGAGGCACTTCACCTGACTGAAGGAGAGGCCCGCGGCGTCTAGCGCGGCGAAGAAGTCGTGGCTCGTGGAGGTCATGACCTCCTTGAACACCAACCCGAGGTCGGCGGCCACACCTCTCGCCGTAACGGTGATTGCTTGCACGCAAGCAAGTAAAGCAGATGGCGGAACCTTTTCCGGCCGGATTGCCGTATCGAAAGTGTGAGGTTGATCACACTTGGGCTACTCGCCTTGGGCGTTGCGTGCACAGTCGCCGGCGGCACGAGGAGACCGGCGGCGGCAGGCGAGTTCCGTTTCTGCTGTCGCCCTAGCCGAGTCGCGTCCTGGGCTGGGTGGGGCGCTTTCTGTACCGAGGTCGGTACGACGAGCTGATCGAGCAGGGCGTGGTCGGCGGCGCCGAGCCGAACGCCGCCGACTTCCAGATCGCCACCAAGCATCAGCCTGCTGCTGACGATGCATGACGTACGGCCGCTGATGGAGGGCCGCCCCTCGGAGCCGCTCGCCCGCGAGCTCGTCCCGGACCAGCCAGGCCACATGCCCAGCGTCTTCGCAAGCTGACGCCCGTTCCGTCGGGACCCCGGCGTACGCTCATCAGTTCACATGGAAGCCGCAACTCCACTCAGGCCGCCGCACGTCCGCGTCGTCGGGGACCGCCTGGCCATCGACGGGCTCGTCGTCGAGGACGAGTGCGCTGTGCGGCTCGCGCGCACGCGCGAGGAGCACGGCGACGACCCGGTCAAGACCGTGCGCGACGCTGTCGAGATCGGCGCCCGCGTGCTCGACCGCGAGCAGGCCGGCGCGAACGCCGAATTCGTGAAGACCGAGTTCGAGAAGGCCTCTCGGGACGTCCAGCACGAGTTCACCGAGCACGCGCGGACGATCGCCCAGTTCTTCGAGCAGCAGTTCGCCGCGGTCTTCGGCGAGGAGGACGGCCAACTGGCGAAGGAGCTCGAGCGCCGCTTCGGCGACGGCAGCGCAAGCTCCGTGCAGAACCGCGTCCGTGAGGCGATGGCCGAGACGCTCGCGAAGTCGCGCGAGGACCTCATCCGCCAGTTCTCGGCCTCCGACGAGCGCAACCCGCTCGCCGACTTCAAGACGGCCGCGGTGCAGCAGATCCACCAGGCCGCTGCGCGCTCGGACGCGACGCAGCGCGCGCTGCTCGACAAGATGGCGGAGCTCGAGAAGCAACTCCAGGCGCTGCGGCTCGAGAAGGAGAAGCTCGACGAGGTCGGCGCGGAGCGCGAGCGCGGCAGCGCCAAGGGGCGGACGTTCGAGGAGTCGATGGCCGACGCCGTGGACGCGATCGCGCTTGCGCAGGGCGACGTCGCGGAGGCGGTGGGCGACCTCACGGAGGCCACGGGGAAGGTGGGCGACGTGGTGGTCGCGATCGACGCGTGCAACGGTCCGGCGCGCGGGCGCATCGTCATCGAGGCGAAGGACAGCCGCCTCTCACGGCCGCGGGCGCTCAAGGAGCTCGACGACGCCATGGCGGAGCGGAGCGCGGACTTCGGCATCCTGGTCGTGCCGGGCGACGACAGGGTGCCGGCGAGGATGGAGCCCCTGCGGGAGTACAACGGCGACAAGCTCGTCGTGGCGCTCGACCCAGACGCCGGCTCGCTGCCGCTCGAGGTCGGCTATCGCCTCGCGCGCGCGCGCGTGCTGATGAAGCGCTCCGATGCCGACGGCATCGACACCGGCGCAGTCCACGACGCCGCCGAGCGGGCGCTGGCGGCGCTGGCCGAAGAGCGCAAGGTCAAGCAGCAGCTCACCGCCGCGAAGACGAACATCGACAAGGCCTACGAGGGCGTGGACGGCATGTCGGCGCGCGTGCGCGCCCTGGTCGAGGAGATAGACGCCCTGGTGCGTCCGGCGGGCGAGCCCGACATGCCGGCGGGTGACGACCAGCTGGAGCTCTAGGAGGCTGAGCCTTTAGGGCAGCAGCACGTCGTTGTTCGAGTTCTTGCGCTCCTTGCCGATGCGCAGGATCGCCGGGCGGATCTCATGCCGGACCGCCTTCACGGAGCCGGCCTTCACCTCGTAGCTGCCCGGCGCGAGCGTCTTCTGGAGCGTGGCGGTGCCGCCCGGGGCGACCGGACCGGCGCGCTCCACGACGGACTCGCCCTCGAGCGTGATCGAGTGGTTGGCGTCGGTCTGGTTCGAGATGGTGATCGCGACGGGTCCGGCGCCGAGCTTCGAGGGCGAGACGGTCACAGCGTCGTCCTGGATCACGCCCGTGAGCGCCTCGCGCACCGGCGCGCGCGCCTCGTTCTTGAAGTCCTCGTCCCCGCAGCCGGCGAAGAGCACGGCGGCAATCGCCAACGCGGCGCAGGTTCGGACCGTCAACCCCACAACGAAGGGAACTTAACCGAACCAGACCGATCTGCGCGCTATTACGAGGTCGTCCAGCTCCTCCTGGATGCGCAACCGGATGCGCTCTGAGAGCCGCCCCACGAGCGCGATGTCGTCCGCGTCCTCGGGGCCGTAGCGGCTCAGGTCGATCGGCTCGAGGAAGCGGATCCTGAACTTGGCGGGCATGTACATGAGCCCAGCGGCTAGGCCGAACTGGGGGAACGCGTGATTGATCGGGAAGTAGATGAGCCCCGTGAGGCGCTCGAGGAGCGGCACGTGGGCGAAGATCGGCATCGCCTCCTCGGCGCCCATCACCGCGGCGGGCACGATCGGAACTCCTGCCCGCATCGCCGTCCGCACGAACCCGCCGCGGCCGAAGCGGCGCAGCTTGTAGCGCTGCCAGAAGAGCTTGCGGCTCCCCTTCTGACCCTCCGGAAACACGAGCACGAGGCGCTGCTCGTCGCCGAGCAGGCGCTGCGCGTTCGCCGGGTGCGCGCAGACCAGCCCGATCTTGTTCGCGAGCATCCCGATGCCGGGATAGCCCTTGAACCAGTTCTCCCCGAGCATGTAGAGCGGCCGCGGGCGCGGATGCTCGTGGCGGATCGCCTGCATGATCATTGGGGCGTCGGGTGGCAGCGCGCCCGAATGGTTCGAGACGATCAGCGCGCCACCCGAGGAGGGCACGTTCTCGATGTCCTCGACCTCCACGCGGAACCAGTGGCGGTAGTAGAAGTCGAGCAGCGGCTCGACTATGTCGAGGACGCGCTGCGAGCGGCCCCAGTCGTCGATCTCGCGCCCGGGCTCGGCGGCAGGGACGAGGCCGCGCAGCTCACGAAGGTCGAGGCGATCCGCGTCGGGCGGGGGATGCGGCAGGTCGAGCACGCCGGTCTGGTGGTCATAGCCGTCCGGATCGGGGCCGTGACCGAGCAGCGAGCTGTCGGGCGAGAGCCCGTGGCGACTGGTGGGCCGGCGTGGTTCAGCCAAGCGGGAAGGGTAACCCGGCGACGGCTGCGGCAGCTCCAACTTCCGAGCAAGTCGAGCGCTCTTTTTCCGTTAGATGGACATGGCGACCTCCGGCACCTTGCGGAAGCCGCCCGCCCCGGTACCGCCTGCCGACCACGCAGGACGCGCTGGATCGGAACGACGAGCCGCGCCGGGACGGAGGCTGATACGGGCCCTGGAACCACGGGATCTGCCCGCTGTTGCCGCCCTCGTTCGAGGAACGCTCGCGGTCGGCCCGCCGGGCACGGAGCCCGCTGTGGCGAACTTCCTCCCGCGAACGCTGATAGAGCAACCGTGGGCCGATCCCGAGATTCAGTCGCTCGTTGCGGTTGACGATGGCGAACGCGTTGTCGGCTTCGTCGGGGCGGAAGTCCGCCGCATGCGGCTTGACGACCGTACGGTGCGGTTCGCTTGGGCAGGGCACACCGCGGTGACCCCGGCGGCGCGCAGGGGCGCCGCCGGGTTCCTCTCGATGCGCAGACTCTTGGAGGGCCCATGACGCGACGCTCGGCGACAGCGCCTCCCCGCTCATGGAGCAGATGTGGATGCGCCTCGGCGGGCGGCGGCTCGAGCTCAAGGGCATCCACTGGGTGCGGGTGTTCAGGCCGGCGAGTGTGGCGGCGCGTGTCGTCGCCCCGCGGCGCCCCCGGGTTCGGGCCGGGATGCGCCTGCTGGCGAGCCGGTTCGGCGATCTCGCCGCTCCGGTCGCGCGTCCCTTGATCGCCCCCCAACGATCCGCGGCCGCGGTGGAAGCCCTCACCCCCCGGGGGCTCCTCGCGGCCGCGCCCACCGTTACGGGCGCCGCGACGCTTCGTCCTGCCTACGACGAAGCGTTTCTCCAATGGCGATTCGCCGAGCTTGCACGCGTCCGGGCTCGCGGACAGCTCGTGGCCAAGCTCGTCAGGAACGCGCGAGGGAGGACGCTCGGGTGGTATCTCTACTTCCTCCGGCCCGGTTGGCGCAGCGAGGTGCTGCAGGTCGCCGCGAGCGGCGAGCGCGCGCTCGGCACTGTCCTCGACCACCTGCTTGCGCACGCGTACGACCACGGCTCCGCCGCCGTGCGCGGCGGGCTCGAGCCGGGGATGCTGGGCTGGGTCGCCG
>JBKPME010000052.1:0-21061 GCA_046731915.1 Actinomycetota bacterium
AAGAGAGCGGCGCCGACGTGAGCGCCGACACAGCGACGCTCTGGACGGTCGAGGAGGGCAAGGTGGTCCGGCTCGCGCTCTACTGGGACACCGTGGCCGCGCGTGAGGCCGCCTCCGGTCCGTAAGACAGGCGTAACCCACGCTCCTAGCTTGATCTACCCATGCAAACTTCGTGGGAAGGAGTCTCCAATGACGAGCCTCTCGCGCTCGGATGCTGGCGAAGCCGGCGCCGGCGCTATAAACAGGTCAATGGGGGAACCGTCGGAATCCGGGCGGTCGCGCCGTTCTGCACGAATTTTTGCCGGCTAGCTGGGCCGTTTCGCGTCGATATTGAGCCGGACGTAGTCGAGCTCGGTGCCGCAGCGCTCGCGAACCGCCTCGACGTAGCCGGGGCGAAGGGCCTCCGGCAGCTGCTCCAGATGCGGCCCAAGGCAGACCGTCCGGAGGAAGCCGGTCGGGTCGGGCGGGGTGAGCGGGTACGGCTCGAGCCCGGTCTCGATTTCCGTGAAGCCGGCCCGCTCCAGGCGCTCGGCGGTCTCTTCCGCGCCCGCGAAGTGCCACGGGCCCTTCCAGCCGTCGAAGTAGCGGGCGTACGGCTCCTCGGCGGCCACCGCCCACGCGGCCTGGTGGACGCGCTCCACGTTCCCCTTCCCGCCGCACTGGGCCGCGAGCCGTCCGCCCGGGCGGAGCGCGTCGTACAGACGAGCGAAGAGTGCGTCGTGGTCGGAGATCCAGTGGAAGACCGCGTTCGAGAAGGCCGCGTCCACCGGCTCATCCAGCCCGAGCTCCGTGAGGTCCGCCCTGAACACAGTCGCACGCTCGGGGTCGAGCGCCGCTCGCGCGTAATCCACCATCGACTGCGCCGAGTCCACGGCCACCACGTGCCCGTGCGGCAGCCGCTCTAGCAGCAGCCGCGTGACCCGGCCCGATCCGCAGCCTGCGTCGAGCACGGTCTCGTCCCCGCACAGCGGCAGGCGCTCGAGCACCCGCACGGCCCACTCGACCTGGGGGGCCGAGACGCGGTCGTAGGTCGCCGCGTCCCACTCGCGGCTCATGTGAGGCGGGTCGTGACGGGGCCGGAGCGCTCGCACTCCGCCTCGTAGCGGGAGATCGCGTCCTCGACCTTGAGCGTAACGCCGATGTCGTCGAGGCCCTCGAGCAGGCGGCGCCTCGTCTCGGGATCGATCTCGAAAGACGCCCGGCCGCCCTCCCAGCGGACCTCCTGCTCGGCCAGGTCGACCGCCGCTCGGCCGGCCGCCATCACGGCGCGGACATCAGTCTCCGGCAGCACGACGGGCAGTAGCCCGATCTTCGTGCAGTTCGAGTAGAAGATGTCCGCGAAGCTCGGCGCCACGATCGCCTCGAAGCCGTAGTCCTCGAGCGCCCACGGCGCGTGCTCCCGCGAGGACCCGGAGCCGAAGTTGCGGCCGGTGGCCAGGATCGGGTTCCTGGGGAGGTCCCAGCCGGGCTGCTTCGCCCAGTCGTAGAAGAGGAACTCGCCGAAGCCGGTCCGCTCCACCCGCTTCAGGAACTGCTTGGGGATGATCTGGTCGGTGTCCACGTCGCCCCGGTCCAGCACCGACACGCCGCCCTCGATCACCCTTACCTGCTTCATTCCCACTCCCTGATGTCGACGAAGTGCCCTTCGATGGCGGCCGCGGCGGCCATCTTGGGGCTCACGAGGTGCGAGCGCGCGCCACGGCCCTGGCGGCCCTCGAAGTTGCGGTTCGACGTCGACGCCACGCGCTCGCCTGGGGCCGCGATGTCGGGGTTCATGCCGAGGCACATCGAGCAGCCTGCGGAGCGCCAGTCGAAGCCGGCGGCGCGGAAGACCTCGTCGAGCCCCTCGGCCTCGGCCTGCGCCTTCACCTGCTGCGAGCCGGGCACGACCATCGCGTTCACGGCTGACGCGACGCGGCGGCCCTTCACCAGCTCGGCAGCCTCACGGAGATCGCCGATGCGCGAGTTCGTGCAGGAGCCGATGAACACCCGGTCGAGTCGGATCTCGGACATCGGCGTGCCGGGCTCGAGCGCCATGTACTCGAGCGCGCGCTCGTCGCCCTCGGAGGCGGGCTCCGGCACGGCGCCGCTCACTCCGACGACCATGCCGGGCGTGGTGCCCCAGGTGACCTGGGGCGAGATCCGCCCCGCGTCGACCACCACCTCCCTGTCGAAGGCGGCGCCGTCGTCGGTGCGAAGCGCGCGCCACTCCTCGAGCGGCAGGACGTTCGGCGCGGCCTCGCGCCCCTCGACCCACTCGAAGGTTGTGTCGTCCGGAGCGATCATCCCGGCGCGGCCGCCGCCCTCGATCGTCATGTTGCAGACGGTCATGCGGCCCTCCATCGAGAGCCGCTCGATGGCGCGGCCGGCGTACTCGATCACGTGGCCCACGCCGCCGTCGACGCCGATCTGGCCGATCGTCGCGAGGATCAGGTCCTTCGCGGTCACGCCGAAGCCGAGCTCGCCGTCGTAGCGAATCACCATCGACTTCGGCTTCCGCTGCTGCAGGGTCTGTGTGGCGAGCACGTGCTCCACTTCGCTCGTGCCGATGCCGAACGCGAGCGCTCCGAACGCGCCGTGGGTCGAGGTATGCGAGTCGCCACACACGATCGTCATGCCGGGCTGGGTGATGCCGAGCTCCGGGCCGATCACGTGCACGATGCCCTGGCGAGCCGAGCCGATCGAGTAGACCGGGATGCGGAACTCCTCTGCGTTCCGCTCGAGCGTCTCGACCTGGACGCGCGAGAGCTGGTCGCGGATCTGCTGGGCCGCGGTGGAGCCGTCGGTTGGGACGTTGTGGTCGGCGGTGGCGAGCGTGCGGTCGGGGCGGCGCACCGACCGCCCGGCCAGCCGGAGCGATTCGAACGCCTGCGGCGAGGTCACCTCGTGCACGAGGTGGAGGTCGATATAGAGGAGGCTGTCCGCGACCTCGTGCGCCTCCCAGATCTTGTCGAAGAGAGGACGGGTGCTCGCGGGCACCGCCTGCTCGCGTGTCGGAGTTCTCGGCACTAGCTCCTCCTCAGGCCGGCGGCAACGACGGCGTAGAAGCGCGCCTCGTCTTCGCCCGGGTTCTCGAAGTGGTGCGGGAGGTCCGCGTCGAAGGTCACCGCGTCGCCGTCGTCGAGGTCTTGCGCGGCGCCGCCGCATACGAAGCGCACCGGGCCGCGCTCAACAACTGCGGTCTCGCGGCTCCCCGGCTCGTGCATCGGCGGGTCGTCCGGCCCCGCCGTGGAGGCGCCCGGCGCGAGCGAGTGCAGCGACACCTCGGCGCGCAGGCCTGGCAGCGGCGGGGTGAGCACCTCGTAGCGGTGCGAGCCGCGGCCCCCTCGGCGGCGCTGCGCGGCGCGCACGACGCTCACACCGTCCGTCTCGTCGAGGCGCAGAAGCTGCGAGAGGCTCAGCTCGAGGCCGCCGGCGATCCGCTCAGCCACCGCCAGCGTCGGGCTCGTCTCGCCGCGCTCGACCTGCGAGAGCATTGGCGCAGAGACGCCGCTGAGGTCGGCCAGGTCACGGAGCGAAAGGTCCATTCCCTCGCGGAGGGTCCTCAGCCGGACGCCGAATGAGCCGTTTCCAGACGACACGCCTGGCGTACGTTATCACATACTTTCGTATGCGATAGTGCGTCTACGTGCTCAGCGCGCCTGATTGGTCGGACGCACGAGCACCTCGTTCACACATACGTGCCGCGGGCGCGTGACCGTGTGCACGATCTCGTCCGCTATGTCCTCCGCCCGGAGCACCTCGCCGATCTGCTCCCGCGCCCGCTCTGTCGCCTTGCGGACCAGCGGGTTGGTGTTGTGACCCTGGAGCTCAGTGTCGACGAAGCCGGGGGCGACCGTCGTCACCCGGATGCCGGCGTGGAGAGCCTCCTGGCGCAGCGCCTCCGAGAAGGCGTGCACGCCGAACTTCGTCATGTTGTAGACCGCCGCGCCCGCGTCGGCTCGTCGTCCGGCCACCGAGGAGATGTTCACGATGTCCCCTCCTCCGCTGCGCTCGATCAGCGGGAGCGCGGCGTGCGTGCAATAGAGGAGGCCGAGGAGGTTCACGGCGATCATCTGGCGCCACTCTTCCGTATCAGCGTCGGCGACCGGGCCGAGCAGCATCACCCCGGCGTTGTTGACGAGGATGTGGAGGCCGCCGAGCTCGTCATTGGCGGCCCGAATGAACGCGCGTGCCTGCTCCTCATCGGTCACGTCCAGCTCGCGGACGAGCGCTGGGCCGGCGAGGCTGTCAGCTATCGACTGAAGCCGGTCCGCCCGTCGCGCACCGAGGGCGACGCTCGCGCCTGCCCCGGAGAGGGCGCGCACGGTCGCTTCGCCGATACCGGAAGAGGCACCGGTTACGACGGCCACTCGCCCCTCGAGCGGTCCTGGCATTGGCGAGGACTCTACCCCGCTATACGCCGCGCGCGCAGAGCCAGCTCCAGCTCGAAGCGGGCGTCGGGATCTTCGAGGCGCGATCCGAACAGCTCACGCAGCTTTGCGAGCCGATAGCGCACCGTCTGAGGGTGGACGTGGAGCGCCTTCGCGACGGCCTCGGTCCTGCCCCGATGGCGGAGCCAGGCGTCCAGCGTCGACCCGAGTCGCTCGCGGGACAACTCGGTCTCTGCGGTGAGCGGTGCAAGAGCGGAGTCGGCGACATCACGGGCGAGGCGCCTGTCGGCGCCCAGGAGCAGCGCCAGCTTGTGGCTCTCGGCGACGAGCAGCGAGTCATCGCCGTCTATGCCTCCGGCCTCAGCGAGGCGAAGCACCTCGCGAGCACGCGCGAAGCTCACGGCGGCCTGCTGCCACGGGACCTCGGGGCCGAGCGCGGCCCGCCCGTGACGCACAGCGCGCTCGAGCTCGTTTCGCTGGAGCGGCACAGGTATGAACGCCACGTTCAGCGGCGTCAGATGGGCCACGAGTGCCTCAGGGCCGAAACGAAGAGCGAGCCGATCCGTCCCCTCGCTGCTCTCGTCAGCCTCCACGACGAGGATCGAAAGGGTGCGGGGCAGGCGCCACCCGGCGTTCGACGCCGACGCCTCCACGGTGGCGGGCGCCGGGGGCGGCTCCTGCACGAGCAGCGCGGCCAGCCGTTGCCGCCGGCGCTGAAGCGCGCCCGCGGCGGCGGCCTGCTCACGCGCGTACCCCTCGATCGAGTCGGCCGAGAGCTCGTCGATGTAGGCGAAGATCGCCTCGGCGAGCGTGTACAGGGTCCGGGGCGAGAGCCCGGCTCGCTCGCCCGCCGCCGCCAGCCGGCGCCAGGCCACACGCGCGCCGAGCCGGTAGGCGGCCAGCAGCGCGTCGAGGCTGCGCCCTGCGCGCATCTCGCCGCGCCCGAGGTTCACGTACACCTCGCGGGCTGCGTCCGGATCGGCGTGCGGGTTCTCCACGAAGCTCGTGAATCGCCCCAGCGCCTCCTCCACGCCGGTCCGCAGCGCCTGGCCGAACGGGCCCTCGAGCGGCCGCGCGTAGTCGGGCACCCCGCGGCTGAGCTCGGCCACGATCTCGTCGGCCAGTGCGGGCAGCTCGGGACGCAGCACGTCGGCCACCTCGGGCGGCAGGGCTTCCCATGGATGCTCGGCGACCATTTGTAGGGAACCTACAAGAATCGCCACCCGGATCGTGACCTGATGAGTGAACGGGTGATTCTTATGGTACGTAGCCTTCAGATGCGATGACCAGAGCGCACCGCAACATCAACATCGGAGCCGTCGTACTGCCGTTCATCGCCTTCCTGGCGGCGATACCGATGCTCTGGAACGAGCTCGTTGGCCCGCTGGACCTGATCCTGCTGCTCACGATTTACGTGCTTTCGACCGTCGGCATCACGGTCGGCTACCACCGCCTGCTGACCCACCGCGCCTTCGCCACCTACAAATGGGTCGAGTACGTGTACGCGATCCTCGGCTCGCTGGCGGTGGAGGGCCCGGTGATCGGCTGGGTCTCGGACCACCGCAAGCACCACGCGCATGCGGACGAGGAGGGCGACCCCCACAGCCCGCACGTCGACCACCACGGCGAGACGCCCGGGCCCCTTCGCGGCCTGTGGCACGCCCACGTGGGCTGGCTCTTCAACCATGCGACCGCCATCGACGCCGAGAAGTACGCCCCTGACCTGGTGGAGGACCGCGGCATGCGGATGATCCACAGGCTGTTCCCGCTCTGGGTGACCCTGGGCATCGCCGGCCCCGCGGCCATCGGCTGGCTCGTCGGCGGCACCGTGACCGCCGCCGTCACGGCGCTCGTCTGGGCCGGGCTGGTCCGCATCTTCATGGTCCACCACCTCACCTTCTCGATCAACTCAATCTGCCACTTCTTCGGCCGCCGCCGCTTCCCGACCGACGACAAGTCGACGAACGTCTTTTGGCTGGCGCTGCCGACCTTCGGCGAGTCCTGGCACCACAACCATCACGCCTTCCCGCGCTCTGCCATGCACGGGCTCCGCTGGTGGGAGGTGGACCTGGGCGGCGTGGTGATCCGGGCCATGAAGCGGCTCGGGCTCGCCTGGAACGTGGTGATGATCAGCCGCGAGCGCCAAGAGCAGCGCAAGACGCAGGCCGCGCCGAGGCTGCACCCTACCGCCCCCGCGCCGCCGCCCGCGTTAGAGCGCGTCCCGCAGTAGTGCGAGCAGCTCGTCCTCGCCCGGCGGGTCGGGCGTGTTGCCGAGGGCTGGGTGCAGCATGACGGCCGCGGCCACTCGCGGGAGCTGGCGCTCCTCCACCCCCAGCGTGGCGAGCCGCGTGTGGCCCGAGCGCGCGGACAACTTCGCGGCGCGGCCGGCGGCGGCGTCCGGATCGCCCTCGGCGTCGCCGAGGGCGCGCGCGAACTCCCCCATCACGCCGGGCACGCGGCCGCTCATCATCCCGGCGAAGTGGGGCAGCATCACCGCGTTCGTCTGCGCGTGCGGCGAGCCGGCTGTCCGGACGAGGACCTGGCAGGTGGCGTGGTGCACGGCGAAGCCGGTCATGCCGGACGCCCAGCCGCATAGGAACGCCCCGAGCGCCACGTCCTCGGCGAAGATCGCCTCCGCTCCACCGAGGGCGGCTCGCTCGGCCACGGGGTTGGCGAGCGGCGTGTAGAGCGCCTCCATCCCGTGCGCGAGCGCGTTTACGGCGCTCGCCCACAACTGGGGCTGGGGCTGTGAGGCCATCAGCCGCGGGTCGGCTATCACCAGCGAGGGCCGTACCATCCGAGCGCCCTCGACTCCGGCGGGCAGGCGGTGGAAGGGCGTCAGCTCCGCCCCCGACAGCGTCGTCGGGATCGCGGCCACCGGCGCCCCCGTCACCCCGCCGATGGCCTTCGCCGTGTCGATGACCCGGCCGCCGCCCAGCGCGACGAGCGGGCGGTCGCCGGCGTCCGGCAGGAGCGCCGCCGAAATCTCGTCGACGAGACCGGGCGGCACGTCGAGCCGGGCGGCCGCCTCGAGCGGCACACTGCCTGCAGCTCGCTCGGTCGTCAGGAGCGTGTAGCGGTCGAACCCGCCCCGGCGGAGCAGATCGAGCGCCTCGGCCGCGGAGCCCTCGCCGAAGCGAATGGTGCGCTCCCCGTCGCGCATCGTGAAGGACTCGGCGGCCAAGGCGCCGCGATCGTAGCCGTAGCGGAAGCACCCGGCGGTGCCCGGTGCCCCGCGATGTAGCCGTAGCGCAAGCGCCGGGCGGTGCCGGTGCGCCGCGATGTAGCCGTAGCGCAGCAACGGGCGGTGCCCGGTGCGCCGCGATGGTTTACGGCGTCGGAGTCTTCTTCGCCTCGCGCTCGAGCATCCGCTCCGCCTCGGCGGCCACGTCGTTCGCCAGCGCCGTCGAGAGCGCGCGCAGGTAGGCCTTGCCGGAGGCCTCGAGGATGTCGGTCGATACGCCGACTCCGGACGAGACCTGGCCGCCCAGCTCGAGTAGGACGGTCACCTCGCCGAGCGCGTCGCGCCCGCCCGTCACAGCCGACACGTGGTACTCGCGCAGCCGCGCCTCGTGGCGCGTCGCGGCGTTGAGCGCGCTGAAGAATGCATCCACCGGGCCGTCGCCGGTGAAGCTGCCCGACTCGACCTCGCCGTCCGGCTGCCGGACGCTCACGCGCGCGAGCGGGGAGCGCGTGGAGGACGCCTCGATGTCGAACGACACGAGCTCGTAGGCCGCAGGGGCTTGCTTCATCTCGTCCGAGACGATCGCCTCGAGGTCGAGCGCGGTGACCTTCTTCTTCTTGTCAGCCAGCTCCTTGAAGCGCTTGAAGGCGGTGTTGAGGGCGGCGCCGTCGACCTGGAAGCCCAGCTCCTCGAGCGCGTTTCGCAGCGCGTGCCGGCCCGAATGCTTCCCCAGCACGAGCGAGTTGGCCTCGAGGCCGATCGTGGTGGCGTCCATGATCTCGTAGGTGGTGCGCTCCTTCAGCACGCCGTCCTGGTGGATGCCGGACTCGTGCGCGAAGGCGTTCCGCCCCACGATTGCCTTGTTCGGCTGCACCTGGTAGCCGGTGAGCCGGGACACCATCCGGCTGGTGCGCGCGATCTCGCGCGTGTCGACTCCGGTCCAGAGGCCGTGCGCGGCCTCGCGTACATGCAGCAGCATCACGATCTCCTCGAGCGATGCATTGCCCGCGCGCTCGCCGATGCCGTTGATCGCGCACTCAACCTGGCGGCAGCCGGCCACCACCCCGGCGAACGAGTTCGCGACGGCTACGCCCAGGTCGTCGTGGCAGTGCACGGACGTGGTCACCTCGGCCAGCCCGGGCACCAGCCGATACAGCTCGTGCCACATCGCGGCGTACTCCTCCGGCATCGCGTAGCCGACGGTGTCCGGGACGTTGATCGTGGTCGCGCCCTCGTCGAGCGCGATCTGAAGCACCTCGGCGGTGAACTCGAGATCGGACCGCGTGGCGTCCATCGGCGAGAACTCCACGTCCTCGCAGTACCCGCGCGCCTGGGCGACGGCCGCACGCGCCTGGCCCTTCACGTCCTCGCGGCTCGACTGAAGCTGGTGCTCGATGTGGATGTCGCTGGTCGAGATGAAGGTGTGGATGCGAGGGCGCTCGGAGTCCTTGACCGCGTTCCAGGCGGCGTCCACGTCCTGCGGATTGGCCCGCGCCAGCCCGCAGATCACCGGCCCATGCACCGCGCGTGCGATCGTCTGCACGGCCTCGAAGTCTCCGGGCGAGGAGATCGGGAAGCCGGCCTCGATGATGTCCACGCCCAGCCGCCCAAGCTGATGCGCGATCTCCAGCTTCTCCTGCTTGTTGAGCGAGATTCCGGGCGACTGCTCTCCGTCTCGGAGAGTCGTGTCGAAGATCTTTACTCGGTTGACGTCGCTGCGGTCCAATGTCGCTCCTGGTTCTCTAGTCGTCGGCCTTCAGGTCACGCTCTATTCATCCCCCGAAGGGGAGAAGGAGCGCGAGTCGAAGGTCGGCCAGGAACGGCATCGCCAGAACAGACTAGAGCGTCAGCACCACCTTGCCAACGTTGTGGCGCTCGTGTATGTAGCGGTGCGCCGCGGCGCCGTCGTCCAGGCGGAACTCCTGAGCGATCACCGGGCGCAGCGCGCCGGCTTCGATCCAGTCGCGCAAAGGCTCGAGCAGGTCGTCGATCGACTCGCGCTCGTCCCAGAGCGTGAGCATGTTGAGCCCGATCACCGACTTGGACTGCCTCATCAGCTTGAGCGGGTTGAAGCGCGGCATCTGGGCAAGCACGCGGAGCGCCCTCAGCGGGCTGCGGCGCTCGCCGGCCTGGACCTCCGAGGCGCCGAAACAGACGAGCCGGCCGCCGGCGCGGAGCAGCGCGAAGCTCTGCCTGAAGCTGCGACCGCCGATCGCGTCGAAGGCAATGTCGATGGGGTGCTCCTCGCCCGCGATGCGGCGCACCTCGTCGACGACGTCGTGGGTGCGGTAGTCGACCGGGTGGTCGACGCCGAAGCCGCGGATCGCGTCGTGCTTCGACGGGCTCGCGGTGCCGTAGACCTCCGCGCCGATCAGCTTCGCTATCTGCGTCGCCGCGATCCCGACTCCGCCCGCCGCGGCCTGGATCAGGACCCGCTCCCCGGGCCGCAGCCCACCGAAGCGGATCAGCCCAGCATAGGCGGTGCCGTAGGTGACCGGGAGCGCGGCGCCCTCGCTGTAGCTCCAGCCGTCCGGCAGCGGCAGGACCGTCCCCGCCTTCGCCACCGCCAGCTGGGCGTAGCCGCCGAAGCGGCATGCGCCCATCACGCGCTGGCTCATCTCGAGGCCCTCGACGCCGTCGCCGAGGGCGTCCACGTCGCCCGCGACCTCGTAGCCGACCACGCAGGGTGGCTTGGGCGCGTCGGGGTAGAGGCCCACCCGGCCGAGCAGGTCGGCGAAGTTCACACCCGCGGCGCGCACCCTGATCCGGACCTCCCCGGGCCCAGGCTCGGGCTCGGGGCGCTCCTCCACGCGCAGCACCTCAGGCGGGCCGTGCTCGGTGATGACCAGCGCCTTCATCCGGCGATCACCCTATATCGTGAGCTTGCGATGGAAACGGCCTCGGGCACCGGCGTCGAGATCCACGACTCCATCCTCGACGCGGTCGGCGATACGCCGCTGGTGCGCCTCTCTCGGCTCGGCAAGGACCTCCGTCCGCAGCTTGTCGCCAAGGTCGAGGCGCTCAACCCGGGCGGCTCGATCAAGGACCGCGCCGCGATCGCATTGATCGAGGCGGCCGAGCGCGACGGGAGGCTGAAGCCGGGCGGCACGATCGTCGAGCCGACGAGCGGCAACACCGGCACCGGACTGGCGATCGCTGCCGCGCTCAAGGGCTACCGCGTGATCGCGGTGATGCCCGACAAGATGTCGAAGGAGAAGATCGATCTGCTGCGCGCCTACGGCGCCGAGGTCGTCGTGGCGCCCACGGAGGTTCCGCCCGAGTCACCGGAGTCGTACTACCGCGTGGCCGATCGGCTCACCGAGGAGATCCCCGGCGCGTTCCAGCCGAACCAGTACCGAAACCAAGCGAATCCGGAGGCTCACTACCGCACGACCGGCCCCGAGCTGTGGCGCCAGACGGGTGGCCAGATCACGCACTTCGTGGCGGGCGTCGGCACCGGCGGCACGATCACCGGCGTCGGGCGCTACCTGCGTGAGCAGAAGCCGGACATCCAGATTATCGGCGCGGATCCGGTCGGCTCGATCTACTCGGGCGGCGAGGGCGGGGTGAAGCCGTACCTGGTCGAAGGCGTGGGCGAGGACTTCTGGCCCGATACCTACGACCCCTCGATCGTCGATCGCTACATCACGGTCTCCGACCGCGACTCCTTCGTGTGGACGCGCCGGCTCGCTGAGACCGAGGGCATCCTCGCCGGCGGCTCGGGAGGCCTCGCGCTCTACGCCGCGTACCAGGTGGCGCGCGAGCTCGATGACCCGTCGGCGATGGTCGCGGTGATCCTGCCGGACGGCGGGCGCTCGTATCTCTCGAAGGTCTTCAACGACGCCTGGATGCGCCAGTACGGCTTCCTCGAGCGCGACCAGGAGCTCACGGTCGGCGACGTGCTCCGCCACAAGCACGCCGAGGGCGAGATTCCGCCGCTTCTGACGGTGGAGACCCACGCCAAGGTGCGCGACGCGGTGGCCCTCCTCCACGAGCACCGTGTGTCGCAGCTGCCGGTGGTATCCGGGCACGATCCGCACACGGTCGTCGGGTCGGTGAGCGAGCGCGGGCTCCTGCGCCACGCGATGGACGATCCCGCGCTCCTCTCGGCCGACATCGTCGAGGTGATGGAGGCGCCCTTCCCGGCGGTCGCAGCCGAGGACGGCGTCCGCGAGGCCGTCGAGCTGCTGGCCGACCGCCGTGAGGCGTTGCTCGTGAACATGGACGGTCGCGCCGCCGGGATCGTGACGCGCGCGGACCTGCTCGAGTCGCTGGCGCGGTGAGGGAAAGCGAACACTCCGGCGCGGGCTCGCCCGCGCCCTCGTGCAAGGCGCGCAGACTCGCCACGCGGGTGGTGCACGCGGGGCTCGAGCCCGACCCGAGCTTCGGCTCGGTGATCCCGCCGATCCACCAGACCTCGACCTACGTCCAGCCGAGCCCCGGGGAGTTCGTCGAGGACTACGACTACGCGCGCTCCGCGAACCCGACGCGAGCGGCGCTCGAGAGCGCGATCGGTGAGCTCGAGGGCGGCTTCGGGTCGGCCTTCTCGAGCGGGATGGCGGCAACCCACGCGCTCATCACGGCTCACTGCAACGCCGGCGACCATGTGCTCCTCCCGAGCGACCTCTACGGCGGCACCTACAGGCTGGTCGACAAGGTGCTGAAGCGCTTCGGGATCGAATACGACATCGTCGATCAGACCGACCTCGACGCGCTCGAGCGCGCGCTGCGCGCCGAGACGCGGCTGATCTGGGTCGAGACGCCGACGAACCCGCTGCTGAACGTCGTGGACCTGGAGGGCGTGCTCTCGCGCAGGCAGGGCGCCATCGTCGCGGTCGACAACACGTTCGCGACCCCGATCGTCCAGCGGCCGCTCGAGCAAGGGGCCGACGCCGTAGTGCACTCCGCGACGAAATACCTCGGCGGCCATTCGGACGTCGTCGGCGGGGCGGTGGTGGTCCGCGACGAGGAGCTCCATGAGGGCGTGCGCTTCGTGCAGAACGCGATCGGCGCCGTGCCGGGCCCGTTCGACTGCTTCCTGGTCCACCGCGGGCTGCGGACGCTCCACCTGCGCGTGGCGGCCCACAGCGAGAACGGGCGGGCAGTGAGCGAGTTCCTATCCGAGGCGCCCGGAGTCGAGGACGTACGCTGGCCGGGCTTCGGCGGGATGGTCTCCTTCCGCCACCCGGACGCCACACGCATCGCGGCAGCGACCGAGATCTTCGCGCTGGCGGAGTCGCTCGGCGGGGTCGAGTCCCTGATCGAGGTGCCGCAGGCGATGACCCACCAGTCGGTCGAGGACTCCGCGGCCGCCGTCCCGCCCGACCTGGTGCGCCTCTCGTGCGGCGTGGAGGCGGCAGAGGACCTGGTCGAAGATCTGAGTCAAGCATTGTCAAGGGGTCTGACCCCTTGAGTCGGCGGGACTTAGGGGGTCTGACCCCCTTGAGTCCTTTCAAAGGCCCCGGGGTCAGGGCTTCAGCCTGACCCCGTCTTACGTCTACAGACTCACCGTCCGCCCCGCGTGGAACCCGTCGGTAGCCACGATTCCGTCCACGACCTCGCGCGGTACCGGGCTGTCGGCGGTCACGATCATCACTGCGCCCGCGCCCGGCCGGTCCTCGGGCTGGCGGCCCACGGCAGCGGAGATGATGTTGATTCCGCGGTTGCCGAGCTCCGTGCCGACGCGGCCGAGCATGCCGGGCCGGTCCTCGTAGCTGAAGATCGCCAGGTGGCCCTCGAGCTGGAGGTTGAAGCGCGACCCCCACGCCTCCAGCAGATGCGGGCGGTGCAGCTGGCCGAGCGTCGTGCCGGTCACGCGCGTGCGCTCTCCCCCGCTCACGACCGCCACGCGAACGAGGTCGGTGAAGTCGCGCGCGTGCGAGCTGCTCGTCTCCGACACCCCGATCCCGCGCTCCTCGGCGATCGCCGGCGCGTTCACGTCGTTGACCTCCTCCTCGGTGTGGCCCTCCAGCACGCCGCGCAGGACCTGCACGGTCAACAGCCGGGTGTCGCGCTCCGCGATGCGGCCGAGGTACTCGACCTCCACGGCGTCGACCGACGCCCGCTCTGCGATCGCGCTCGCGATGCGCCCGAGGTCGCGCGACAGCGGTAGGAACGGTCCGAGCGCCTCGAGGTCCTCGGGTGCGATCGCAGGGACGTTCACCGCACTTGTCACGACGCCGCCGGTCAGAGCGGCCACCACCTGCTCGGCTGCCTGGTAGCCGGCGCGGTCCGTGGCCTCGGCGGTCGATGCGCCGAGATGCGGCGTGACGACCACGTTTGGGTAGCCGAACAGCGGATGCTCGGTGACCGGCTCCTCGCGGAACACGTCCAGCGCCGCGCCCGCCACCTTGCCCGAGTCGAGCGCTTCGCGCAGCGCCTCCTCGTCGAGCAGCTTGCCGCGTGCGGCGTTGATCACCCGGACGCCGTCGCGCATGGCGGCGAACGCGTCCGTGCTCAGCCAGTTCTCGGTCTCGGGGGTAACCGGCAGGTGGACGGTGATGAAGTCCGCACGCGCGTACATGTCCTCGGACGACTCGGCACGCTCGACGCCGAGCTCGCGGAAGCGCTCCTCGGCCACGTAGGCGTCGAAGGCGATCACGCGCATTCCGAAACCGAGCGCACGCTGGGCGACCAGCTGGCCGATCCGTCCGAAGCCGAGCACACCGAGCGTCTTGTCGTACAGCTCGACGCCGCTGAACTGCGAGCGCTCCCACGCGCCGCTCGTGAGCGACTCGTGGGCCTGCGGCACCTTCCGTGCGAGCGCTAGGAGCAGCGCGAGCGTGTGCTCGGCGGCCGTGATCACATTGGACTGGGGCGCGTTCGCGACGATCACGCCGCGCTTCGTGGCGGCATCCACGTCGACGTTGTCCACGCCGACCCCTGCCCGGCCCACGGCCTTCAGCCGCTCGGCGCGCTCGAGCAGCTCGGCGTCGAGCTGGGTCGCCGAGCGGATCAGGATCCCGTCGAACTCGGCGATCCTGCGCTCGAGCTCCTCTTGGTCCCAGTCCGTCCCGAGCTCTACCTCGAGGCCGGCCTCCCGCAGGAGCTGAACACCCGACTCGCCGATCTTCTCCCTGACGAGGACCTTCACGCGTGGAGCGCTACGCCCGCGTCGGAGAAGACTCGCTGGGCCGCCGCGACGCCGGCGCCCGGCTCCGCCTCATGGCCGAGCTCACGCAGCGTCATGTCGAGCGCGGAAATCGTCACGACGATGTCGAAGGCGCCGAAGTAGCCGCAGTGGGCCACGCGGGCGATCTTGCCCTTCAGCTTGCCCTGGCCGCCGGCGATGGTGACCCCGAAGCGATCGCGCATCAGCTTCGGCACCTTGCTGCCGTCGATCGAGTCGGGGAGCGCGATCGCGGAGACGACGTTGGCGTTCTCGTCGGCCGCACCGCCCAGCAGCTCGAGCTCGAGCGCCCTGGTCGCCTCCCGCGTGGCGCGCCCGAGCAGGGCGTGGCGCTCGTAGACCTGCTCGAGGCCCTCCGCCTCGATCATCCCGAGCGCCACGTCGAGCGCCTTCACGAGACCGACAGCCGGCGTGAAGGGGCTGTCGGGCGGGTCCTGGCGCTGGCCCGAGACGGTGCGGGCCCAGTCGAAGTAGAAGCGGCGGCCGGGATTCGCGGCGGCGCGCCGAAGCGCGGCCTCGTTGGCACTCACGAAGGCGAGTCCGGGCGGCGCCATGAGCGCCTTCTGCGAGCCGGCCGCGACCACGTCCACCCCCCACTCGTCCTGCGGGAGCGGTACGGCGCCGAGGCCGGACACGGCGTCGACGGCGATCAGGGCTCCGTGGCGATGGGCAACCTCGGTGAGCTCGCGGATGTCGTTAACCACGCCGGTCGATGTCTCCGAGAAGGTCGTGAAGACGACCTCGATGCCCGGGTTCGCTGCCAGGCGCTCATCCAACGCGGCGGGGTCAATCCTGCGGCCCCACTCCGTCTGCCAGTGGATCGTCTCGGCGCCGTAGGCCTCGCAGAGCTCGAACCAGCGCTCGCCGAACTTCCCGCAGGAGGCCACAAGGGTCGGCTCGCCGGGGCGCACCAGGTTCGCTGCGGCCGACTCGAGCGCGCCGGTGCCCGAACTCGTGAAGACCTGCACCTCGTTCACCGTCTGGAACACGTCCTTGAGACGGCTCAGCACGCGCGCGTAGACCTCGATGAAGGCCGGGGCGCGGTGGTAGACCATCGGCTCGCCCATCACCTGCGACACCGCCGGGGGCAGCGGCGTGGGTCCGGCTGTCATGAGGTACTGCTTGACATACGGATTCGCCACGGACGGGCGAGAATAGCGTCAGCCTCCGACCAGCAACGCGACCGAGAGCTCGAACCCCTGGGGGTCGCCCCCGCTGCTCTCATCGAATGCGCCGGCTGCAATGGCGACTATCCAGCCGGCTGTGGCGAGAAGCGACAGGCCGACGCCCACCCAGCCGATGATGAAGCCCGCCTGCGCCAGGCCGCGGTGCTTCGGCGTCTCCCCCGCGTCAACCTTTCGCTTGCCGTTCCGCGAGCAGATGACGGCGGTGATCGCGCAGCCCAGCGAGACGATCGTCGAGAGCCCGAACGAGATTACGAGCAGGCCGATGCCCACCAGCGAGAACACGAAGCCCGCGAGGGCCTGCCCGTTGTCCGGAACGCGCGGCTGCTGCGCGTAGCCCCACGGCTGCTGATACGGCTGCGCCGGATACGTGCCGGGTGGAGGTGGCGGCGCCTGATAGGCATAGCCCGCCGGCGGCGGCGGGTAGCCGTAAGTCTGCTGCGGGGGCGGGGTCGGCGCCGGCGGGGGCGGCTGCGGCGGGCGCGCGCTCAGCTCGGGCTCGGGCCCGGGCGGCTCCGGCGGAAGAAAGCGCGTCTCCTCGTGCTCCTCCACATCAGAACTCCGTGTCGATCCAGTCCATCATCGAGCGCAGTTCCCTGCCCTCGCGCTCGATCTGATGGTTCTTCTGCTCCTCGCGCATGCGCTTGAAATTCTCCTGTCCGGCTTTGTTCTCGGCAATCCATTCGCGCGCGAAGTCACCTGACTGGATATCGCCGAGGATCTGCTTCATCGCCTCGCGGGTCGGCTCGCCGACGATGCGCTTGCCGCGCGTGAGATCCCCGTACTCGGCCGTGTTCGAGATCGAGTAGCGCATGCCGCTGATGCCCTTCTCGTACATCAGGTCCACGATCAGCTTCATCTCGTGCAGGCACTCGAAGTACGCAAGCCGCGGGTCGTAGCCGGCCTCGACGAGCGTCTCGTACCCCGCCCGGACCAACTCGGTCATGCCGCCGCAGAGCACCGCCTGCTCGCCGAACAGGTCGGTCTCGGTCTCGTCCTTGAAGGTGGTCTCGATCACGCCCGCGCGCGTGCAGCCGATCCCGCGCGCGTAGGCGAGCACGAGGTCGCGCGCCTGACCGGTCGCGTCCTGGTGCACCGCGACAAGGCCGGGCACGCCGTTCCCGTCGACGAACTGGCGCCGGACGAGGTGGCCGGGGCCCTTGGGCGCCGCCATGCCCACGTCCACCTCGGGACCGGGGTCGATCTGTCCGAAGTGGATCGAGAAGCCGTGAGCGAACATCAGCAGGTTGCCAGGAGCGACCCCGTCCTGAATCTCGCTCTCCCACACCTCCGCCTGCTTCTCGTCGGGAAGCAGGACCATCACGACATCGCCCTCACTGGCGGCGTCCGCGATGGAGGTCACGCGGAGGCCGTCGGCCTCTGCCTTCCCGACCGACGAGGAGTCCTCGCGCAGGCCGACAACCACGTCGACACCTGAATCCTTCAGGTTCAGCGCGTGCGCGTGGCCCTGTGAGCCGTAGCCGAGGATGGCCACGGGCTTGCCGTCTAGCTTGCCGAGGTCGGCGTCCTTGTCGTAGATCATGAGGCCGGGGACTCTAGCCCCAGCCGCGCAATAACCTTGGCCCCGCTATGGCGAGCACCCGCACGATCCGGCCCGCGGCCGAGTGGCAGCCCGGTGGCGAGTACGAGGACATTCGCTACGAGATTGCGGACGGCATCGCAAAGATCACCATCGACCGTCCCGAGGTCCGGAACGCCTTCCGCCCGGAGACGCTCATCGAGATCTCGGCCGCCCTCGAGCGCGCGCGCGAGGACACCTCGGTGGGCGTCGTGATCCTGACTGGCGAGGGGCCGCTCGCCTTCTGCTCGGGCGGCGATCAGAACGTGCGCGGCGACACGGGCTATATGGCGGGCGGCGCGAGCGTCGGGCGCTTCCACGTGACGGACCTCCACGTCCAGATGCGCCGCATGCCGAAGCCCATCGTGGCGATGGTGGCCGGTTATGCGGTCGGCGGCGGCCACGTGCTGCACGTGGTCTGCGACCTCACGATCGCGGCCGACAACGCGCGCTTCGGGCAGACCGGGCCCAAGGTAGGCAGCTTCGACGGCGGCTACGGCGCGGCACTGCTCGCGAGCCTCGTTGGGCCGAAGAAGGCCAAGGAGATCTGGTTCCTGTGCCGGCAGTACTCGGCCGAGGAGGGCCTCGACATGGGGCTGGTGAACCGGGTGGTGCCGCTCGAGGAGCTCGAGGAGGAGACTGTGGCGTGGTGCCGCGAGATGCTCGAGCTCTCGCCGTTCTCGCTCAGGCTCCTGAAGGCGAGCTTCAACGCGGCCGAGGACGGTCTCGCCGGCATTCAGCAGCTGGCTCACGACGCGAACCTGCTCTTCTACGGGAGCGAGGAGGCGCAGGAGGGCCGCGACGCCTATCGCGAAAAGCGACGGCCGGATTTCGGGAAGTTCCCGAAGCGGCCTTGAGCCACCTGCGACTCTGGCTGCTCGCGGCGAGGCCGCGCACGCTGCCCGCCGCGATCGCGCCGGTGCTGGTCGGCACCGCGCTGGCCTGGTCCGAGGGGACCTTCCGCGCGCTGCCGTTCGTCGCCGCGCTGATCGGCAGCGTCTTCATCCAGATCGGGACGAACCTGTCGAACGACTACTCGGACGCGCGGCGCGGAGCCGACACCGAGGACCGGCTGGGCCCCGTGCGGGTCACGGCCGGTGGGTTGATGCCGCCGCGGCGCGTGCTGGTGGGGACCTACGTGGCCTTCGGGATCGCGGTCGCCGCCGGGCTCTATCTCGCGGCCGTGGCCGGCTGGCAGCTGCTCGTGGTCGGCGCGGCGTCGATCCTGGCGGGGGTGCTCTACACCGGCGGCCCGCGGCCGTACGGGTACGAGGGCCTCGGTGAGCTGTTCGTATTCACCTTCTTCGGCCTCGTTGCCGTGGCCGGCTCCTACTTCGTCCAGACCGAGGAGCTGCGCTGGGAGGCGGTCGCGCTCGGCGTGCCGGTGGGTCTGCTGGCGGCGGCGATCCTGGTCGTGAACAACGTCCGCGACATCGAGACCGACCGCCGCGCGGGCAAGCGCACGCTCGCGGTGAAGCTGGGCCGGCGGCGAGCCCGGAACCTCTTCGCCGGAATGGTCGTCGCGGCGTTCGCGTGCTGTCCCGGGCTCGCGCCCGCGCTGTCCGTCTGGGTCCTGCTGCCGCTCGCCGCCGTCCCGCTCGTGCCGCCGCTGATCCGCACCGTCGCGACCCGCACCGACGGGCCCGCGTTGAACGGCGCTCTCGCCGGAACCGGGCGGCTGCTGGCCGTGTTCTCGCTGCTGCTCGCCGGAGGCGTGCTCCTCTCGTGAGTGCGCGGGTGGAGCGCTCGGTTCTGCGGCTGTCGATCCCGCTGAAGGAGCCGTTCGTGACCTCGGGCGGTGTGGTCTCGGCCCGCGAGCTGCTGCTTCTCCGCCTCGAGGCGCGGGACGGCGCCGTCGGCTACGGCGAGGCGGCCCCCTTCGAGCCCTACGACGGCGTGCCGCTGGAGCGCGCCGCGGCGGCGCTCACGGGGGGCGGCGGGCGGCGGCCGCCTCAGGCGCGAGCGGCCGAGGAGATCGCCCGGCTCGACCTCCACGCGCGACAGGAGGAGCGGCCGCTCGCGGAGCCGCGGAAGGACGCCCTGGCCGTGAACATGACGCTCGCCGCGGGGCCTCCGGAGGAGGTGGCCGAGCGAGCCCGGGCCGGGCTTCGCGACGGCTACGCCTGCTTCAAGCTGAAGGTCGGGCTGCCCGACGATGCCGAGCGGGTGGCAGCGGTCCGGTTGGCCATCGGGCCGTGGCCGGCGCTCCGCGTCGATGCGAATGGCGCCTGGTCGGTCGATGAAGCGGTGCATGCGATTCGGAGCATTGAGGGGAACGACCTCGAGTTCGTCGAGCAGCCCTGCCGGACGCTGCGCGAGCTGGCCGAGGTGCGCCAGCGGGTGTCGACCCCGATCGCCGTTGACGAGTCGGTCGGCTCGCTGAGGGAGATGCGCCGCGCCGTGGAGCTGGAGGCGTGCGACGTCGTGAACGTGAAGGTGGCCGGCGCCGGAGGCTTCAAGGCCGCTCGCGAGCTCCTGCGCGAGGCGCACTCGAACGGATTGGGCGCGTTTCTCTCGAGCACGCTCGACGGCCCGTGGGGCATCGCGGCCGGCCTCCAGCTGGCGGCTGCGGAGGAGCTGACGCTCGCCTGCGGCCTCGCCACCCTGGAGCTGTTCGACTCACCGCTGGCGCGCGCGCTACCCCCACCGATCGCGGGCACTCTCAAGGTCCCGACCGGCCCAGGGCTCGGAGTGAGCATCGAGGAACAGGACCTGGCCGCCGTAACACTCGAAAGGGTCGCGTAGCACTCGCAACGCTCCGGTCACCCGCCCACGGGGGGTGGGCGTCTTTCCTCGCCATATGCCCAGGAAAAACGCCCAACCCCGGATCCCGGGGGGGCGTGACGCACCTCTCAGGGCAGCCCGTCGAGGAACTCCGCGATCAGGGCGGCGACCTCGTCCGGGCGCTGGAGATGGGCGGCGTGGCCGGCGTCCTCTACGATTGCCGCGCGGGCGTTCGGCGCCGCCCCGGCGAGGCGCTTCGCCGCCGCCGTGTAGCCGTCGTCGCGGGCGCCCGCGATCGCGAGCAGCGGGAGCTCCAGTGTGCGGAGCTCGTGCCAGACCGGCTCGAGGGCGCCCTGTCCCGCCGTACGGAGCAGGAGCGCGAGCGAGCGGGGATCCTGGGACAGGCGACCGGGCCGCTGCGCCTCGACGAGCGATTCGGACTGATCGGCGAACAGCGGCTGGCGCTCCCAAAGGCCGACGATGTCCTCGATCGGCATCGCCTCAATCCACGACGCGAGCTTCTCGTCGGCCTCCACCCGCTGCGCGCGCATGGGCCCTTCCTCGATGCCGGCCGTTGCACCCACGACAACGACCGCGTCCAACGACTCAGGTGACCGGAGGGCTGCCCTCAATGCAAGCCGTCCGCCGAGCGAGTAGCCGACCAGCACGGACGGCGCGGGTGCGCCGACAGCCGCGAGGATCTCCCCCATTCTGCCCTCGAATGAGTGCTCGGCGTGGTCGAGGAGCCGGCTCGGATAGCGTTCCGGCAGGAGCTCCGCGACCGGCCGCCAGGCGTCGCCACGCTGCATGAAGCCCGGGATGAAGAGCACCATCGCTCCCGCATGATCCCGATCAACCGCACCTACGCGCCGCTCCAGGCCTTCGTCG
>JBKPME010000053.1:0-10636 GCA_046731915.1 Actinomycetota bacterium
ATCACGAACAGACCGTTGCTCACGGGCCGTTCCCCTACCCGGTCGGACGGGCGGTTCACCACCTCGCCGCGGATCGTCATCGTCGAGGAGCCTCCGCCGTCGAGGTTGAGTGCGTCACGCGCGCCGAGCGAGCGCATCAGGCGGGCCGCCTCCCGAAGCGTCATGCCGGCGCTCCACCTCGGCCGCAGCCCGTCGACCGTGACGAGCAGAAGCGTCCCGTCCGCGCGCACGCCGGCGAGCGTCCGCGGGCTTCGGCCCGCCACAAACGAGCGGAAGAAGGCCGGCGCCTGAGGCGGAGCGAACCCCTCCGCCGCGGCACGGATCGCCAGACGACCGGCGCGCAGCAACCGCGGCCCAGGCCCGAGCACCACCGAGGTCTGACCGATGTCCAACAGTCTCCTGCCGGCGCGGAGCGCGAGCGAGATCTTCGCTGGGCTTCGCGGAAGGGCGACGTCGCGCAGGAAGCGTGCGGCGTCACCGGTTCCCGTGAGGAGCACGCCGTCGCGCGGGACCGGACCGGTGCCAGGCGGTCGCACGCTCACCACTCGCCCGTCGCGAACAATTGCCTCGACGCCGCCCTCGCGCGGCGGCCGGGCGCCGTAGCGGGGCGTGAGCAGGACGAGCTCGCTGGAGTCGGTGCAGGTGATGACGGCGTTGGGACGGGTCGTCGGGACGTCGCCCCCGCGACCACCGCAGGCTGGAATCAGCCCACGCGTCCGGTCGATTCCGTCGATCTCTCGTGACCGTCCGTTCACCGTTAGGCGCCCGCGGAAGCGAACCGGGGCGATGAACGGGGGCGCAGCCGCCGGCAGGATCAGCGCCGAGCGCCCGTCCACCGGCTCGCTCATGAGCTCGCCGCCGATGGCCAGGACCCCCACCGGATCGCCAGTGGGAGTGAAGTAGGTGCCGTTGACACCCGCCACCGCCCCAACCCGCCTCGTCATGCGGCTGACTCGCTCGCGGCCCGCGATCCGCTCATTCGACAGCACTCCCCGCACCCGCGCCGGATCGAGGGCCAGAACGTTGATCCGCATGGGGCCGGCCCCGCGCTCGATCCTGGTCCACTGGACCCCGGGATCGACCTGAACCGTCTCGCTGACGTTCTCCACGATGCTCGGCGGAGCGCCCGCGGCCGCGGTTGTGGGGATCGGCGCCCCAAGCGCCACAAGAGTGGCGACGGCTGCCATTCCTCTCCGCACGCGAGACAGGCTAGGTTGCGCGCGTGATCTTGTACGACCACCCCGCTTCCGGGAACTGCATGAAGGCCAGGATCCTGCTCCGCCAGCTCGAGATTCCGTTCGACCGCGTAACGGTCGACCTCTTCAAGGGCGAGACCCGAACCGAAGAGCATTTCGGCCGCAACCCGGACGGCCGCATCCCGGTCCTCGAGCTCGACTCGGGCGAGACCATCGCCGAGTCCGGTGCCATCCTCACCCACCTGGCCGACGGCACGCGCTACCTCCCGGAGGACAGGATGCCGCGCACGCGCGTGGCACAGTGGATGCTGTTCGAGCAGAACCGCATCGAGGCGGAGCTGGCCTACGCGCGCTTCCTGCGGCTGTCCGGGCGCCACGAGCGGATGCCCGAGGTCTACGCGAACCGGCTGGAGCGCGGGAAGGACGCGTTGGTCGCGCTCGACCGCGGCCTGTGCGACGGGCGCGACTTCGTGGCGGGCAACTACTCGATCGCCGACATCGCCCTGTACGCATACGTGCACTGCGCCGGCGACGCCGGAGCAGACCTGGGACCCCACGAGCACGTGGTTGCGTGGGTCGATCGCGTCGAGGCTCAGCCCGGCTTCGTCAACGACCTCGACCCGCTTCCCGCGCACGCACTAGACCGGCCCGTCTGAGCTCGCTCAGCCCTGGCGCGCCCGGAACGGCAGCAGCTCCGTCACCGCGGCGAGCTCGAAGATCCGCTGGACCACCGGCGGTCCCGGCTCGAGCGCGAAGGCGAATCCGTTTCGGGACGCCTCGTCCGCCCACCTCATCGCGAGGTGAAGCCCGGACGAGTCCATGAACGTGAGTCCGCGGAGGTCCAGCACGATGTTGCGGAAGCCGGCCTCGTGCAGCTGGCGGAGCTCCTGTTCGACGATCCCGACAGTCGCCATGTCGAGATCGCCCCGCGGCGCCACGATCACGTGGTCGCGCTCAGGTGTGACGTTGCAGGTGAACGATTCGATCCGCTGCGACAACACTTGGCCTCCGGCTTATGAGGAGAACAAGCACGACGCCCTCTGACACCGTTCCTCGTTCCCCCGCGAGTCAGCGACTGCGCTCCCCACGGCGGAGGCACGTCAGCCGTGACGCGATGGTACTCCTCCAAGGCGCATGCGACCACTTGAAGGCCGCGCGCCCATCACGAGCCGGGTAAGCCGAGCGCGGGTGAGGACGTCGTGGGAGGCAATGGCGCACACGAGCGTGGCACGGTCAGGGCGACCTCGGAATCGCGGCCGAGGGGCAGCGTCGGACTGAGCGCCGCCCGCTACTCGGCCAGGACCGCGGATCGGAGCGGCGGGAAGTCGGAGCGGAGGTCCGGCGCGTCCACCTGGAACATCGAGATCGGCTCGGGCAGGCCGCGGAAGCGCCACGCACCGAGGCTCCTCAGCGAAATTTCATCTCCGAGCGAGGCGAGTACCGCGGAGCGAACGGCTGAGGACAGGACGATCTGGCCGCCGTGGGCCGCGAAACAGATTCGCGCTGCGGCGTGGACCGAGATTCCGACGTAGCCGGTGTCGGTCAGCTCAGGGCGCCCGCGATGGAGCCCGATCCGCAGGCGCACGTCGCTGCCTCCCGGCCAGGCGGTCTCCCGCACCGCCCGCTGGATCGCGAGCGCGGCGTCCACCGCGGCGGGCGCCTCCTCGAAGACCGCGAAGACGTCGTCTCCCCTAGCCGACACCTCGCGGCCTCCCACTTGCCGCAGCGCGCCGCGAACGAGGCGGCGGATATCCGCGAGGAGACGCGCATACTGGTCGTCGAGACGGGCCAGCAACGCGGTCGATCCCTCGATGTCCGTCAGCAGGAACGTGACCTGGCCGGTCGGCAGGCTCCGCTGCTGCCGCAGCTGAGCGTTGATGAAGCCGATCGGCATGATCCCGTGCTTCTTGGCCGCCCTGAGCAGGCGGCTCCGCGCCCGATCACGCGCCTCCTCGTCCTCGAACTGCACCTGGCCGAAACGCGCGAGCGCGTTCCGCACATGCGACGCATCATGGATCGGGAGCCGTCGGCGCCCGCGCGAATCGATGTACGCGAAGGCACTGTCGGGAAGCTGGGCGCGCTCCCGCGCGCGTAGCGGCGGCATCACCGCATGTTGCCACGCTCGCCGTCGCGCCACGCCTCGAGGGCAGCGACCGCCTCCCCTTCCACGAGCATTGCGGACATGAACCGCCAGCGCCCGTCGCGCACCTCCCACGTGAAATGGCGGAGCGTCGATCGGCACCTCGCTGGCACCGCCGCGGGTCAGCAAGTGCGCTCTACCGAACACGCTGTCGCCCTCCCCTGAGGTCAGCTCTACCTCGCTGAGGTGCACCTCATCGAACATCGCGAAGAAGGCGGCCCAGACGGCCCGCACCTCCTCGACCCCCTTCGCGTCCGCCGGAAAGCCCGCCAGCGCGGAAACCCTGGGATCTCCGCTGTAGTCGACGTCCGGGTGGAAGACCTGCGCGAACAGGGTGTCCAGATCACCGGTATTGAAGAGCTCGAAGCCGCGGCGAACCGTCTCGAGCTTCGCCGCGGGTTCCGACATCCCGATGCCTACGCCGGAGGCCCACGGCTTCGAGGGCTTCGTCCGGATCGAGGTAGGGGTCGATCCGCACGATGCGGCGCCCTGCGAGCCAGAACACGTTCGCGGTTCGCATCTCGACCGGGGCCCCGCTGCGCTTGCCGAGTCCAGACGAACGAATGACTGCGACGACACGATCCTTCTCGGCGCCGATGATCTCCTCGACCTCCGCATCGAGCGATTCGAAATCCTCCCTGAACCTGCGCCATCTCCGAGTAGGCGTCCCACCCCACAACGTTCTCCATCCCTGCGACTGCCCGACCGCCGCGCGCGCCGCCCCTCCACTCGACCTTCGGGTCGAGGAGCCCTTCGCCGACGCACCGATCCAAACCGGCGCCGAAGTCCTTTTCGAGCACCACGATCTCGAGCGCTCGGCGCACGATCTCCACGTCGTCTCGTGACGTCACCCGTCCAGTATCTGCCGCTCGAGCGGATTGCGATAGGCCCGAACCGGAGCGAATGCCTCAGAGGACAGCCCTACGAGCCGGCTTGCTCGCAACGCAACCGCGGCCGGTTCACGTAGCCGTTTGCGCGGCGGGCTTTGGCGCTGACGTAGCCCTGCTCACGCGGGCACACGGGCCGCGTGCGCGCCGGCGTGCGTCGGGATGAGAGCGCCGCTGGAGACGCCCGTAAATTCTCCGTAACCGCGGATGCCAGAGTCGCTAGGCACCCACCCGGTAAGGCCACGAGGCCGCCGAAGGAGGAACCATGTCGACACTGCGAAACGCAGGCCACCGCACAATTGCGCCGCCCACGCCGACCGTCACGCTGGTCCTCGCGGCGCTGCTGGTCGCGGCCGCCCTCGCCCTCATGTTCGTGATCGCGGACGGCGGGGGTGGCGGTGTCGAGGAGGCCGGAGTCACAAGGGCGGCGGAGGCAACACCATCCACGCTCCCGGCGGCTCTGAATCAGCGCATCCAGGAGTCCGGCGTGAACGGCCCCGGCGCGCATCCGTGAGCCTCCCCCGGCCGGGCCCCGCGCCGTCATCGTAGAAGCAGAGAAACCCGCTCTCGAGCGGGTTTCTCTTGATGGGTCGGAAAGGTCCAACCACCGTGGACGTTCGGGGCCTTCAGCAAGTTCGCTACGTCGGACGTCTGAGCCGTGGTGCGTTCGTCGCGAGTACCTTCCAGGCGGATGAGGCTCCCATGGCAGAAAGGCGACGAGCCGTCTGCGGTTCCGCGTGAGCGTCCGCTGAGAATGCTCGATTCCGACGCACCTATATCGACCGCCGACGACGACCGGCTTGGTCGACGGACATTCGCGGCACTTTTGGCTCGCCAGGTCGAACTTGCCCCCTCAACCGGCTTCGTCATCGCGCTGGTGGGCCCATGGGGCAGCGGGAAGACGAGTGTCCTTCGGATGGTGGAGCAACAGCTGACGCAAGCCCAACCGGCTGGTGAGCCAGCGAGGGTCGTTATCTCATTCAACCCGTGGCTCGTGAGCGGAAGCCAACACTTGGTCTCCCAGTTCCTTTCGGAACTCGCTATTGCCCTTCCTCAGGCCCTGGGGAGGAACCGAGGGACTAACGCTGCTGAGAGACTGCGGCGCTACTCGGCAGGTCTGCGCGCGCTGGAGCGCGCGCCCGGTGTTGGGTGGGTAGTCGGGGTCGGCGGAGCTGCATTGGACGAGGCCGGTCGGCAAATAGATCGCGCGCCAAAGTCGATCTACGAGGAAAGAACCGAGACACGAAACGCGCTCTCGGAACTCGACGCGCACATCGTGGTCCTGATCGACGACGTGGACCGATTGGAAGACAGCGAGATTCGCGACCTAATGCGAATGATCAAACTCGTTGGCGACTTCCCCAATGTCACCTATCTCCTGGCGTTTGATCGGGATGCAGTGCGCAGTGCGCTGACCGCTGGCAGCACCGATGGAGGCGAGTACTTGGAGAAGATCGTCCAAATCGAATATCGCCTGCCTGAGCCGCCACCGGAAATGCTCGAAGCGGTGCTCGTGGACAGCATTGACCGGGCGATTGGCGATGTGCCTGCACATCGGCTGGATCCTCATCGTTGGGAGCCGATTTATCGCGAAATCGTCCGTCCCTTGGTCTCGCGTCCGCGTCACGCGCTGCGGTTCGCAAACACGTTGCCGTTGGCCCTTGCCCTCGTCGGCGAGGAAGTCGATATCGCTGATGTCATCGGCCTGACAGCACTGCACACGCTGCTGCCAGCTTTCCACGATGGGCTCATCGCTTTGCGCGATGACCTGACGCCCCCGCCAGCCCGGCCAGTCCCCGGGAGAGACCAGGGGGAGGGGCAAGCAAGCGCCGAACGCCTCAGGCAAGCTGCCGCCGAATCCGGGAACCCAGCTGTTGCGCACGCGACCTACAAGCTCTTGTTTCCGGGATCGCTCGGAGTGCTGTCGAACACGCACTTCGAGGATCCAATGGGGTGGAAACGGGCGCGACAGGTCGCCGACCGCGAGGCGTTCGACACGTACTTCACCGCATCATTGCCGCAGGCCGCATTATCGGTGGCCGAGGTCCGAGACACTATTGAGGCGTTCGCCGCCGGACCGGACGCGCTATCTGCGGTGCTCGCAGCACACTCGGAAGAGACGCTACCCGCGCTCTTGCAGCGCGTGTGGGCACACGTTGAGGAGTTAGACCTCCAGGACATCGAGGCCTCGTTGCCCGTGCTCGATGCCGTCGCGGCCAGGCTGGCTCACCTTCAATCGGGCCTTTGGTCACCGGCTGATCGAGTTCGCCTCTTCATACGGGATTTGGTGGCCCGGTTCCCGATGGGCGACGAACGCGACGCGGTCGTTAGGAGGAGAGTCGAGCAAAGCGAGACTCTCATGGCGAAGTTTGAGTGGCTCCGACTTATTGGCGCGTGGGCGGAAGGAACCCAGCCCTTCTGCAGTGTCGAAACAATCGCAGCCCTCCGCGCCGAGCTGGCCACCGCCGTGCTCGCAAGTGCTCCACCGGACCTGCTTCGCGAGGAACGCCCTGGTTGGCTGCTCCGCGTCGCCGAAGACGACGGGGGCGACGACGCCTCCCGACGGATTGGTGAGCTAATCGAGGATGGCCAGCTCCTTCCCGCCTACCTCAGCGCGTTCATGACGTTGACAGCGGCGGGGGATTACGAACTACAAATCTCGGAAGTCGAGGAGCGTCAAGGCAGGGCGCGGCTCGAACCAGCGCTGATGCGGATCGACGCTTCGCAACTCGATGACCTGCAACGCGACGCATCCGGTCAGCTCGCAGAGCACTACGCCGCAGCAAGACGAATTCGACTTGAACAAAGCTCGAAGCGAGGCACCGGAACGGGCGAGCCTCCCGGTACCTAAGGCGGCTCGTTCGAACGGTCTTTTGCGAACGCTGCTGGTTTCAGGGCTCTGAGGTGCCGCTCCGCAGGGCGGCGTTTCCGCACTGTCCCGCTCCGTTCTCCCGTCGCTCACCCGAAGCGGGCGTCGGCGGCCACGCCCCGAAGACTTATTCCGCTAAACGTGCGCCGTCAGCAGGCGCGCCATACCCTGCATCGCGACCCCTGCCAGCGTGTAGGGTCGGCGTTGCTTCCTGACCATACGGCGGCAGGCACCATGGCTGATGCGACTGGCGCATACCTCTACCAACAGGGGAGGGAGAGCTCCGGTGGCTGGGTGGGATGTCCGCTTGCTTTCTTGCCGGCTGGGAGGAGACGGGAGGAGCATTCTGCCTCGTAGACGAGCAGGCCAGTCGCGGCGACAGCGTCCCGCTACACCGGCAATTTGCCGCCGCTCGACTCGGTCCAAGGGTGGGAGATCCAGCAGGCGAGCATGGACTATGGCGTCGAATTCGTCGGACCGCTGCCCGACCGAATCGAGTAGGCAGCGGAGGCAAGCAGCGAAGCGTTTGCCTCAACGCTGCTTTGCCGGGGGTGCCACAGCGGTTGCAGCACCCACTTGTCGCACGGCCCTGGCCGCAAGAAACGGGCGACGCGCACTCAGAGCGGCAGTGTGAGCGACTTAGCCGATCAGAAGGGCTCGCTGTGCACCAGCACGGCCCCTGGCGGCCACGCAGCGCCCTCCGCAAGCGGTCGCCACATGGTGTTCACCGGCAGGACCGCCGTCCCATTCGGCTGAAGCACGCGAACGGGCGGCTCGACCAGTTCGAAGCCGAGCTTGAGGTAGAGCCCCGCGACCGCGTCGCGACAGAACAACATCGCCAGGGTCGGCCGCATTCTCGCCGCGCGCTCGAACGTCGCCTCCACCACAACACGGGCGAGGCCCTCGCCTCGATGTGCGCGCGTCACGAACACTCCGCCCACGCCGACGACCTCGAACGGCTCCCCGTCGTCGACGCTCACCTCAACCACGAGCAGCCCCGTCGACGCGACAAGCTGACCTTCCTCGTCGCGCAACATCACGTGCCGCTCCTTGCGGCGCCAAGACAACTCGATGCCCTCCGTCCCGAACGGATGCTCCTCTCCACCCTCAAGCGCATCGCGCAGCGCGTCCGTCAGCGGCCCGTACTCGACGACCTCCACCATGTATGAACTATGCCGCGTCGGCGGGGGCGCGGGAACCGCCAGGGCCGGCCCCGCTCGCGCCCGCCACGGCAATAGTGAGCCGCTACTGCGGCAAGCCTGCAGCGCCCAGAGGTTTCCCCGTGCGTTAGGCCGCGAGCGGCAGCAGCGCCACCCTGAGCACTGCGGGACCCCTTTTGCACAGCAGTCGCGGGCGTCCGGGCGGCGCGGAATGAACCGCCGCGGCGCCTGTTCACTGCTCCCTCGGGGAGCCCCCCGGTCCTCCGCTCAAGGCGACGCGCCCTGGGCGCATAGGGTGCCGCCGTGGGTATCTCCTGCTCGCGGACTCGCACGCGTTTGTTTGATCGGACCCCCGCTTCACCATTCAACCTCTCGGGTGCTGCCGCGTTATACGGGTAGGTGGGGCCGGAAACCCAGGGGAACACCGGCCTCTCAACGCGGGTGCTCCGGGAAACCGGCCCCACCGCGGGCGTATCACCAGCGCCGTCACAGAGTCAAGGATGGTTTTCGGACGATTCCTTGCTGGAGCGTCGGTTCCTGCGGTCGGCACTAGTTGTCACGGCCCGATCTGCGGCGACGGGCACACGCGCAGCGGACACCGGCAGACAGCGACCCCTTGCACGAATGACGACTCCTCAGCTGTGCACGCAGCGAGGGCTGTCCCATCGGCGGCGTACCCAGGTGTAGCGTCGGGTCGACCCTCTACAGGCGGCTGGGGCCGCGGATGGAGTCTCAGAGCGGCGGCCGCGCGCGAGGAGAGGAACCGACGTGAGACGACTTCCTGTCGCACTCACCACTGTCGCCGCTGCCGCGCGGGTGCGGCGCGTGTTGCTTGTTCCTGGGCTGGCGGTGGCCCTTGTCTTGGCGGTCGTCTTGCCGCCTGCCGCCGCCGCTGCCGTATCCACACTGACGGGAGAGACGTTGAGCGCCAGTAGCTCGGGGAACTCAGCCTTTTGCCCCACCCCACATTCAGCGTCAGCGGGACCGCCACCGGTGCGTATCCGGGGACGTTCGAGAAGTCGGGTAGCTGGACACCAGGTACCGCCAGTGGGCCGGCCTGGATTCGAACCAGGGACCGACGGATTATGAGTCCGCTGCTCTGACCGCTGAGCTACCGGCCCGTAGAGCTGAATCTCGCCCCTTCCGCCCAACTCGATGGTCGACGGATGGTCGACGAGCGTCCATATCGGACCCATCCTAGGGCGGCCAGCGACCGCCTCGCCCGGCCAGCCTCGCCGAGTACTGGTCGTTCCTCCCTACGACGAACAGCACGACCGCAGCCCCCTGCTCCTCGTCCAGGCGGGAACTCACGGGTATCCGACCGGAGTGTCGAGTTCACGCGAATCCGATGAACGGAGGGCCCCCAGGCGCCGACAAACTGGCGCTTGGTAACGCAGTCAGACGCTAGGAGGCCCGGATGCAGTATGTCGGAATCGACTGGGCGTATCGCCGCGCGGCTTGGTGCGCTAAACAGGCCGACGGGTCGATTGCAGGCGAGGGGTTCGTGCCGGCCGACGAGGACGGCCTGGCGCGGCTCGTCATCGAGCTGGGACCGGAGGTCTGCGCCTGCCTCGAGATGATGAGCGGCGCCGTGTGGGTGCGCGACAGGCTCCAGGAAGCCGGCTGGCAGGTCGAGGTCGCGGACGCCCGCAAGGTCAAGAACGTCGCCCCGCTCGCCTGCAAGACCGACAAGGTAGACGCCCGCGTGCTCGCCGAGCTCTCCCGTCGCGACCTGGTGCCGGCGCTCTGGATCCCCTCGCTCGAAGAGCGCGCGCTGCGCGAGCGGCTGAAGCGCCGAATGCACCTCGTCCGCCTGCGGACCTCGGCCAAGAACAGGATCTTCGGCCTGCTTACCCAGTGGGGGCTCAGGATCCCGCTCCGGCGGTTGCGCCAGGCTGGTGCGCTGGAGCTGCTCGAGTCGCGCGGGATGCCCGAAGTCTGGCGCCGCTCGGTGGCGGAGGCGCTCGAGGTGATTGACATCCTCGATGCACGGATCGCTCCGCTCGACCAAGAGCTTGGGCCGCTGGCGCGAGCAGACCGGAGGGTGTGCCTGCTCTCGACGATTCCCGGCATCGGCTCTGTCCTGGGCCTCACCATCGCCGCGGAGATCGGCGAGGTCGCCCGCTTTCCCTCGCCGCGCAAGCTGATCGGCTATGCCGGACTCGCTCCCCGCGTCAAGCAGTCGGGCGAGCGCTCGCGCTCAGGCGAGCTATCGAAGGCCGGCTCGCGCACGCTGCGCTTCGCCACCGTCGAGGCGGCCCAGGGCGCCTGGCGCGAGACGAACCCCTGGCACCGGCTCTACTCGGACGTCAAGGCGCGCACCGGCAAGGCGAACCCGGCCAAGAGCGCCGTCGCCCGCAAGGTCCTGATCGCCTGCTGGCACG
>JBKPME010000054.1:0-12555 GCA_046731915.1 Actinomycetota bacterium
ACTCGCAGGGCTCGAAGGCCCACGTGCAGTGCGACGGCCTGATGATGGACGACCGCTCGCGCTCCGACACCTGGCCCGACATCCAGATCCAGAACCCGCACGTGACCGTGGCCCACGAGGCCGTGGTCGGCAAGATCTCGGACGAGCAGCTCTTCTACCTGCAGTCGCGCGGCCTTACCGAAGAGGAGGCGGCCGCGATGATCGTGAACGGCTTCATCGAGCCGGTCACGAAGGAGCTGCCGATGGAGTACGCCGTCGAGCTGAACAGACTCATACAGCTCGAGATGGTCGACTCCATCGGCTAGCCCGGCTTCGTCCTACCTACTACCTCCGGCAGGGGGCGGTGGCGCTCGCCGTGGCGCTGCCACCGTTGTCGTAGACGTTCTGGAACTTGAGCGTCCAGTGCTTCGCGGCCGGGCAGCCGGTCGAGACAACGCCGCGCGTCAGCGAGAAGCTCATCACGCGGATCGCGCTCTTCACGCCCACTAGCGGCTGCTGGATGTGGCTCGGGATCGCGACCTTGATCGTGCGGCCGCGGCTCACCTTGCCGATCAGCATCTCGTGGATCGGGAGCGGCCGATCGGTGGCCAGCCAGAGACCAAGATCACCGTTGGTCGTGACGTAGGCGCGCACGCCCATCTCGGAGGTGATGCCGCCGTCGCCGGCGGTGGCCGTGACGTGGCCCTTGCCGATCATCGAGCCCTTGGGGCAGACGCTGTCCGAATGCGCCTGGTCGGCCTTGACGGGGTTACAGCGGAGCTTCTTGGGCCAGGTGGCGCCCTGGAACTTCATCTCCTTCGGCAGGGTGATGTTCAGCGCCTTCGACGTCCCCGGCTGGCCGCTGCCCGAAAGAGTCGACTGGGCGATCGCAATTGAAAGACTCACAGGACGCGGGCTGCGCGTCGTGCCGGCCGCCTTCGCCTTCGGCGTCGTCTTGAAGGTGAGGTCCATGTGCGTGTTGCCGTAGTCCGCGGCCAGTGCTGAAGCCGGAACGGCTAGGAGAAGGGAGCCCACGAGCAGGCCGCCGATGATCTTCCGTGTCATTGGGCGGTGCCTTCCGTTGATCAGAGTGCAGAGGGCCGGCGTGTGCCGGCCCGGCGAAGGCATGGAACCAAAGGTATGTATGCCGCTCCTAAATTTCCACGGATTACCTTTGGGCCGTGATCGGAGGCGCCGTAGCACCGGGTTTCGAGCCCGTCAGAGACGAGTTCGAGCGCAATTTCGCCGAGCGCGGGGAGCTCGGCGCCGCGTGCGCCGCATACGTCGGCGGAAGCAAGGTCGTAGATCTGTGGGGCGGTGTCCGCGACGCCCGCGACGGCGAGCCGTGGGGCGAGGACACGCTCGTCCTCGTGTACTCGACGTCCAAGGGGCTGGCGGCGATGACGCTGGCGCTCGCCCACTCGCGCGGCTGGCTCGATTACGACGAGCGGGTGGCGCGCTACTGGCCCGAGTTCGCGCAGGCCGGCAAAGGCGAGGTCACAGTCCGCCAGCTCCTCGCGCACGAGGCCGGCCTGCCGGTAGTGGATGAGCCGCTCGACGCGCGCCTTCTTGCCCACTTCGATCGCCTGGCAGCCGCGATCGCGCGGCAGCGGCCGCTCTGGAAGCCGGGGACGCGCCACGGCTACCACGGGGTCAGCCTGGGTTGGTACGAGGGCGAGCTAATGCGGCGAGTCGATCCCGAGGGGCGAACCCTCGGCCGTTTCTTCGCCGAGGAGATAGCTGCGCCGCTCGGCATCGAGTTCTACTTCGGCGCTCCCGCCGACCTGCCGCGCGAGCGACTGGCTCGGATCGAGCGGGTCCCGGTCTGGAAGGCGGTTCCGCGGATGCGCGATCTACCCCTGCAGATGCGGCTCGCCATGCTCAATCCCCGCTCGGTGACGTTTCGCGCCTTCGCCAACCCGCGCCTGCGCCGGCCGGCGGACCTCGATCGCGCCGAGTACCGCGCGCTCGAGTTCCCGGCAGGCGGCGGAATCGGCGGCGCCCGCGACATCGCGCGCGCCTACGCGGCGTTCGCCGCCCATCCTGCGGAGCTCGGCCTCGCGCCCGAGACGCGGGAGGAGCTCATCCGTCCCCCGCGGCGGCCGCTGCACGGGTGGCGCGACCAGGTCCTGAAGGTGGACACCGCATTCTCGCTGGGCTTTGCCCGGCCGCTCGGCGACTTCCGCTTCGGCTCGAGCGCGCGGGCCTTCGGCCACCCGGGCGCCGGCGGCTCGTTCGCCTTCGCCGACCCCGATCGCGGCGCGTCGTTCGCGTACGTGATGAACCGGATGGGGTTCCACCTGAACGACGACCCGCGCGAGCGGGCGCTGCGCGAGGCGCTCTACGGCTGCCTGGCCTAGCTCAACCCCGGCCCTCCCCGTGCCGATGCCCACTGGAGTGAACGTGAACGAGCTCGTGCTGGTCCAGGGCATGCGCGACACGAAGGTCACGCTGGCTCGCTGGAACCGGGAACCCCTCGCCGCCCTCCGCCCCTGGTGCCTTCTCAGCGCCGCGATCGCGGTGGCGCTGCTGCTTGCGGTGTACCTGGTCGCAAAGGCGAGCACGCCGGACCCGACCACCTATGTGATCCCTGGCTACAACGTCAAGGCGACGCTCGCCGACTACGGGCACGTGTTGTTCCGCAATGCGCTCGTGCTCGCGCTCCACGCGCTCGCCTGCGTCGCCGGCTTCATGGCGGGCAGCTCGCTGCCGCTGTCGGCGTCGCACCGGGGCGGCCTCTCGCGCTGGGTACACGAGAAGGCCGGGCCGCTCGCGATCGCGTTCGTCGTGTGCGCCACCCTCTTCTCACTCGGCACGCAGGCATACATCCTCGGCGGTGACGCGGCGGCGCTCGCCGGCCAGATCGGCATCTCGCCCGGGGCGCTGGTGCTCGCGCGTCTCCCACACGCCCTGCCCGAGCTCTTCGCGCTGTTCCTCCCTCTTGCGGCGTGGATGATCGCGAGCCGCCGCGACGACTGGCATGAGCTGCTTGCGGCCACCTTCGTCACGGTGGCGATCGCGGTGCCGATCCTCCTTGCGGCGGGCGCCGTGGAGGTATGGGTCTCGCCCCAGCTGCTGCACGGGCTAGGCAGCTGAAAGCAAACGGGGCGGCCCGAAGGCCGCCCCGTGAGCGAAATCAGCGCCTAGGCGCCGGCTAGCACTTCACCGTCTTCGTGGCGGTGAACTTCTGCGCCGGCTGGGTCGCGTTGGCCTCGGTCGTGAAGGTCCCGCGAATCGTGCGCGTGCTGCCCTTGCAGCCGACCTTTTCGTAGAAGCCGCGCTTCTTGCCGTTGACCTTCTTCGTCTTCAGCGAGACGTTGGTGATGCTGGAGCGGATGGAGTTGTCGATCCCCGTCAGCGGGTGCTTCAGGTTCGTCGGAACGGTGAACACGAAGTCCCTTGCGGTGATTCCGCCGATCTTGGTCTTCACGAACTTGCCGTTGATCGCCGTGTGGAGCGGAAGCGCGCAGCCAATCTGATCTGACTCGAACGACGGCGGAATGGGCGGGCCGCCGTCGAGGCGGATCGCCATGCCGGCACCCGTGTTGTAGAGCCTGACCGCCAGGTTGCAGGGCGAGCTCACTGCCAGGGACTGGTTGGTGCTGGGCCCGGCCGCGTTCTTCGCGATGCCCTTGCCGACCTGCGCCTTGGCGCACTTGGACGGGACCGACGAGTTATCGAGGTCGCCGAAGGCGCACTTTGGGAAGTACTTGGGGTTGGTCACCAGCCCCTCCGACCCGAGGGCGTACTTCTCGACGACCGTACCCCGCTTGGTGGGGTCGGTCTCCGAGACCTGAAACGCGAACTTGATTCCGCTCGCGATGGGCTTTGTTGTGGACCCCTTGCCTTTGACCGACGTGGATCCGGAAACCGTGTAGACGTTCGCCGCAACAGCCACGCTGGCCACCGCAACAGCGGCAACGAGCGCCAGGACGGCGATCGAAAGCTTTCGCATTCCTCCTCCTAGAGGTAAATCGGGTCCGAAGACCCCAACAGAGCGCTGAGAGCCTACAACAGCGTGAATCGCCCAAGGTTGCGCCATCCTCTTGCACGTGCGCCCACCGCCGCACGCCGAGATCTACGCACCTGAGTTCCCGCGAGGGCTCGACTGGCTGAACGTCGCGTTCCTCCGGATGAACACGCTGATGGGCCGCGGGGCGGTGCTCGTCGAGTTCTGGGACTTCGCGCGCATCAACTCGCTCCGCACGATGCCGTACCTGAAGGAGTGGCACGCGCGCTACGGCGAGGCCGGGCTACGGGTGATCGGAGTCCACACGCCCGGGTACACGTTCGGGCGCGACCGCGACATCGTGGCGCGCGCTCTCGAGCGGCTCGAGATCCCTTACGCGGTGGCGCTCGACCCCGATTACGAGATCTGGCGCGAGTACGGCAACAAGGGCTGGCCCGGCCGCTACCTGTTCGACCGCACGGGCAGGCTCGTGCTTCTCCACTACGGCGAGGGTGAGTACGAGGACACCGAGCGCGCGATCGGCGAGTGCCTCGGCATCGACGTGGAGCCGATGGAGCCGATCCGGCCGGAGGACGAGCCGGGCGTCTTGCTCGAGCCTCAGACCGCCGACATCGCGCTGCCGGTCGACCGCGATCGCCTGGAGCTTGTGCGCGACTGGACCGACGGGGAGGACTGGATCGCGGCCGCGGACGCGGGCGCCGCGGCCACGTTCACCTACAGCGCCGGGGCGGCGTACGCGGCCTTGTCGGAGGGCGGCGTCGAGCCGGGGCTGTACGAAGTCGACGGGACTGTCCAGGCGGAATCGCCCGGCCTCCGCCTCCACGGCGTGCAGTTCACGCCTGTGCCGCCAGCGCGTTCCTGATCTCCTTTGGCAGCATGAAGCGGACATCCTCCTGGACGACCTCGAACTCGGACACGTCGGTCGTGCCGCGGGCGCGGAAGAACTCGATCAGCCTCTGCACGAGCTCCTCGGGGGCGCTCGCACCGGAGGAGATCCCGACCACGCGCTTGCCCTCGAGCCACTCCTCCTCGACCTGGCCCTCGTTGTCGATCAGATGCGAGTCGGCGCCGTGGTCGCGCGCGACCTCCACGAGGCGGTTCGAGTTCGAGGAATTGCGCGAGCCGATGACGAGCACGAGGTCGCACTCGCGCGCCATCTGGCGCACGGCGAGCTGGCGGTTGGTGGTCGCGTAACAGATGTCGTCGGATTTGGGCCCGGTGATGTTGGGGAAGCGCTCGCGAAGCCGGCGGATGATGCGGTCGGTCTCGTCGACGCTGAGCGTCGTCTGCGTGAGGTAGGCGACCCGGTCCGGGTCCGTCAACTCGAGCCGGTCCACGTCCTCCTCGGTCTCTACGAGGACGAAGTGGTCGGGCGCCTCGCCCATCGTCCCCTCGACCTCCTCGTGCCCCTCGTGTCCGATGAGGACGATCGTGTAGCCGTCGGCGGCGAACTTCTTCGCCTCCACGTGCACCTTGGTCACCAGCGGGCAGGTGGCGTCGATCGTGGTGAGCCGTCGCGACTCCGCGTTCGCGTGCACCGCGGGTGACACGCCGTGCGCGGAGAAGACGACGGTCTCGCCCTCGGGGACCTCGGTTTCCTCCTCGACGAACACCGCGCCGCGCTCGCGGAGCTGCTCGACCACGTGCTTGTTGTGGACGATCTCCTTGCGGACGTACACCGGCGGGCCGTACAGCGCGAGCGCGCGCTCGACCGTCTGGACGGCGCGGTCGACGCCCGCGCAGTAGCCGCGCGGCGCGGCGAGCAGCAGCTTTTCGGGAGCGGCGGCCATCTCGGGTCGGAGGCTAGCGATCAGAGCTCCTTCAGAAGCTCATACACGGTCTCGCCCACCGCGTCGACGCTGCGCTCGGATACGGCCGCCATGTTGTCGCAGCGGCGGTGGAAGCAGGGGAAGTTGAAGTCGATCAGATCGATGGCGGGCACGCCCGCGTCCTGGAAGGGAAGGTGGTCGTCGAGCACCGGGCCTTTGACGCCTCCGGGGAACACCGGTCCGGCGCCGACCCTGTCCGCTGCGGCGCGCAGCTTCTTCCAGAGCGGCGGGTTCGAGTTCGCCTCGCGCGGGATCGACAGGCTCTGGTCGCCTACGAAGTCGAGCAGGATCATCGCGCGCGCGTCCGCGAGCGCCGGCGCCGCCACCTTGCTGCCACGGAGACCGTCTTCCTCGAAGTCATGACTGCCGCGCGGGCTCTCCTCGCCGTCGAAGAAGACGAACTGCACGGTGTGGCGCGGGCGTCTGATGCTGCGGGCCAGCTGCGCGGCAACTGCCGTGCCGGATGCGCCGTCATTCGCGCCGACGAAGCCCGGGAAATCCTTCGTGTCGTAGTGAGCGCCCACGACCAGGTAGCCGGGCTCTCGCCCCCGGACAGTGCCGATCACGTTCCGAAGGCCGCCCGGGACCTGCTGATAGCGGCCCCGCGGCACGATCCGCCTGAGGAGGCTCGCGAGCCCGTGCGACTCGGGCGAGCCGGCCGGCCGCGGCCCCAGCCCGACCTGGCGGCGCAGGAGGCGGAAAGCGGCCGGGCCGTCGAAACGGTCCACGTGCAGGGCGGCCGGGCGCGGTGGGCTGCCGTCCGCCTCGTGGTCGCCGGTGAACGGCAGGTTGTCCGTCGCCACGAGGGCCACGAGCGTGATTCCGAGCGCCACCTGAACCGCAAGCACGATGCCCAACAGCTTCACAGAGGCGATTGTGACCGGGTACCCTCCCGGCGGTGGCGCAGCAGGGTCATAAGGACCGTCTGAGCTCGGTGGACGCCTCCTTCCTCGCTCAGGAGAAGCAGTCGTCCCACATGCATGTGGGCGCGCTCGTCATCTTCGACGGGCCTGCGCCGGCGCGCGACGAGTTCCGCGACCACCTGGGCGCGCGGCTGCGCCGGGTGCCGCGCTACCGGCAGAAGCTGGCCTTCCCGCGGCTCGAGGCAGGGCGCCCGTTCTGGGTCGACGACCCCAACTTCAACCTTGACTACCACGTACGCCACACGGCACTGCCGAAACCGGGGAGCGACGACCAGCTGCGCGCGCTCGCCGGCCGGATCTTCTCCCAGCGCCTCGACCGCTCGAAGCCGCTGTGGGAGGTCTGGATCGTGCACGGGCTCCACGGCGGGCGCTTCGCGCTCATCTCGAAGACGCACCATGCGCTGGTGGACGGCGTGTCCGGCGTGGACATCGCCACGGTGCTGTTCGACCTTTCCCCGGTGCCTGACGACGTCGAGCCGGACGACGGCTGGCGGGCAGAGCCCGAGCCGTCGGACGTGGACCTCATCGCCGAGGGCGTCGCGGGCCTGGTACGTACGCCGTTCAGCCTCGCGGGCCGCGCCCTGGGCGCCCTTCAGCGGCCCGGCCACACGATCGGGCGCGTGCGGGAAGGCGCGGAGGGCCTCGCCGAGGTCGTCTGGGCCGGCTTGAACCCGGCGCCGGACGTGCCGCTCAACGTGGATATCGGGCCACACCGGCGGGTCCGCTGGGTGCAGAGCCGGCTGGCGGACTTCAAGGAGGTCAAGAACAGCCTCGGCGGCACCGTCAACGACGCGGTACTCGCGGTCGTGGCCGGTGCCCTGCGCCGCTGGCTGATGGACCGCGGCGTGCGCACCGACGGCCTGGAGCTGCGCGCGCTCGTGCCGGTGTCTATCCGGACCGAGGACGAGCGCGGCTCGCTCGGCAACCGCATCGCCGCAATGCGCGGGCCGCTGCCGGTGTACGTGGACGACCCGGTGGAGCGACTGCAGGTGGTCCGCGAGGGGATGGGTGAGCTGAAGGAGTCGAAGCAGGCGCTGGGAGCCGAGGTGATCGCGGGGCTCACCGACTTTGCCCCGCCGACGCTCCTCGCCCAGGCATCCCGGCTCAACTTCTCGACCCGGCTCTTCAACCTGATCGTCACAAACGTGCCCGGCCCGCAGTTCCCGCTCTACCTGCTCGGGCGCGAGATGGAGGAGATCGTGCCGATCGCCTTCCTCCCCGAGAACCACGCCCTTGCCGTAGCGATCATGAGCTACAACGGGAAGGTCGACTTCGGGCTGCTCGCCGACTACGACGCGATGCCCGACATCGACGCCTTCGCGACACATCTCGAGGAGTCGCTCGCCGAGCTGCGCGAGGCCGCGCGCGCGGCCGCTAAGGTGACGGCCAAGTCGAACGGGCGCTCCAAGGAGGGGACGCCCGGCAGCGCACGGAAGAAGACGACCGCCTCGTGATACGCCGCATTCTCGTAGGGCTCGCGGCCGCCGCGGGCGCCGCCGCGATGGCTGCGCCCATGGCTGGGGCCGCCCCGCCACTCCCCTTTGGCCATGTCTGCGTTCCGCAGGACGGCGTGCTCTTCTGCCCCACGGCGAGCGACGCTGACCGCGTGCCGAGCTGGGACGGCGTGCCGCTTGACGTCGACGTGACGCTTCCGCCGAGCGGCGACGGCCCGTTCCCGACGATCGTGATGATGCACGGTTGGGGCGGGACGAAGAGCTCGTTCGAGTCGCATTCGGCGGAGGGTTCCTACAACAGCGTCTACTACGCGTCGCGCGGCTACGCTGTCGTGACCTACAGCGCCCGCGGCTGGGGGCGCTCATGCGGCGCCGTGAGCTCTCGCACCAGCCCGGCCTGCGATCGCGGCTGGATCCATCTCGCCGACCATCGCTACGAGGGTCGCGACACGCAGCACCTGCTCGGACTGCTCGTGGACCAGCGCGTCACGAGCGCGTCGGCAATCGGCGTGACGGGCGTCTCGTACGGGGGCATTCAGAGCCTCAACCTCGCCCGGCTCCGAGACCGGATCCGCCTGGAGGACGGTTCATTCGTACCGTGGACGAGCCCGAACGGCACGTCCCTGGAGATCAAGGCCGCGTACGCGCGCTGGCCGGGGTCGGACATGACCTACGCGCTGACGCCCAACGGCCGCTTTACCGATTTCAGGACGCCGCGGCGAGGTGACGCAATCCGCCCGGCCGGCGTGACGAAGAAGAGCTATAACGACATCCTCTACGCCGCCGGCGTGATCGGCGGCTACTACGAGCCGCCGGGCGGCCCCTTCAACTCCGACATCACCACGTGGAAGATGCTTGCCGACCTGGGTGAGCCGGTGCGGGCGGACCAGCTGGCGTCCGGCCGGGAGCTTTCCGACTTCCACAGCTGGATCGGGGTGCCTGGCCGGAGCGCGGCGCTGATCGTGCAGAACGGCTGGACCGACGACCTCTTCCCCGCCCCCGAGGCGCTGCGGGTATACCGCACGTTCAAGGCCGCGCCGGGGGCTCGCCTGTCGCTCCAGCTGGGCGACTTCGGACACCCACGCGGCTCGCTGGGCGACCCCGCTCAGAGCAACGAAATGCTGACGCAGGCCAGTTCTTTCTTCGACTTCTTCCTCAAGGGCCAGGGGAAGACCCCGCGCCACGGCAGCGTGCTGGCGTTCACCCAGGTCTGCCCGGGCACCGGGGCCACGCGGGCGAGCGCGCGTTTCCAGGCTGAGAACTGGGAGCGGCTACATCCAAAGACCGTGACGATGCGCCGCCGCGGCGCACTGAAGATGAACTCGCGCAGTGGCAACCCGGCGACGGCGGCGGCGATCGACCCGATCGGCCCGATCGGTGGCGGGGGCGCCTGCGCGAGCGTGAAGGCGGAGCATGCAAAGGGCACCGCGGTAATCGAGAGGCGTGTGCGGAAGCCGTTCACGATGCTCGGCATGCCGACAGTCGAGACGCGCATCCGCACGAAGGGCCGCGGCGGTTACATCGCGGCGCGGCTGTGGGACGTGCGCCGAGGGAAGCAGCTTCTCGTCTCGCGCGGCGTCTACCGGCTGCGCGACAACCAGAAGGGGCGGATCGTGTTCCAGCTGTTCGGCAACGGCTGGAAGTTCGGTAGTGGGCATGTGGCCAAGCTCGAGTTGCTCGGTCGCGACCCCAAGTTCCTCCGCCCCAGCAACTTCAAGTTCTCCGTCCGTTTCACGCGCACGCGTGTGAACCTGCCCGGCCGGTGAGCGAGCAGCGCGCGCAGGTGGGGTCCGTCGAGCTCGTCTACGAGACGATCGGCGACCCAGCCGACGCGCCCATGCTGCTCGTGATGGGGCTCGGGATGCAGCTGATCCACTGGGACCGCAGGCTGTGCGAGCGGCTGGCGGAGCGCGGCTTCTACGTGATCCGATTCGACAACCGCGACTCAGGGCTGTCGACCAAGATCCGCGGGCGCGTGCCGAATGTGATGCGCCTGATGGCCGGCCTGCCGACGCGCGTGCCCTACCTGCTCGAGGACATGGCGTCCGACACCGTCGGCCTGCTCGACCATCTCGAGATCGAGCGCGCCCACCTGGTTGGGACGTCGATGGGCGGCATGATCGCCCAGACGATGGCCATTCGGCGTCCCGAGCGGGTGCTCTCGCTGGCGTCGATGCTGTCGACCACCGGCGACCGCCGGGTCGGCACGCCGAAGCTGCGCGTGTGGACCATCCTGATGAGGCGGGCGCCGCAGGACCGCGAGGCGTACATCCGCTACTTCGAGGGCGTCTTCCGGATGATCGGATCGCCGGCCTACCGGTCAGACGACAGCCATATGCGTGAGCTGGCCGCCGCCACCTACGACCGCTGCCACTACCCGGCGGGCAGCGCCCGCCAGCTGGCGGCGATCCTGGCGTCGGGGTCGCGCACCGCGGAGCTGCGCAAGCTGAAGGTCCCCACCGTGGTGATCCACGGCGAGGCCGACCCCCTCGTCCCAGTGCGCGCCGGCCGGGCAACAGCCCGCGCTATCCCGGGCGCGGAGCTGATCACCATCCCCGGGATGGGCCACGACATGCCCGAACCGCTCTGGCCGACCTTCGTCGACGCGATCGTGAGGAACGCGGAGCGCGCAGCGACGAAGCAGCCGGCTTAGGCGGCCAGACCTCCCCCGAGGGGTAAGGCGTTTTTCCTTTCCATTTCGCAAGGAAAAACGCCTAACCAGCCCGATAGGCGCGGGAGCTCCGCCCCCTTCACCGCTGTCGTCAGCGAACCCGGTGCTCCGGCGCAAGCCTCCTCGCCAATGCAAGCGTCTCGGGGTCCACCGCGGCCTCGACCAGCTCGTAATCCCGCGCGTATTCCGTAACGAGCGCGTCAGTCACCGTGTCCCAGGTCGCGCTCCCGGCCTCCGTGCGCACCGACCCCGTTACCGCCGGCTCCCAGTCGAGGCCGAGCGCTGCGTACACGGGCTCGAGCACCGAGTTGATCCGGTCCTCGCCCTCGATCACCAGGACCACGCCGGTGTGCGAGCCGCCGCCCACGACGCGCTGCCCGATCCCGGCCAGCTTGGCCGCGCCACGCGCGTTCACGCTGTAGCGGCCGGGGCAGTACTCGCCGGCGACTTCGCCCACGCGGGCGTCGACGCCGACGCTCGCGAGGGTCCGCGCCAGCCGTTCCGCCGTGCGCCCGAAGCGCTCGTGGATGCCCGCTCGCGGCTCGTCGTCAGGCACGGCGTGGCCGATCTCCATCGTCCCATCGTGGAAGATCGCGGCGCGCCCGCCGGCGAGCCGGAGGGTCGCCTCGAAGCCGTGCTCGCGCGCCGCCCGGACGGCTGCCTGATACCCCGGAGCGACCGCGTCGCGCTTGGCAAGCGCAACCGTGGTGCCGGGCCGCGCAATCCGGAGCGTCTCCGGTAGCTCGCGCGCAGCGACGCGGAACATCAGCGCGCGCGAAACGGCGGTGTCGAGGGCGGGATCGTCCTCGAAGGAGTCGCGCAGCAGTCGGAGGCTGGGCCGTGGGTAGCTCGAGAGACGGGCCCTCAGTACCCCAGAGCGAACTTCGCTTCCTCGCTCATCATGTCCGGCGTCCAGGCCGGCGAGAAGGTCATCGTCGGGTGTACGGCGTTGACGCCGTCGAGCTCGCCGACGAACTCCTCGATCTGCTCGGCGACCTGGGGCCCGATCGGACAGCCGGGTGAGGTGAGCGTGAAGCTGACGAAGACGTCGCCGGCCTCGATCTCGACCCCGTAGATCAGCCCGAGCTCCACGAAGTCGAGGCCGAGCTCGGGGTCGATGACGTTGGTGAGAGCCTCTTGGACCTCGTCCACGGTCAAGGTTGACATGGCACGAGGATAGTAGGGTCAGGCCGTGCCTCTGCTGGCGCTCATCCTGCTCTTCATCGTGCTCCCGCTGGCGGAGCTGTACGTGATCCTGAAGGTCGGGGACGCGATCGGAGTGGTGTGGACGATCCTCCTCCTTGCGGCCGATTCGCTGATCGGCTCACTCCTTCTGCGCGCGCAGGGCCGGTCGGTCTGGCGACGCTTCAACACCGCGCTCGCGGAGGGCAAGATGCCCCACCGCGAAGTCGTGGACGGCGTCCTCGTGATCTTCGGCGGCGCGTTCCTGATCACGCCGGGATTCATCACCGATGTGATCGGCCTACTGCTCCTCCTACCGCCCACCAGGTCACTGATCCGAAGCCAGGTCGTACGGCGGTTGGGACGGCGCGTTGCGATCGGCGTGACCACCCGGCCCGGACGCAGACAGCCGCGCGATTACGACGTCGAGGGCACTGCCCGCGAGTACGACGACGTGCCGCCCGGGCTCCAGCGGTGACCGCCCCGGCGCTCGCGCTGTCCTTCTTCGACGCCGCCCACAACATCCACGGAACGGCGCGGTCGGGCC